>NZ_JBMDXG010000203.1:0-14615 GCF_048594985.1 Sphingomonas sp. | reverse complement strand
CCGACGATCCGCGCTTCCGCAGCACGCTCAAGGCAGTGGAGGAAGGCTTGCGGCGCGGGTCGCATATGCTGCGTTACGCGACGGAGGACGATTTCGGCCTGCCCGAAACCGCGTTCAACGTCTGCACCTTCTGGCTGATCGAGGCGCTACACCTGACCGGCCGCCAGACGGAGGCGCGGGCCTTGTTCGAGGAAATGCTGAAGCGGCGCACCCAATCGGGCCTGCTGTCGGAGGATATCGATCCCGTGACGGGTGAATTGTGGGGCAACTTTCCCCAGACCTATTCGCTGGTCGGCATCATTAACTGCGCCGGCCTTCTGAGCAAACCATGGACATCGATCCGATGAGCCGCCTCATCATCATCTCCAACCGGGTCTCGACCCCCTCCCCGACCGGCGGAGCGCAGGGCGGGCTCGCGGTCGCGCTCCAGGCGGCGCTGCGCGAATATCGCGGTATCTGGTTCGGCTGGTCGGGGGAGACGACCGAGACCTTCACCGGCCATATCAATTTCCAGCGGGCGGGCGGCGTCACCACCGCCACGATCGACCTGGAAGAACAGGATATCGAAGAATATTATAACGGCTACGCCAACCGGACGCTGTGGCCGCTCTTCCACTATCGGATCGATATCGCCGAATATGAACGCGGGTTCGCCGGCGGCTATCTGCGCGTCAACGATCGCTTCGCCGACACCGTCCGTCCGCTGATCGAGCCCGACGACATCGTCTGGGTCCAGGATTATCACATGATCCCGCTCGGCCAGGGGCTACGCGAACGGGGGTGCCGCAACCGGATCGGCTTCTTCCTGCACATCCCCTGGCCCCCGCGCCGGCTGATGGCGACGCTGCCCGAGGCGGCGGATCTGACGCGGACATTGTTCGCGTATGACGTGGTCGGGTTCCAGACCGACGAATGGGCCGATTCCTTCCGCGATTTCGCCATCCACGAGCTGGGCGCCGTGCTGGAGGAGCCGGACGTGCTTCGGCTGGACGATCGCACGCTGCGGCTGGTGTCCGCACCGATCGGGATCGACGCTACGGAGTTCGTCGCCGCATCGCGGTCGACCGCCGCCAAGCTGGCCTTTCGCCGCATGCGCGACAGCGCGGTCGGGCGCGACATGATCGTGGGGGTCGACCGCCTCGATTATTCCAAGGGACTGGAGGAACGCTTCCTCGGCTACGAACGCTTCCTCCAGGAACATCCCGAGGAGCGCAAGGAAGTCTTCCTCCTCCAGATCGCGCCGCCCTCGCGCGGCGAGGTTGAAAGCTATCAGCGCATTCGCACCTCGCTCGAGGGGATCGCGGGACGGATCAACGGCGTCTATGCCGATGTCGACTGGGTGCCGATCCGCTACGTCAACCAGGGTTATCCGCGCGACGTGCTGGCGGGCATCTACCGCGCGGCGCGGATCGGGCTCGTGACCCCGCTTCGCGACGGCATGAACCTCGTCGCGAAGGAATATGTCGCGGCGCAGGATCCGGAGGATCCCGGCGTGCTGATCTTGTCGCGCTTCGCGGGCGCGGCCGCGCAGCTCGCGGTCGGCGCGGTGCTGGTCAATCCCTACAGCGCCGAGGAGCTTTCGGACGCTCTCCTCCTCGCGCTCAAGATGCCGCGTGACCAACGGATCGAACGCTGGCGGGCAATGATGGAGAATGTGTCGACCGAAGACGTGCTGTGGTGGCGCCAGCGCTTCACCGACGTACTGGAAGCGGCCGGCCCCGAATACGCGGCAAGCTGACCGAGCACGACGCGGCCGCCGCCCCGCCGGACACCGGGGTAAAAAAATGCCCCGCCGCTCCATCAGGAACGGCGGGGCCTTTTAGTTCGGACGATCGATCAGAAGCTGAAGCGCGCGCCCAGGCGGACCGCGAACAGGGACTGACGCGGATAGATCGTGTCGGTCGGCGTCGCCTGCGGCAGGCTGTAGCGATATTGCGCGCAAGCCTGGCTGGTGTTGGTCACCGCCGCCCCGGTGGCGGTCAGGCAGGTCACCCGCGCCGCAACTGCGGTATAGGGGAACTGGTATTCGCGGATCTGACCCCACTTCTTGTTGAGCATGTTAGTGAAGTTTTCGATGTCCGCGAACAGGGTCACGCGCGCGCGGCCCCAGCCCGGAACCGGCAGTTCCTGCGCGGCGTGCAGGTCGATGCGGGTGAACCAGCGCGAGTTGAACGCGTTACGCGGCGCGATCTTGCCACGATACTTTGCCAGACCCGACGATTCGAAGAAATTGTTCAGCGTTTCGGCGGTCTGCGCATTGTCGTACGTCACCAGCGGATCGTTGATGCCGGTCGGCACGTAGATCAGGTAACGGGCGCTGGAGCCGGTCGTGCCGAAGATCGAGCTACGGCCGCTCGACGTATCCTGGAAAGTGTAGCTGAACGGCCGGCCGATGCGGGTTTCGCCAAATAGCGCCAGTGTCGTTTTGTAATCGCCGAAGAAGGCGCGTTCGAAGGTGACGTCATACTTGAAATTGTACTTCACCTCGTCGTTCGACACGCCATAGGCTGCACCGTTCGGATCGAGGAACGCGCCGTTGGCATAGTTCGAACCCGCCGTGGACGAGGTCGCCGGCGTCTGATCTTTGATGTCCTGGTAGGTGAAGGCACCGCCCAGGCCGAGACCGAAATCGAAGTCCTTGCGTACCCGTGCGACCGCGACATAGCTGCGGCCCTTCTTGGTGTTGGTCAGAATGATGTCGTTCAGCGTATCGGCGAAGCTCGTCAGCGACTGGTAACGCTGGCGGCCGTCGGGAGTCAGCGAGCCGGCGAGCGGCACCGAGCGGAAATCGGTCCAATATACCTGGTTGCGGACATCGGAGTAGAACAGGTCCGCACCGAAGGTCCAGCCGCCGCCCAGGAAGTTCTCGAATTCGGGATTCCAGTCGGCCGACAGCGTTGCACGCCACTGCGACGGGATCTTGAAATTGTGATCCATCGCATTGGTCGCCGCGGCGGAGATGCCGCCCGCCAGATAGGTGTTGGCCGCCGCCGGAATCGTGCTGCCATTAACGTTGGTCAGGATCGCGCTGCCGACGGCCTGCGACGGCAGGCCGGTGCCCTCATACGTTCCGTTGTTCACTTGGCGAACGTCGATCACGTTCGACAGCGCGCCCGTGTTCGAGAAGCTGTTCGAGGCATAGACGTCGGGCGCGCCGCCCGAGAAGATGCCGAGGCCGCCACGCACCGTCAGACGCGGCAGCGGCTTGTAGTCGAAGCCGAAGCGCGGCTGGAACACGCCGCGTCCATTCAGGAACGCCGTGTTGTCATAGCCGTAGCGGTTGAGGAAGGTGGTGTTGATCGCCGGCCGGCTGTTGCTCGCATACATGTCGTAGCGCGCGCCGTAGGAGAAGGTCAGCAGGTCGCTGATCCGCCACGTATCCTGAATACCGAACGTGAAGGTCCAATATTTGAAGCCTGCTGCCGCATCGTCCGGGTTCAGCGACGGCACGGCGTTGGTGTAGCCAAAGCGCTGCGCATTGCCCGCCTGGAAATCGGCGATCGAGTCGAAGTAATAGGAGCCGGTGGTGCCCGCGCGCGGGTTCGACGAGCTCAGGAAGGCATTGAACACGTCGGCATGCTGGATGTCGGCGAAGACGCGCAGATCATGGTTGTTCTGCGTCAGGCGCGCCTGGACGAGGCCGCCCCAGGTCTTGGTCCGCAGCGCGTTGAACTGGCGCGACACGTCCGGGCCGAAGGCCACGACCGCCGAACCGGGCGCGCAGGTGACCGATGCCCCCGCCCCGGCCGAGCCCGGACTGCCACGGTCGGAATTGGCGGCGGTGCAGACGCGCATTTCGGCGAAGCCACGGCCCTGCAGCGGATCCTGAAGGCGCTTATAGTCCTTGTAGAAGCCGCGAATTTCGGTCGAGAAATCGTCCGACCAGTCGGAATTCAGCTGCGCCACGCCGGTGTGCAGGCGGTTGCCCTGGACGTAGGCATTCGACGACAAGCCCAGGCTCGGCGAGCTGGGGTTGGCGCTGGCATTGTTGATGAGGACGATCGAATCCTTGGCGTAGGTGTAGGTCAGCGCGAGACGCTGCGTTTCCGACAGGTTCGCGTCGATCTTTGCGACCAGGCGGTCGTCCTTGTCCTGGTTGCTGTCGATGACGCCACCGACATCGTAGCCATAGCGCGACTGCGCGATCGAGGCCACGCGGTCGATGTCCGCCTGCGTCAGGTTTGGGATGGCGGTGCCGGCATTGTTGTCGCTCGGGCCCTCGGGGATCGGGCTCGGCGCGCGCAGCCGCTCGCCGGCGATCATGAAGAACACGCGATCCTTGATGATCGGACCGGACAGTTCGGCGCCGTAATTCTTGATCTCGAAATTAGGCAGCGTGACGCGGCCGGTCGGGACGCCCGGTCCCGCCTTGGTGCGCTTGCCGGTCAGTTCGTCCGACGAATAGCTGTAGAAGCCGGTGCCCTGGAATTCGTTCGTGCCCGAACGCAGGATGACGTTGGTCGTGCCGCCCTGGAAATTGCCTTCGCGGACGTCATACGGCGCGACTTTGGTCTGGAACTGGCCGATGGCGTCGAGCGGGATCGGCGAACGGCGGCTAGGCAAACCATCCGGGTTGAGGCCGAAATTGTCGGTAATCGGCACGCCGTCGACCGTGAAGCGGTTGAAGCGAGCATTCTGGCCCGCGAACGAGACCGCGCGGCCGCCCGAAGGCGTATCGTCGAGGCGCGCGAACGGATCACGACGCATCAGATCGCGGATGTCGCGGTTGATCGTCGCGACGTTGGCGATCTGCGCGGTCGACAGCACGGTGGCTGGACCCTGCGAGAGGTTGCGCGCGGTCGGCAGGCGCGACGCCGTGACAACGACGTCCTGCGCTGCGTCGGCGGCGGCCGGCAGATCAATCGGGAGGTCGTACGCCTGCGCCGCAATCGTGTTGATATCGGTGATCTGGACGTTGCCGTAGCCAGGCGCCGCGACGCTGACGGAGTAAGGGCCACCAGCGCGCAGGCCGTTCGCATTGAACGCGCCCGACGCATTCGTCGTCACGACCGTGCGCGTGCCGGTCGGCACGTTTAGGATCGTCACGGTGGCGTTCGCAACTGCAGCACCCCCGGACATGACACTGCCCCGGATGGTCGAGGTGGTTTCCTGCGCGTGGACCGCACTGGCGGCGAGCGCCGCGATCGCACAACCGGCGAGCAACTTCTTCATTGGTGACCCCTTTTTAGCGTATGCGGCGGCCTCTGGCCTTCTCGCATGACAGCTTTATGACTCGCTCCGCGTGTTTTTCACGCTGGTGGAGCATGCCCGCGCTCTACACTTGGCGCTTTCGCACCGCAATAAATCCGGGGACTTCTGCGGAATAGTCGTAAGCTGTTGCAGCGTTGCCGCACCCGTTGCGACAGCGAAAGGAACTCCCTTCCGCGACAGGCTTTCGACGTCCCATGGTCCTCATCGCCAGCTACAATATCCGCAAGGCCATCGCCGCCGACCGCCGCCGCCGTCCCGACCGTATCCTCGAGATCCTGAGCGAGATCGGCGCGGACATCGTGCTGCTGCAGGAGGCCGACCGGCGCTTCGGCGCGCGGCAGAGCGCGATCCCACCGTCGATGCTCGCCGACCACGGCACCTACCGCCCCGTGCCGTTCGATATGCGGCATGGAAGCCTGGGCTGGCACGGCAACGCGGTCCTCATCGGCCCGCGCGTCGAAATCCTGCGCCATTGCCCGCTGCACCTGCCCGCGCTGGAGCCGCGAGGCGCGGTCCTGACCGATGTCGTGGTGGACGGCAGGAAGCTGCGGCTTATCGGCATGCACCTCGATCTGTCCGGACTGTGGCGCCGACGGCAGGCCCGCGCGGTGCTGAGCGAGCTTGGCCAGCAGGACGAAATGCTCCCGACGCTGATGGCGGGCGACCTCAACGAATGGGGCAATGGCGGCTGCCTGCGCGATTTCGGCGCGCACTTCCATCCCGTACCGCTCGGCCCCAGCTTCCACGCGAGTCGAACCATCGGGCGGCGCGACCGGATCTTTGTCAGTGATGGGATCTTGGTCGAGGATTATGGCGTCCACCGCTCGCCGCTCGCCCGCAACGCGTCCGATCATCTCCCGGTGTGGGCAAGGATTCGTATCGGGTGATCTGAATCCCGCTGGCATTCCGCGCCGGCCCGCCGCATCCTCGCTTGCGCAGACTCGAAAGGACCGAATGAGCCGCAAGCCCGTCCCCGCCCAGGCCGGCGATCGCGCCCGCCTCGAAATCCTGTTCGACCGGCCGCAATTGCTCGGCCGCCTGTTCGGCGAATATGACCAGAATCTCGTCGCGATCGAAAATCGGCTGGGCGTCTATGTCAGCGCCCGGGGGAACCGCATCCAGATCGAGGGCGAGGCCGAGGCGGCCGGCCGCGCGCGCGAGGTGCTGACCGGCCTCTACCACCGCATCGTGCGCGGCGAGAATGTCGATGCCGGCATGGTCGACGCCGTGATCCAGATGTCGGCCGAACCGACGCTCGACGGCATCATCCGCGCGGATGTGTCCGAAGCGCCGGCGATCATGATCCGGACGCGCAAGAAGACGATCGTCCCCCGCTCCGCCACGCAGACGCGCTACATGCACGCGCTGGACAGCGCCGACGTGATCTTCGCGCTCGGCCCGGCGGGAACGGGCAAGACCTATGTCGCGGTCGCGCAGGCGGTGCAGATGCTGATCCAGGGCCAGGTCCAGCGCCTGATCCTGTCGCGCCCGGCGGTCGAGGCGGGCGAACGGCTCGGCTTCCTGCCCGGCGACATGAAGGAGAAGGTCGATCCCTATCTCCGCCCGCTCTACGACGCGCTCTACGACATGCTCCCCGCCGAGCAGGTCGAACGCCGCATCGCGAGCGGCGAGATCGAGATCGCGCCGATCGCCTTCATGCGCGGCCGCACCTTGTCCGACGCCTTCATCATCCTCGACGAGGCACAGAATACCACGCCCGCGCAGATGAAGATGTTCCTCACCCGCTTCGGCCAGAACAGCCGCATGGTGGTGTGCGGCGATCCGCGCCAGATCGACCTTCCCGACATCGGCAAGTCCGGCTTGGCCGATGCGGTGGCGCGGCTGGAGGGCGTCGACGGGATCGCCGTCACCCGCTTCACCGCGACCGACGTCGTCCGCCACCCGATCGTCGGGCGGATCGTCGAGGCTTATGAGGGCGAAGGGGCGCTTCCGGCATGATCCATGTGGAAACGGCGGTCGAGGCCGGCTGGCCCGACCTTGACTGGTCCGCGCTTGCCGATCGCGCGGTGCGGGCGGCGGTGGAGGCCAGCGCCTACGGCCCGATCGCGACCGCCGCCTATGCTGCCGAAGTATCCGTCCGCCTCACCTCGGACGAGGAGGTGCGCGCGCTCAACCGCGATTATCGCGGCAAGGACAAGGCGACCAACGTCCTCTCCTTCCCGATGGTGCAGGCCGATCTGCTCGAGGCGCTCGACAATAGCGACGATGGCGAGGTGCTGCTGGGCGACATCGTGCTCGCGCGCGACGTGACCGGGCGCGAGGCGGCCGAAAAGGACGTGCCGCTGCACGAACATGCCACGCACCTCATTGTCCACGGCACGCTTCATTTGCTAGGCTACGACCACGAACAGGGAGATGCCGAGGCGGATGCAATGGAGGAGATTGAGCGCGCCGCGCTGGCGACGCTCGGTATCTCCGACCCTTATGCGGTCCGCGAGGCCTGAAACGAACGATGCCTGACGACAACGACCGGGACTCAGACGGCGGCCGATTGTGGGCCGGACTGCGCAATCTTCTCTTCGGTAACGAGCAGGAGCCGACGCTCCGCGACCAGATCGAGGAGGCGATCGAGGAACATGGCGACGAGGCGCCGGCCAAGGGCGACCTGTCGAGCGCCGAGCGGCAGATGCTCCGCAACCTGCTCGAATTCGGGGAACGCAGCGCGGGCGACGTGGGCGTGCCGCGCGGCGAGATCATCGCCGTGCCGGAAACGATCGCCTTCGCCGATCTGGTGGCCGCCTTTGCCGATGCCGGGCACAGTCGCCTCCCCGTCTATCGCGACAGCCTGGACGAAGTGGTGGGCATGATCCACGTCAAGGACGTGTTCGCCATCCTCGCTCGCGGCGAGGCCGCGCCGGACACGATCGCGCCGCTGATCCGCCAGCCGCGCTATGTGCCGGAATCGATGGGCGTGATCGATCTGCTGGCCGAAATGCGCGCCACGCGCACGCACCTCGCCATCGTCCTCGACGAATATTCGGGCACCGAGGGGCTGGTGACGATCGAGGATCTGGTCGAGGAGATCGTCGGCGAGATCGAGGACGAGCATGACGAGGCGCCCGAAGCGATGCTCGTCCCGCTCGACGACGGCATCTGGGGCGCCGACGCGCGAGTGGAACTCGACGACGTCGCAGAAATGATCGACCCCCGGCTGGCCGAGGTGGAGGAGGATGTCGATACGCTCGGCGGGCTCGCCACCGTGCTTGCCGGTCACGTGCCGCAGGCGGGCGAGACCGTGGCACACCCCTCCGGCTGGCGCCTCGAAGTGGTCGAGGCGGGGCCGCGCCGGGTCCAGCGTTTGCGCCTCCACCCGCCACTGACGGCCGAGGTCGACGCGTGACACCGCCGCTTGATTGAGGCATTGCGGCGCGATGCTGAAGCGAGCCCTTCTCGTCGCGCTGGCGGTGATCGTCGCCGGGATCATCATCCTCTTCGCGATCTTCAAGGTCTCGGAATATCGGCAGAGCGCGGCGCGCGACATCACGGCCAGCCAGGGCGCGCGGCCCGAGATCGACGCGCCCAGGTCCGGCCTGTTCCCGCTGGTCAAGGTCGCCAAGCCGATCGGCTGGGGCGCGGATCAGGCGCCCGCGGCGGCGCCCGGCCTGAAGGTTCAGCGCTTTGCCAGCGGTCTCGATCACCCGCGCTGGATGCTGCCGCTGCCCAATGGCGACGTGCTCGTGGCCGAGACTAACGCCCCGAAGCGCCCCGCGAGTACGATGAGCCTCAAGGAACGCGCGCGACGCTGGGTAATGAGCTGGGTCGGCGCGAACACGCCCAGCGCCAATCGCATCACCCTGCTGCGCGATGCCGATGGCGACGGCATCGCCGAAAGCCGGTCTGTCCTGATCGACGGGCTCGTTTCGCCCTTCGGCATGGCGCTGGTCGGGGACCAGCTTTACATCGGCAATGCCGATGCACTTGTCCGCGTGCCCTTCGCCGTCGGCCAGACCAGGGTCACGGCCAAGCCGGTCAAGGTCGTCGATCTGCCTTCGGTCATCAATTATCACTGGACCAAGAACGTCGTCGCCAGCCCCGATGGGAAGCGGCTGTTCGTCACGGTCGGCTCGAACAGCAATGTGGGTGAGAACGGCCTGAATGCGGAAAAGGGCCGCGCGGCGATCTGGGAAATCGATCCGACGACCGGCAACCATCGCATCTATGCCTATGGCCTCCGCAACCCGAACGGCATGGCGTGGGAGCCGACGACCAAGCAGCTTTGGACGGTGGTCAATGAACGGGACGAGCTCGGCTCCGACATCGTCCCCGATTATCTGACCAGCGTGCAGTTCGGCGGCTTCTACGGGTGGCCGTGGTATTATTGGGGCGGGTATGTGGACTCGCGGCCGGGCGAGGATCCCGACAATCTCCAATCCTACGTCATCCGTCCCGATTACGCGCTCGGCGCCCACACCGCCTCGCTCGGCCTGACCTTCACCGACAAGGCGAAGCTGGGGCCGCGCTTCGCCCAGGGCGCGATCATCGGCCAGCACGGCTCGTGGAACCGCAAGCCGCCGTCGGGATACAAGGTGGTGTTCGTGCCGTTCCGCGGCGGCAAGCCGCAGGACAAGCCGGTCGATCTGCTCACCGGCTTCCTGACCGAGGATGGCGAAGCGCACGGCCGGCCCGTGGGGACGGAGATCGACCGTACCGGCGCGCTGCTGGTGGCGGACGATGTCGGCAACGTCATCTGGCGGGTATCGGCGCGCTGATGTCGGTCCCGGTCACCATCGACGTGCCGCATAGCCTTGGCCGCGATCGCGCGCGTGAGCGGATGAAGGCCCGGGTCGGCGATCTCGCCGGGCATATGCCGGGCGCGGTCGGCGAGGTGCACGCCTCCTGGCCGTCGGACTATGAAATGGCGCTGGAAATCGGCGTGATGGGCCAGCGCATCCCCGCGCGCATGGAGGTGCAGGACACTGTCGTGCGCGTCCATGTCTCGCTCCCGCCGATGCTGGCGATGTTCTCGGGCATGATTGGTGCTGCGGTCCGCTCCGGCGGCGAGAAGATGCTGGAAGACCATAGCAAGGCCTGAGGAACGGCTGCCCCGCAACGGCGGTGGCCCGCGCGATCGAGAGGATGAGCATGATCGGAAAATTGCTGATGGCGGCGGGTGCCGCCGGTCTCGCCATGGCCGCGTCCGCCGAGCCCTTCACGCTCAGCTCCACGAGCTTCGCCGACGGCGCGGTGCTCGCGCGTAAACATGCCGGCAACATCCCGACCAATCCCAATTGCGTCGGCCGGAACGTCTCGCCGCAACTGTCCTGGTCGAACGTGCCGGCGGGTACGAAGAGCCTCGCCTTCCTGATGATCGATCCGGAAGGAACGCTTGGCCTCGGCACCACCCACTGGGTCGCCTATGGCGTCCCGCCGAGCCGTACCTCCTTTGCCGAGGGGGAGGTGTCACTGCCTGCCAAAGGCTGGAAGTCAGGCGTCACCACGCAGAAGCTGACCACGTTCGGCGGCCCCTGCACGCCCCCCGACACGAGCTGGCATCATTATACGTGGGTGGCGATCGCGACCGATCTCGATCCCGACGCGCTCCCCGACGGGCTGACGCGCGAGGAGCTGTTCGCCAAGCTTTCCGGCCACGCCAAGGCGAGCTCCGGCCTGGTCGGGCGGTTCAAGCACCCCTGACGGGGCGCCGCCGCGCGACCCACAGGCCGGGGCCGTGCGCTCAGTATCCGACCGTCAGCCCCAGCGCGACATATTTGGGGCCGACATTGCCCTTGACCGCCACCAGCGGCAGGACCGGCAGGGCCGCCGTCGCATAGGGCCGGGGATTGTCCCCGCTGAAGCGCACGCCCGCGCCGATCCGCGCGGACAGCGGGATCTGGTACGCCGCCTCGATCCGGCCATAGGCCTTGGTGCCGCCGTCGCGGACGAACAGCCCGGCGCTCGGCGTCAGGCTGAATCCGGCCAGCCCGAGCGCATAGCCCGCGCCGAACTCCCCGCCCCAGCGGCCGGTCGCGCGGGCATAATTGCCCTCCACGCCCAACCCTTCCGTCCGCGCAGGCGCCGTCATCAGCGTCAGCGCCGCCACCGTCGCGGCCAATCCGATGTTTCGCATGCGCATCCCCTTGCTTGTGCTGCGGGCCTACGGCTGGACCATGTTCGCACAACCCGGCAGGCGATGACCCGAGTCTCATCCGCGACCAGTCGTGCAGGCTACCGCGCGAACAACTGCCCCGGATCGCGAAATGCCTTGAACTCCAGTGCATTGCCGCTTGGATCCGTGAAGAACATCGTCGCCTGCTCGCCGACCTGTCCCTGAAACCGGATATGCGGGGCGATGCCGAAGCGGACACCCGCCGCGCTCAGCCGGTCCGCCAGCTGGTGCCACTCGTCCCACCCCAGCACGACCCCGAAATGCGGCACGGGCACGTCATGCCCGTCTACCGAGTTGGTATGCGCCGCCGGCTTCGCCGCCGGATCGAGATGCGCGACGATCTGGTGCCCGTAGAGGTCGAAATCGATCCACGCCGCAGCGCTCCGCCCTTCCGGACATCCGAGCAGCCCGCCGTAGAAGGCGCGCGCGGCGGCGAAATCGTGCACCGGAAAAGCAAGATGAAACGGCCTCAATTCGCGCGCCATGATCGTCTCCCCTCTCTCCCTGTCGGCCTCACCATGCCTATCGGTCAATCCGGCCGAGGAAGCCGGTCGCAAACGCCCTGCCCCGCTACCGTTCGATCCCAACTCAGCCGGTAGGTCACGCGAAAGCCGTCATGGTCGGACAGGACCGGGATGCCGTCATTGCCGTCGAACATCGCCGCGACCCGGATCGGCGCCACCGCGACACGGCTGCCGCTGGCGAACAGCTGGAGGTCCTGCGTGTCCATCCACGGCTCGTCCCCATCCCACGACATGCGCACGTCGCAACCATTGGCCGGGTCCAGGCAATATTGGTGCACGAGATCGAGAGGTTGCGCCGCGCGGAACACGGCGAAGCGCGACGGCGACCGGCGCATGTTGAAGTCGCCGCCCAGGATGATCGGGTGGCCGAGGATGCTGTTGCGCTCCATGAACCGGCTGAGCTCATGCACCTGCGCGTGATGCGAGGCGAGATAGCGCGGCGGCGCGACCCCGGACGCCCCTTGCGAATTCATATGCGTGTTGAGGATGTCGATCGGGTCGGGCACGCCCGGGATCGCCAGCCGGGCTAGCACGATCCCCTTGTTCGCAAGGCAGTCGAACCCCGCGCAGCTCGCGCGCGAGAAGGGTTCGGAGGCGGTCGCGATCACCGGGAAACGGCTGGCGATGACCAGTCCCGATGTGGCGAGCCGGATGCCCAGCTCGCCCTTGCGCGGCCTGCTGCGGCCCGGCAGCGTCACGTCCGCCGCCTTCGGCCCACGCTGCGTGCGTCCCGGCCCGGTGACCAGATCGGGATAGCCGGACCGCGCGACGCTCTTGACCGCCGCGCCCGAGAACACCTCCTGGAACAGGACGATGTCGGGCCCCCGCCCCTTTTGCCGCAGGTCGGCCAGGATCGCCGCGATCCGCCGCAAAGCGGGGCCGCGACCCGACCGCGCCGGCCATCCCAGCCCCTCGATATTGTAGGTCAGGACATCCAGCGTCGTGCTCGCCCGCCAGTCCGATATGGTGACGGCGGGCGGGCGTATATCGCCCCGACACGCGGCAAATCGCTCGCGGGGCAAGCTCGCACAACTGGCAAGCGCGACGCACGCAAGCACCGCGCTCGACGCCCTGCCCAGTATCTTAAGGATGAACGCGCGCCGCATGCCGCACTTTACCGGCGACCCTGCGGCGCGCCAGCATATTCCACCGGGCGCCGCGCGGGCGCCCGGTGGCATGGCTCAGAAGCTGAGCGCCTGGACGATCTTCACGCCGGGCAGCGCCTTGACCTTCGCCAGCGTCTCCGCCTCGACCGGCTGGTCGACGGAGAGCAACAGCACCGCCTCCCCGCCCGCCGCGCGGCGGCCGAGGTGGAAGGTGCCGATGTTGACGCCCGCCTCGCCCAGCGTGGTGCCGAGCCGGCCGATGAAGCCCGGCGCGTCCTCGTTGACGATGTACAGCATCCGCCCGGCCAGATCGGCCTCGACCTTGATCCCGAAACTCTCGGTCTGGCGCGGCGCCGAATTGGCGAACAGGGTGCCGGCGACCGACTTCTCGCCCTCGGCCGTGCCGACGGTCACGCGGACGAGCGTGTGGTAATCGCCCTCGCGATCGTGGCGCACCTCGCGCACGTCGAGCCCGCGTTCCTTGGCTAGGCTCGGCGCGTTCACCATGTTCACCGTGTCGGAATAGACGCCCATCAGGCCCGCCAGCACCGCGCCGGTGATCGGCTTCGGGTTCAGCTGGGCGGCCGCGCCCTCGACCTCGACCGCGACGCTCTTGATCGTGTCGCCCGCCAGCTGCCCGACCAGCGCGCCCAGCCGTTCGGCCAGCGCCATATAGGGCTTCACCTTCGGCGCCTCTTCCGCCGACAGGCTCGGCATGTTGAGCGCGTTGGTGACGCCGCCCGACACCAGATAATCGGCCATCTGCTCGGCCACCTGGATCGCCACATTGACCTGCGCCTCGGTCGTCGACGCGCCGAGATGGGGGGTCGAAATGAAGCCCGGCGTGCCGAACAGCGGGCTTTCCTTGGCCGGCTCGCTCACGAACACGTCGAGCGCGGCGCCCGCGATATGCCCGCCGTCGAGGCCCGCCTTCAGCGCCGCCTCGTCGATCAGCCCCCCGCGCGCGCAATTGATGATCCGCACGCCCTTCTTGGTCTTGGCGAGGTTCTCGGCCGACAGGATGTTGCGGGTCGAATCGGTCAGCGGCGTGTGCAGCGTGATGAAGTCGGCGCGCTTCAGCAGCTCGTCCAGCTCGACCTTCTCGATCCCCAGTTCCAGCGCGCGCTCGGGCGTCAGGAAGGGGTCGAACGCGACCACCTTCATCTTCAGGCCCAGCGCGCGGTCGGCGACGAGCGATCCGATATTGCCCGCGCCGATCAGGCCGAGCGTCTTGTTCGTGACCTCGACGCCCATGAAGCGGTTCTTCTCCCACTTGCCCGCCTGGGTCGACTTGTCGGCCTCGGGCAGGTCGCGGGCGAGCGCGAACATCAGCGCGATCGCATGTTCGGCGGTGGTGATCGAATTGCCGAACGGCGTGTTCATCACGACGACGCCCTTGGCGCTGGCGGCGGGAATATCGACATTGTCGACGCCGATGCCCGCGCGGCCGACCACCTTCAGGTTGGTGGCGTGCTCCAGGATGTCCTTCGTCACCTTGGTCGAGGAGCGGATGGCGAGGCCGTCATAGTCGCCGATGATCGCCTTCAGCTCGTCGGGCGTCTTGCCCGTAATCTCGTCCACCTCGACCCCGCGCTCGCGGAAGATCTGGGCGGCGCGCGGGTCCATCTTGTCGGAAATCAGTACCTT
>NZ_JBMDXG010000202.1:0-6689 GCF_048594985.1 Sphingomonas sp. | reverse complement strand
AGCCGGCATGAGGAGCGCTACTCGGGCGCGGGCAACGTCTGGGGCGTCTACGCGCTCGACCGCGCGTCGGGGACGGTAGAGCTCCACACCGCGCGCGCGACGATCCTGGCGACCGGCGGGGCGGGGCGCACCTATCTTTATTCGACGGCGCCGCGTGGCGCGACGGGCGACGGCATCGCGATGGCGTGGCGGGCGGGTGCGCGCGTTTCCAACATGGAGTTCATGCAGTTCCACCCGACGTGTCTCTACAATCTGGAGGTCAAGAACTTCCTGATCACGGAGGCGATGCGCGGCGAGGGCGGGCTCCTGAAGCTGCCCACCAACGGCCACCGCTTCATGCCCGATCTCGATCCCCGCGCCGAACTGGCCCCGCGCGACATCGTCGCGCGCGCGATCGACCATGAGATCAAGCGCCTCGGTCTCGACTTCGTCCACCTCGACATCAGCCACAAGCCGGCCGCCTTCATCGAGCATCACTTCCCGACCATCCTCGCCAAGCTCCTGACGCTCGGCATCGACATCCGCACGCAGCCGATCCCGGTCGTGCCGGCGATGCACTATACGTGCGGGGGCGTGATGATCGACCTGAACGGGCGGACCGACCTGCCCGGCCTCTATGCGGCGGGCGAGGTCACCATGTCCGGCCTGCACGGCGCGAACCGGCTCGCCTCCAACTCGCTGCTCGAATGCTTCGTGTTCGGGGAGGCGGCGGCCAGGCATATCAGCGCCCACTGGGCCGATTTGCCCCCGCCCGGCGCGATCCGCCCGTGGGACGAAAGCCGCGTCCGCGATTCCGACGAGGACGTCGTCGTCCAGCACAATTGGCGCGAAATCCGCCGCTTCATGTGGGACTATGTCGGCATCGTCCGCACCACCAAGCGGCTGGAACGCGCGCTCCACCGCGTCACCCTGCTCGCGCAGGAGGTCGAGGATTATTACGGCAATTACCGCATCACCGGCGACCTGATCGAATTGCGCAACCTCATCGTCGTGGCCGGCCTGATCGTCCGCTCCGCGCTCGCCCGCAAGGAAAGCCGGGGACTGCATTACACGCTCGATTATCCTGACACCGCCACCGAGGCGCGCGATACGATCCTGATCCCCTGAGCGCGATGCCTGGCCGCGCGCGTCCGCGAAGGTCGTGCGCGGCCGAAGCATGCCATCAGGTCAGGGCGCCGCCGTCGACGTTGAGGATCGCGCCGGTGATCTGGCGCGCAGCGGGGGTAGCGAGGAACGCGACCGCAGCGGCCACGTCTTCCGGCTGGCCGAACCGGCCGAGCGGGAGGATGCGGCGCTGGAAGTCCGCAAATTCACCCGTCTCCGGGTTCATATCCGTATTGGTCGAGCCGGGCTGGACGAGGTTGACCGTGATGTCACGCGGCCCGAGTTCCTGCGCCAGGCCGCGCGTGAAGGACTGGAGCGCGGATTTGGTCATGTAATAGACCGTTCCGGGCGCGCCGACGATACGATCCGCGCCGCCCGATCCGATGTTGATGACCCGCGCGCCAGCTTTGAAGTGCGGGATTGCCGCCTTGGTCGTGAGGATCGGTCCCCGGATGTTTACGGCCAGCAGCGCGTCGATATCCTCCACCGGGAAATCGGCGATGGGGCTGTAGCGCGCGATCGCCGCGTTGTTGACCAGGATGTCGAGACCGCCAAGCCGCTCTACCGCGGTATCGACCGAAGCCTGGATCGCCGCCGGATCGGCACTGTCCGCCTGGATCGCATGCGCTTTGCCGCCCTTGGCCGTGATCGATTCCACCAGTGCCGCCGCACGATCGCCGGAACGCTCGTAGGTGATCGCGACCTCCGCGCCCTTGTCCGCCAATGCTGCGGCGATCGCGGCGCCGATACCTCGTGAGCCGCCCGTGACGAGTGCGCGCTTCCCGGCCAATTCCATGGTCAATCCCTTTCTGTGATGATCGATACATAATTAGTGGGTGCTATGCAGCCACGCGTCAAGCCATTATGTATCGATCGATGCAAAATCCGGCCGGAAGGATGGGGAAGGAGGCGGCGAGCCGTCGCGGGCGGCCGCGCGCCTTCGATCGCGACGCCGCGCTGACTGCGGCGATGCATCTGTTCTGGACCAAGGGATATTCAGCGACGTCGATCGGCGATCTGACGACCGCGATGGGGATCAACTCGCCCAGCCTCTATGCCGCGTTCGGATCGAAACAGGCACTCTATGCCGAGGCGCTCGCCCAATATGGAAAGCTGAACGAGGCGACTGGGTGGGGTGGCTTTTTCTCGGCCGATACGGCGCGGGGGGCGGTCGCGGCCTTCCTCTACGATACGGCAGAAGGCCTCAGCCGGGCGTGCAACGGCTGCATGGTGACGCTCTCGGCGGTCGGCGCTGAAGGAAATGATGAACTCGGTGCCTTGGTCGTATCGGCGCGCAAGGAGACACTCCGCCGGCTGGAGCAACGGATCGCGCAGGGAAAAGCCGCAGGCGAGATCCCCGCGTCTGTGGATGCCCACGCGCTCGCCCGGTTTGTGCAGGCGGTGCAGAACGGGATGTCGGTTCTGGCGCGCGATGGAGTCGAACTCTCCGACCTTACCGCCGTGGCCGAGACCGCGATGCTCGCATGGGATGCGCGGCTAGAAGGCGATATGTCCAAGGCCGCCCGCGACCGGACGCCCGGTTCGATCTAGCCGCGCGCCGAACGTCTCACTGCGGCTTGACGAACCGCAAGGTCATCCGGTCGCTCTCGCCGATCGCGAGATATTTCGCCTTGTCCTGCTCGCCCAGCTGCAGCGACGGCGGCAGCGTCCACACGCCGTTGGGCCAGTCGGCAGTGTCCTTGAGATTGGCGTTGACCGCGCTCTCGCCGTCCAGCTTGAAGCCGGCGCGCGTCGCCAGCGCCACCACGGTGGAGCGCTTGACGTAGCCGCTCTTGCGCTCGCGCTCCGCGTCCGCGCTTTCGGGCAGTCGGTGATCGACCACGCCCAGCACCCCGCCCGGCTTCAGCGCCTTGAACGCCGCCTGGAAGAAAGCGAGCGCGACCTTGTCACCCTGCCCGTTGCCGGCGCCCGCCATCAACAGATTGTGGACGTTGCGGAAGGTCAGCACGCGGTCGGCCGTGCCGTCGAGGCCCATCGACGCATTGGCGGGATCGAACGGCAACACCTTGGCCGCGCCCGCGCCGGGCAGCCCCGCGACCAGCTTCGTCGCGCCTTCGATCGCGCGCGGGCTGTTGCCGACGACCGCGACATAACGGCCCTTGTTCGCCACGAGCGGCATCAGGATGTGCGTGTACCAGCCGCCACCGGGGCTATATTCCACCACCGTCTGCTCGGGCTTCACCCCGAAGAAGGTCAGCGTCTCCAGCGGATGCCGATACCGGTCGCGGGCCTTTTCCTCCTGCGGGCGCGCCGGATTGTTGACCGCGGCGGCAAGGACGGAGCTCTGGGCCATCGCGGCGGCCGGCAGCGCGAAGACGACGAAGGCGGCGGAAGCGGCGAACAGGTGGCGCATCGAAGGGCTCTCCCGATTGTTTCGTGGCGTGATGCGCTGCAATCGGCCATGGCGCAAGCGGGGTTGCGCGGTGCGGATTATGCGGCATCCTTCCCACAAATCAGGGGGAACATGCCATGATGACCACCCGCCGCCGCCTGCTGAGCGGGGCCGCCGCCGCGCTGTTCGCGGCCACCCTGCCCGCCGCGTCGCCCGCCTCGCCCTTCGTGCGCGTCGATGGCCTGCGTTTCGTCCGCAACGGCCGGACCTATCGCTATGCCGGGGCGAATATCTGGTACGGGGCCTATCTCGGCGCGGCGACCGCCTACGGCAATCGCGACCGGCTGCGCCGCGAGCTTGACCGGTTGCAGGCGCTGGGGATCACCAACCTGCGCGTGCTCGCCTCGTCGGAGGATTCGCCGCTCAGGAATGCGATCACGCCCGCCTTTCGCGACCGCACCGATCGCTACAATGCCGACCTGCTCGCCGGGCTCGACTATCTGCTCGCCGAAATGGCGAAGCGCGACATGTTCGCCGTGCTCTACCTCACCAATTTCTGGGAATGGTCGGGCGGCATGGGCGCCTATCTCTATTGGGTGAACGGCGGCCAGTTCATGGACAATAACGACCCCGACCATCCATGGCCGGAATTCGCCGACTGGAATTCGGCCTTCTACGGCAACCGACGGGCGGTGGCGCTGTATCACGCTTACGTCCGCTCGGTCGTCGGCCGCACCAACAGCATCACCGGGCGCGCCTATCGCGACGATCCCACCATCATGGCGTGGCAGCTCGGCAACGAACCGCGCCCGGCGGGCAGCAAGGCCGTGGCGGTCAAGACGATGGCCGGCTTTCAGAAATGGGTCGACGAGGCCGCCCGCCTCATCAAGGCGGTCGATCGCAACCACCTCGTCTGCACCGGCAGCGAAGGGTTGAAAGGCTGCCTCGACGACGCGGCTTGCGTGCTCGCCGAGCATGATGGCCCGATCGATTATCTGACGGCGCATATCTGGCCGCTCAACTGGGGCTGGGTCAGCGACACCGACCTCCCCGGGACGCATGAAGCCGGGCGGCGGAAGGTGGCCGATTATATCGCCGCGCACATCGCGCTGGCGAAGACGCTGGGCAAGCCGCTGGTGATCGAGGAGTTCGGCTATCCCCGCGACGGCGCGAAGGCGTATGATCCCGCCGCCACGACCGCGTGGCGGGACCTTTATTACGGCCAGATCTACGACGCGGTGCTGTCGGATGCGCGCGCCGGCGGGCCGCTCGCCGGCTCCAACTTCTGGGCCTGGAATGGAGAAGGGCGGACCATGCACGAGGATCACGTCTTCCGGCGCGGCGACCTGTCCTATCTCGGCGATCCCCCGCACGAGCCACAGGGCTGGTACGGCGTGTTCGACAGCGACGCGACGACGCTCGCGGCGATCCGCGACCATGCCGCCGCGCTGAAGGCGATCGGCTGAGCGCGGGGCGGCTTTCCCGCCGCCCCCGCACCCGCTAAGCCCGTCGGCGCATGTCTTCCAACCATCTCTATCTGGTCGACGGCTCGGGTTATATCTTCCGGGCCTATCATCGGCTGCCGCCGCTGACCAACAAGCACGGCCAGCCCGCGGGCGCGGTCTACGGCTTCACCACGATGATGTGGAAGCTGGTCGAGGATCTGCACGCCGCCGACGGGCCGACGCATATGGCGGTGATCTTCGACGCCTCGTCCAAGACGTTCCGCAACGACATGTACGATCAGTACAAGGCGCATCGCCCGCCCCCGCCGGCGGACCTGGTGCCGCAATTCCCGATGATCCGCGATGCGACGCGCGCTTTCTCGCTGCCCTGCATCGAGGAGGAGGGGCTGGAGGCCGACGACATCATCGCCTGCTATGCCAAGGCCGCGCTCGCCGCCGACTGGAAGGTGACGATCGTCTCGTCCGACAAGGATCTGATGCAGCTGATCGAACCCGGCCGGCTCGATCTGCTCGACACGATGAACAACCGCCGGCTGAGCGTCGAGCATGTCCAGGAGAAGTTCGGCGTGCTGCCCGAGCAATTGGGCGACGTGCTCGCGCTGATGGGCGACAGCGTCGACAACGTGCCCGGCGTGCCCGGCGTTGGCCCCAAGACGGCCAGCGAGTTGATCAACACCTACGGCGATCTGGAAGGCGTGCTCGCCGCCGCGCCGACGATCAAGAAACCCAAGCTCCGCCAGACGCTGATCGACCATGCCGACAATGCCCGCCTCAGCCGCGAGCTCGTCCGGCTGGTATGCGACCGCCCCCTGCCCGAGCCGCTGGAGGATCTCGCGCTCAAGGGGCTCCCGCGCGAGCCGCTCCAGGCTTTCCTCACCGATCAGGGCTTCCGCTCGCTCCTCACCAAGCTGGGCGGCGAGGAGGCGAGCGCCGCTTTGCCCGCGCGGGTCGAGGATGCGGTGCCCTTCGTCCACGCCGATTACGAAACGGTCGTGACGGAGGAGGCGCTCGATCGCTGGGTCGCCGCCGCGCTCGACGCGGGCGTGATCGCGGTCGATACCGAAACCGACGACCTCGACTGCATCCGCGCCAATCTGGTCGGCATCAGCCTGGCCGTCGCGCCGGGCAAGGCCTGCTATATCCCCGTCGGCCATGGCCGCGGGGGCGAGGATCTGCTGACCGAGCGGCCCGAGCAGCTCGACCGCCCCCTCGTGCTGGCGAAGCTCAAGCCGCTGCTCGAGGATCCGGCGGTGCTCAAGGTCGGGCAGAATCTCAAATACGACCTGATCATGTTCCGCCGGGCGGGCATCGACGTGACGCCCTACGACGACACGATGATCCTGTCCTACGATCTCGACGCGGGGCTCGGCGGGCATGGCATGGACGATCTCGCCAAGCGCCACCTCGACCATGCCTGCATCCAGTTCAAGGATGTGTGCGGCACCGGCAAGAGCCAGATCAGCTTCGATCTCGTGCCGCTCGACCGTGCGACCGAATATGCGGCCGAGGATGCCGACGTCACGCTCCGCCTGTGGCAGCGGCTGAAGCCGCGCCTTTCGCGCGAGCAGGCGACCCGCGTCTACGAACTGGTCGATCGCCCGCTGGTGCCGATCGTGGCCGAGATGGAACGCGCCGGCATCCTCGTCGATCGCGAGGAGCTCCACCGCCTGTCCACCCAGTTCGGTGAGGAGATCGTCCGCCTCGAAGGGATCATCCACGCGGCAGCCGGGGGCCCCTTCACCATCGGTAGCCCCAAGCAACTGGGC
>NZ_JBMDXG010000201.1:0-22752 GCF_048594985.1 Sphingomonas sp. | reverse complement strand
GGCAAGCCAATGATGGCATCGATGTGGTTTTGCTCAATCAAGTTTTTACGAATGGTCCCTTCCTCGCCTCCCCGAAATAATACCCCGTGCGGCAGAACGATGGTCATAATCCCATCGGGCTTCAAGTGGTATAAATCGTGCAGCAAAAAAGCAAAGTCAGCTTTTGACTTGGGAGCCAAACCAAAACGGGCGCCCCCGGCACCCGGGGCCCGCCCTTCGTAAGGCCGTTCTGGCGAGGCGCTTAGCGCTTCGAGAACTGGAAGCTGCGGCGGGCCTTCGCCTTGCCGTACTTCTTACGCTCGACCGCGCGGCTGTCGCGGGTCAGGAAGCCGGCCTGCTTGACCGGCGAGCGCAGGATCGGCTCGTACCGGGTCAGCGCCTGGGCGATGCCGTGCTTGACCGCGCCGGCCTGGCCCGAAAGCCCGCCGCCCGCGACGGTCGCGATCACGTCATACTGGCCCTCGCGCTCGGCGACACCGAACGGCTGGTTGATGACGAGACGCAGCGTCGGACGCGCGAAATAGATTTCCTGATCACGGCCATTGATCGTGATCTTGCCCGAGCCCGGCTTCAGCCAGACGCGCGCGACGGCGTCCTTACGGCGACCGGTGGCGTAGGCGCGGCCCTGCTTGTCGATCTGCTGCTCGCGCAGCGGGGTCGACGGCTGGACGGGTGCTTCCGGCGCGGCGGGGGCGTCGGCATCGGCCGAGTCGGCAACCGGGGCGGCCGTCTGCGCGGGGGCAGCGGCGGGCGCCGGCTGGCTGGTGAGGTTCGCCAGATCGGCGAGGGACTGACGGGTGTCGGACATTATGCGCCCACCTTGTTCTTGCGGTTCATCGACGCGACGTCGAGAATCTCGGGATTCTGCGCGGCATGGTCAGGCTCCGTGCCGTTGAAGATGCGCAGGTTGCGCATCTGCTGGCGGCCGAGCGGACCGCGCGGGATCATGCGCTCCACGGCCTTTTCCAGCACGCGCTCCGGGAAACGCCCGTCGAGCACCTTGCCCGCGGTGATGCCCTTGATGCCGCCCGGATAGCCGGTGTGCTTGTAATAGACCTTCTGGCCCAGCTTCTTGCCGGTGAAGCGGACCTTGTCCGCGTTGATCACGACGACATTGTCGCCGCAGTCGATGTGCGGCGTGAAGCTCGGCTTGTGCTTGCCGCGCAGGATGTTGGCGATGATCGAGGCGACGCGGCCGACGACCAGACCCTCGGCATCGATCAGATGCCACTTCTTTTCGACCGTCGACGGCGTGGCCGACTTGGTCTGCTTTGACAGCGTCCGCATGGACTTGACCCTTGATCTGGAGGGCAGCCATGAGCGGCCGGCCCGAAAACAATCGCGCCGCCCCTGCACGGGACGGCGCCGATGGCGGGCAAATGCGTCGGCACGGCCGAAAAGTCAAGCAAAACGGCCGCATTTTGAAGTGGTATCAGAATACCTCGTCATCGCGATGCGGTGGAGGCCGGGGTTGTCGCGCCGCCCGCGCTCGGCTCTAATGCATGTCGCATGCACCTCTACCTTCCCATTGCCGGCCTGCCGGTCAACGTGCTGGTGATCGTGCTGCTGGGCGGCGGCGTCGGCGTGCTGTCGGGCATGTTCGGGGTCGGCGGCGGCTTCCTCACCACCCCGCTCCTGATCTTCTACGGCGTCCCCCCGGCGGTGGCGGTCGCGTCGTCGGCCACGCAGATCACGGGATCGAGCGTGTCGGGCGTGATCGCGCACAGCCGCCGCAAAGGCGTCGACTTCAAGATGGGTACGGTGCTGGTCGTGGGGGGCGCGATCGGCGCGGTGGCGGGCGGCCCCGTCTTCCGCCTGCTGCAGGAAAGCGGCCAGATCGATACGGTGGTGGCGCTGCTCTATGTCGGGCTGCTCGGCTGGATCGGCATCACGATGCTGAACGAATCGGTCCGGGCCTTCTTCGCCAAGCGCAGCGGCGCGACGCGCGCGGCCCCGCTCGGCCGTCGCCCGCGCTGGATCGCGGCCCTGCCGTTCCGCTGGCGCTTCTACGGCGCGGGGCTCTACATCTCGCCACTCGCGCCCCTGCTGCTCGGCATCGTGTCGGGCCTGCTGACCATGCTGATGGGGGTCAGCGGCGGCTTCATCCTCGTGCCGGTGATGATCTACCTGTTCGGCGTGTCGGCGCGCGTGGTGGTGGGCACCTCGCTGTTCCAGGGGCTGTTCGTCACCGCCGCGACGACGATGGTCCATGCTTTGACGACGCATGCGGTCGACCTGGTGCTCGCGGCGCTGCTGCTGGTCGGATCGGCGATCGGCGCGCAGATCGGATCGCGGCTGGTGCAGAAGGTGCAGCCCGAGATTGCGCGCATGATCCTGGCGGTGATCGTGCTGCTCGTCGCGATCCGCATGGGGGCCGGGCTGACCTGGCGGCCGGAGGCGATCTACACGGTGCAGCCCTTATGAGGGCGGTCGCGGTGGCGCTGCTCGCGCCCCTCCTGCTCGGCGCGGCGCAGCCCCGCCTCGTCACCGACGTGTCCGACACGCAGATCGAGATCGCCTACAGCTTCACCGGCGCGAAGCTCCTGCTGTTCGGCGCGATCCTCTATCCCCCGCGCCAGAAGCCGCGCGCGGACACCGAGGTGATCGTGGTGGTCAAGGGGCCGCCCGAAAGCGTGGTGCTGCGCGAGAAGGCGAAGGTCGGCGGCATGTGGGTGAACCACGCCACCGCCATCTTCCGCGACGCGCCCGCTTTCTATGCGGTGGCGAGCGACCGGCCGGTCGACGATCTGGTGCCCTTCCCGGTCGCGTGGCGGTTCGGGCTGGGCGTCGCCAACCTGCCGCTGCGGCAGGAGGGGGGCGATAACCTGGCCGAGCGGCAGCGCTTTCGCGAAGGATTCCTGACGCTGAAGCGCAACGCGCATCTTTATAGCGAGCATCCCGACGCGGTCTCGATCCGCGAGGGCGTACTGTACCGGGCCGAGGTGCCGGTGCCGCCGCGCGTGCCGACCGGGCTGTTCACCGCCGAAACCTACCTCGTCCGCAACGGGACGGTGATCGCGGCGGCCACGCGCGAGATCGTGATCGACAAGACCGGGTTCGAGCGGCTGGTGACGGTCGCGGCGGCGCGCCGCCCCGCGCTGTACGGCGCGACGGCGATCGGGCTGTCGCTGCTGCTCGGCTGGATCGCGGCCCTCCTGTTCAGGCGGCGACGCTGACGGCCGCGGCCCCTTTGCGCAAATGAACTTTTGATTGAATTGGCCCGAAGCGGCCGGCAAGCGCCGCCCATGAGCCAGGATGAAGACAAGCGCCTCGCCGCGCTCGCCGCCGCCGCCGAGGTCGAGGACGGGATGCTCGTCGGGCTGGGCACCGGATCGACCGCCGCCTTCCTGATCGACGAACTGGCGCGCCGCGCCGGCGAAGGCCTGCGGATCGAGGCGGTCGCGACCAGCCTGGCGAGCGAGCGGCAGGCGATCGCCGGCGGCCTGACCGTCCGCCCGTTCGACGAAGTCGCCGCGATCGACCTGTGCATCGACGGCGCGGACGAGATCGACGGCGCGTGCATCGCGATCAAGGGCGCGGGCGCGGCCATGACGCGCGAGAAGATCGTCGCCGCCGCCGCGCGGCGGATGGTGGTGATCGCCGATGGATCGAAGCAGGTCGCGTCGCTGGGGGAGAACTTCCCCGTGCCGGTCGAGGTTTTGCCCTTCGCCCGCGCGTTCGTCGCGCACCGGCTGACGGCGCTCGGCGGGACGCCCGTGCTGCGCCTGCGCGACGGCGCGGAATGGCGCACCGATCAGAACAATCCGATCCTCGACACGCGGTTCGGCGCGATCGCCGATCCTCTCGCGCTGGCGCGTGCGCTGTCGTGCATCCCGGGCGTGGTCGGGCACGGCCTGTTCGTCGACGAGGTCGACGCCGCCTATGTCGCGCGCGATGGAATCGTCTCGCGCATCGAACGGCCGGGCGCGCCGGCGGCGCCCAAGGCGTAACCAAAGTCGAAGCCTGCGCGTAATGAAAGGAGCCTAAGCACGCGGCAGCCGTTGCGTGGACGTTCGTAACGGGTCTATCGGCCTTGCATCCCGCGCCGACAGCCACGGAAGGACCATCATGTCGACTCAGCCTGCCCCCTCCACCTTCCACGAGGACGGGTCGCCCGACCGGCTTGCTATCGACACGATCCGCACCCTTTCGATGGACGCCGTGGCCAAGGCGCATTCGGGCCATATCGGAACGCCGATGGGCATGGCGCCGGTGGGCCACACCTTGTGGTCGCAATTCCTGCGCACCGATCCCGATCGGCCCGACTGGCCCAACCGCGACCGCTTCGTCCTGTCGGTCGGCCATGCGTCGATGCTGCTCTATTCGCTGATCCACCTTGCGGGGATCAAGGAGATCGACCGCGACGGGAAGCCGAGCGGCCAGCCGGCCGTCAGCCTGGACGACATCAAGAACTTCCGCCAGCTGTCCTCCAAGACGCCGGGCCACCCCGAATATCGCCACACCTCGGGGGTCGAGACCACCACCGGCCCGCTCGGGCAGGGCTGCGGCAATTCGGTCGGCATGGCGATCGCCGAACGCTGGCTGGCGGCGCGCTACAATCGCGACGGTTTCACGCTGTTCGACCATGACGTCTACTGCCTCGGCGGCGACGGCTGCATGATGGAGGGCGTGGCGAGCGAGGCGGCGAGCCTGGCCGGCCACCTGAAGCTGTCCAACCTGTGCTGGATCTACGATTCCAACCACGTCTCGATCGAGGGCGGCACCGACCTCGCGTTCGACGAGGATGTCGGCAAGCGCTTCGAAGCCTATGGCTGGAACGTCGTCCATGTCGACGATGCCAACGACACCGCCGCCGTCGCGCGGGCGATCGAAATCTTCAAGGCGACCGACGACCGGCCGACCTTCATCGTCGTGCGCAGCGTCATCGGATGGGGCAGCTCGATCGCCGGCACCGCCAAGGCGCATGGCGAGGCGATGACCGCCGACGACATTCGCGGCACCAAGGAGCGCTACGGCTGGCCGGCCGACGCGCAGTTCCTGGTCCCCGACGGCGTGGCCGAGCGGTTCAACAAGGCGATCGCCGATCGCGGCCGCCCGCTGCGCGAGGAATGGGAAGCCACGCTCCAGCGCTACAAGACGGCGCAGCCCGAACTTGGCAAGGAGCTGGACGCGCTGCTGTCCGACACGCTGCCCGAGGGCTGGGACGCCGACGTGCCGACCTTCCCCGCCGACGAGAAGGGCATGGCCTCGCGCGATGCGGGCGGCAAGGTGCTGAACGCGATCGCGGCCAACGTGCCGTGGCTGATCGGCGGATCGGCCGATCTGGCGCCGTCGACCAAGACGCTGATCGACAATGGCGGATCGTTCCAGGCGGGCAGCTACGACGCGCGCAACCTCCATTTCGGCGTGCGCGAGCATGGCATGGGGGCGATCGCCAACGGCATGGCGCTGTCGCACCTGCGCCCCTACACCGCGACCTTCCTGGTCTTTTCCGATTACATGCGCCCGCCGGTCCGCCTGGCGGCGGTGATGGAATTGGGCGTCGCGTTCGTGTTCACGCACGATTCGATCGGCGTCGGCGAGGATGGCCCGACGCACCAGCCGATCGAGCATATCGCCAGCCTGCGCGCGATCCCCGGCCTCGACACGATCCGCCCGTGCGACGCCAACGAGACCGCCTGGGCGTGGCGCGCGGCGCTGAAGAAGGGCGACGCGCCGACCGCTTTGATCTTCTCGCGCCAGGCGCTGCCGACGCTCGACCGCGAAAAATATGCCTCGGCCGAAGGGCTGCTCAAGGGCGCCTATGTCCTGGCGAGCGCGGACGATCCGGAGGTGATCCTGATCGGCACCGGATCCGAAGTGTCGCTGGTCGTCCAGGCCTATGAGAGGCTGACCGCGCAAGGCGTGCGCGCGCGGGTCGTATCGATGCCGAGCTGGTATCTCTTCGAGCGGCAGGACCAGGCGTACAAGGACAGCGTGCTCATCCCCGGCGTCGAAGCGCGCGTGGCGGTCGAGATGGGCGGCGAGATCGGCTGGGACCGCTATGTCGGATCGAAGGGGCGCACGGTCACGATGTCGACCTTCGGCGCATCGGCGCCGCTCGCCAAGCTGCAGGACAAGTTCGGCTTCACCGTCGACAATGTGGTGAAGATCGCCAACGAACTGGTGGGGAAGTAACAGATGGCCAGTCTTCTCGAACAGCTCCGTGACAGCGGCCAGGCGCCGTGGCTCGATTTCGTCGATCGCTCCTTCCAGGCCGAAGGCGGCCTGAAGAAGCTGGTCGAGGAGGATGGCGTGACCGGCGTCACCTCCAACCCCGCCATCTTCGAAAAGGCGATGGGCCAGGGCGATGCCTATGACGCCGAGTTCCAGAGCTTCGTCCAGGCGAATGCCGGCGCGACCATCACCGACACGTACGAAGCGCTGGCGGTCAGCGACATTCGCGATGCGGCCGATACGCTGAAGCCGGTCTACGACCGCACCGGCGGGCTCGACGGCTATGTCAGCTTCGAAGTGTCGCCCTATCTGGCGGAAGAGACCAGCGCCACGGTCGAGGAGGCGCTGCGCCTGCACGCGATGGTCGACCGGGAAAACCTGATGATCAAGGTGCCGGGGACCGAGGCGGGCGTCCCCGCGATCCGCGCGCTGATCGCCGAGGGGCTCAGCATCAACGTCACGTTGCTGTTCAGCCTCGACAGCTACATCGCGGTGGCGATGGCCTATGTCGAAGGACTCGAGGCGCGCGTCGCCAAGGGCCTGCCCATCGACCGCATCTCCAGCGTCGCCAGCTTCTTCGTCAGCCGCATCGACGCGGTGATCGACAAGAAGATCGACACGCGCGTGAAGGACGGCGACGCCGAGAGCGAGGCGCTGAAGGCGGTGCGCGGCAAGGTCGCGATCGCCAACGCCAAGATCGCCTATCAATGGTATCTCGACTTCGTGAAGTCGGACCGGTGGGCCGCGCTGGCGGCGAAGGGCGCGAACCCGCAGCGGCTGCTGTGGGCGTCGACCGGGGTCAAGGATCCGGCCTATCCCGACACGCTCTATGTCGACAGCCTGATCGGTCCGGAGACGGTCAACACGCTGCCGCCCAAGACGATGGACGCGTTCCGCGACCATGGCACGCTGGCGCGCACGCTCGACGCCGATATCGACGCGGCCAAGCACGTCCTGGCCGAGGCCGAACGGCTGGGCCTCGACCTGGCGGGCGTCACGCGGGATCTCGTCAGGGACGGCGTGAAGCTGTTCGCCGACGCCGCCGACGCGCTGCTCGGCGCGGTGGCGTCGAAGCGCGCGCTGCTGGCGGGCGACAAGCTTGCCGGCTTCGCCAAGCAGCTTCCCGAGGGGCTGGAGGCGAAGGTCAAGGCGCGGCTGGAGCAGGCGCGCGCCGAAGCTTGGTCGCGGCGGCTGTGGGCCAAGGATGCGAGCCTGTGGACCGGCGGCGAGGAGGCCAAGTGGCTCGGCTGGCTGGCGGCCGGCAAGGGCGAGCAGGTCGATCTCGACGCGCTGCAGGCGCTGGCGGAGAAGGCCAAGGGCCACAAGGACGTCGTCCTGCTCGGCATGGGCGGATCGAGCCTCGGGCCGGAAGTGCTGGCCGAGGTGATCGGCGCGGGCGCGGGCTTCCCGACCGTCCACGCGCTCGATTCGACCGATCCCGGCCAAATCGCGACCGTCGCGGCGGCGATCGATCCGCAGGAGGCGCTGTTCCTGGTCGCGTCCAAGTCGGGATCGACGATGGAGCCCGAACTGCTGCGCGCCTATTTCTGGGATCTGGCGGGGCAGGACGGCAGCCGCTTCGTCGCGGTGACCGATCCGGGATCGAAGCTCGAAAAGCTGGCGAAGGAGCATGGCTATCACGCCATCTTCCTCGGCGATCCGGAGATCGGCGGGCGCTATTCGGTGCTGTCGGTGTTCGGCATGGTCCCGGCGGCGATGATGGGCATCGATGTCGGCGACTTCTTCGCCAAGGCCGCGCCGATGGTGCAGGCATGCGGCGGCGATGCGCCGCCCGCGGTCAATCCGGGCGTCGAGCTCGGCGCGATCCTGGGCGAGGCGGCGATCGCCGGGCGCGACAAGCTGACCATCTTCGCCACGCCGGCGCTGGAGCCGGTGGGCGCGTGGCTGGAGCAGTTGATCGCCGAATCGACCGGCAAGCACGGCAAGGGCATCGTCCCCGTCGACCTCGAACCGCTCGCCCCGGTCGAGGATTATGGCGCGGACCGCGTGTTCGCGCTGCTGACGCTGGCCGGCGAGAATGATCTCGACGGGCTGGCGGACAAGCTGGCGGCGGCGGGGCAGCCCGTGGTCACGATCACGCTCGCCGACCGCGCGCTGATCGGGCAGGAATTCTTCCGCTGGGAAGTGGCGACCGCGATCGCGGGCGCGGTGATCGGGATCGACCCGTTCGACCAGCCCGATGTCGAGGACGCCAAGATCAAGACGCGCGAACTGGTCGACGCCTATGAAGCGTCGGGCAGCCTCGCGCCCGAGACGCCGTTCCACGAGGAAAGCGGCATCGCCTTCTTCGCGCCCGGCGACCACGGCCTCGCGCCCGCCGACGCGCTGACGATCCTGCGGACGCATTTCGCAAGCGCCAGCCCCGGCGATTATGTCGGCTTCCTCGTCTATCACGAGCGCAACGACGCGCATGAGGCGTCGGTGGCGCGGATGCGCGATGCGGTGGTGAAGGCGCGCGCCGTCGCCACCGTCGCCGGCTTCGGCCCGCGCTTCCTCCATTCGACCGGGCAGGCGTACAAGGGCGGGCCGAAGAGCGGCGTGTTCCTGGAAATCACGCGCGAGGCCGATCCCGACCTGCCCGTGCCCGGCCGCAAGGCGAGCTTCGGCGTGGTGCAGGTGGCGCAGGCGCGCGGCGACCTCGACGTACTGGCCGAACGCGGCCAGCGCACGCTGCGCGTTCACCTCAAGACCGGCGACCTCGCCGCGCTCGAAGCGCTGGTGATCGAAGCCCTCAACTAACGGAGTAAATCTTCATGCGGATCGCGATGATCGGCCTCGGCCGGATGGGCGCCAACATCGCCCGCCGGCTGATGCGGGCGGGGCACGAACTGGTGGTCTATGACCGCAATGCCGAAGCCGTCGACGGTCTGGCGAAGGAGGGCGCGATCGCCGCGACCGGGCTGGAGGACGTCAAGGCGAAGCTCGCGACTCCGGCCGTGTTCTGGGTGATGCTGCCGGCGGGCGGGCCGACCGAAAGCACGATCACCGACATCGCCGCGCTGGCCGATGCGGGCGACGTGGTGATCGACGGCGGCAACACCTTCTACAAGGACGACATCCGCCGCGCGAAGGAACTCGACGAGAAGGGTATCCACTATGTCGATGTCGGGACGTCGGGCGGGGTGTGGGGCCTCGATCGCGGTTACTGCATGATGATCGGCGGGCCCGATCAGGTGGTCCGCGACCGCGATCCGATCTTCGACGCGCTCGCCCCCGGCATCGGCACGATCGAGCGCACGCCGAAGCGCGAGAATTTCGATTCGCGGGCGGAGAAGGGCTATATCCATGCCGGGCCCGCGGGGGCCGGCCACTTCGTGAAGATGATCCACAACGGCATCGAATATGGCCTGATGCAGGCCTTCGCCGAAGGGTTCGACATCCTGAAGAGCAAGTCATCGGACAAGCTGCCCGAGGACCAGCGCTACGACATCAACCTCGCCGACGTGGCCGAGGTGTGGCGGCGCGGATCGGTCATCTCGTCCTGGCTGCTCGATCTGACCGCGATCGCGCTGGCCAACAATCCGACCCTGTCCAACTTCTCGGGCAATGTCGCCGATTCGGGCGAGGGCCAGTGGACGGTCGAAGCGGCGATGGAGGAAGCGGTGCCGGCGAACGTGCTGACCACCGCTTTGTTCGCGCGTTACCGCAGCCGGGTCGAGCACACCTTCGCCGATCAGGTGCTGTCGGCGATGCGGTTCGGCTTCGGCGGCCACGTCGAGATCCCGCAATGAGCCGGGCGGCGCCCAAATCCGCGCCGCCCGCCACCTTCGTCATCTTCGGCGGCACGGGTGACCTCACGCGGCGGCTGCTGATGCCCGCTCTTGCCAATCTGTGCGGCGACGGGCTGATCGGCGACGCGCTCGACATCGTCGGCATCGGCTCGCGCGAGGGCAGCGACGAGGATCTGCGCAAGACGCTCGACGAATTCGCGCCCGACGGCGCCTGCTGGCCATCGCTGCGGTCGCGCGTCACCTACCTTCAGGGCGATTTCACCGGGCCGGACCTGTTCGAGGCGCTGAAGACGCGGCTGGCCGATGCCGGCAACGTCGCCTTCTACCTCGCCACGCCCGCGCAATTCTTCGGCCCGATCGTCGAGCGTCTCGCCGATGCCGGGCTGATGACCGAACGCGACGGCGCCTTCCGCCGCGTGGCGATCGAGAAGCCGTTCGGCCACGACCTCGCCTCGGCGCGCGCGCTCAACGCGCAAATCCTCGCCAAGGTCGACGAGCATCAGGTCTACCGGATCGATCATTTCCTGGGAAAAGAAACGGTCCAGAACATCCTGGTCGCGCGCTTCGCCAATCCGTGGATGGAGGCGGTGTGGAACAACCGCTACATCGATCACGTCCAGATCACGGCGGCCGAGGCGATCGACATCGGCACGCGCGGCGCCTTCTATGACGCGACCGGCGCGCTGCGCGACATGGTGCCGAACCATCTGTTCCAGCTGCTCGCGATGGTGTGCATGGAGCCGCCGATCGATCTGTCGGCCGACGCGGTCCGCACCGAAAAGGCCAAGGTGCTGGAGGCGATCCGCGCACTGACCCCGGCCGAGGCCAAGACCGACGCGGTGCGCGGCCAATATGCGGGCTATCGCAAGAGCGCCGACGTGGCGTCGGACAGCAGGATCGAAACCTATGCCGCGCTGCGCCTGCACGTCGATACGTGGCGCTGGTCGGGCGTGCCCTTCTATCTGCGCACGGGCAAGGCGCTGAAGGCGCGCGATACGGAGATCGTCGTTACCTTCAAGCCGGTGCCGATCACGCTGTTCCGCGACACCGCGATGGCCGATCTGCCGCCCAGCCAGCTCATCCTCCAGCTCCAGCCCGACGAGGGGATCGCGATGCGCTTCATGGTCAAGCAGCCCGGCCCCAAGGTGAAGGCGGTGCCGATCGACCTCGATTTCCATTATGCCGACCATTTCAGGATCGGCGGGCGGACCGGCTACGAAACGCTGCTCTACGACCTGCTGACCGGCGACCAGACCCTGTTCCAGCGCGCCGACCAGATCGAAGCGGGCTGGGCGGCGGTGCAGCCCGTGCTCGACGCGTGGAGCAAGGGGAAGGGCAAGCCCGAACCCTATAAGCGCGGATCGTCCGGGCCGGACGGCGCCGACGAGCTGATCGCCCGCGACGGGCGCGCGTGGAACGCGATCGGCGTATGACGCTCCGCCTCGTCATCAGCGATGTCGACGGAACGCTGGTCGACCATGACAAGCGCCTGACCCCGGCCACGGTCGCGGCGGTGCGCCGGCTGACGGCGGCCGGCGTGGGCTTCACGCTGATCAGCGCGCGACCGCCATCGGGGATCGCGCACCTGATCGAGGCTTTGTGCCCGGCGGACGCCTATGCGGCGTTCAACGGCGGCACATTGCTGGCGCCCGGCGGCGAGGCGATCGAAGCCCTCCGCCTGCCGGAGGAGGTGGTCGCGCGCAGCTTCGAGATTGCGGGCGACGCCGCCGAGCCGTGGCTGTTCGCGAATGGGCGCTGGTACTTGCGCGATCCGGAGAACAGCCACGTCCCGCGCGAGATCCTGTCGGCCGGGCAGGATCCGGTGATCGAGCCGGCAATGGAAAAGCTGTTCGGCGCGGCCGACAAGCTGACCTGGGTCAGCGAGGATCAGGCTTTGCTCGAACGGCTGCAGGACGCGATGCGCGCCGCGATCGGCGATCAGGCGACGATCGCCATGTCGCAGCCTTATTATCTCGACCTCACGCACCGGGACGCCAACAAGGGGCACGGCATCGCCGCGCTGGCGGGCCGGATCGGGGTCGATCTGGCCGATGTCGCGGTGCTGGGCGACCAGTATAACGATCTGCCGATGTTCGCGCGGGCCGGCATCTCGATCGCGATGGGGCAGGCGCCCGACGCGGTGAAGGCGCAGGCGACCTATGTCACGACCGCCAACGACGCGGACGGGGTGGCGCATGCGATCGACACGATCCTGCTGCCGATGGTGGAGGCGGGACGATGAAGCGCCTGATCGCGTTCGACCTCGACGGCACGCTCGCTTTGTCGAAGCAGCCGCTGGACGACGAGATGGCGGGGCTGCTCGCGCAGCTGACGCAGGTCGCTCTGATCGACATCATCTCGGGCGGGGATTGGCCGCAATTCGAGACGCAGGTGGTGGCGCGCATGCCGGCCGAGGCGCGGCTTGAGAATTTCGTGATCCAGCCGACCACCGGCACCAAGCTGTACCGCTTCGGGGACGGCGGCTGGACGCAGATCTATGCCGACCTGTTCGACGCGGGCGAAAGCGACCGGATCAAGAACGCGCTGCATGAGGCGGTCAAGCAGGCCGGCCATGCCGACGAGAAGACGTGGGGGCCGCAGATCGAGGATCGCGGGTCGCAGATCACCTTCTCCGCGCTCGGCCAGCAGGCGCCGCTCGACGCGAAGGACAGATGGGATCCGGACCATGCCAAGCGCAAGGCGATCCAGGCGATCCTCCAGCCGATGCTGCCCGGCCTGTCGGTCAATATCGGCGGGTCGACCTCGATCGACATCACGCGCGAGGGCGTCGACAAGGCCTACGGGCTCAAGAAACTGAGCGAGACGGTCGACGTGCCGCTCGACGCGATCCTGTTCCTGGGCGACGCGATCTTCCCCGGCGGCAACGATTATCCCGCCAAGACGCTCGGACTCGACACGGTGCGCGTGCGCGACGTGGACGAGACCAAGGCGGTGGTGCGCGCGCTGATCGCCTGCCTGCGCCCGTGAGCGCGCGCCCGCCGGTCCTGGTGGCGACCGGCTTCACCCGCGAGACGCGGACGATCGCCAGCCCGGAGGTGGTGGCGATCGCCGGTGGCGGCCGGGCGAGCGCGCTGGAGGCGGCGCTGGAGAGCGCGGCCCGCGCGGGCGCGGCGGGCATTCTCAGCTTCGGGCTGTGCGGCGGTCTCGCTGAGGGGCTGCGGATCGGCGACTGGATCGTCGGCGATCGGCTGACGGGCGCGGTCGGCCTGCCCTGCGACGCGGCCTGGCGCGACGCGCTGGCCCGGACGCTCCCGGGCGCGCGGATCGGCGCCTTCTTCGCCGATGGACGGATGATCGACACGGTGGCGGAGAAATATCGGCTGGGCGGCGCGCATGAGGCGCTGGCGGTCGACATGGAGAGTCACGTCGCCGCGCGCGTCGCCGCCGCGCACGGCCTGCCCTTTGCGATCGCGCGGATCGTGTCGGACGAGGTCGGCCATCTGCTGCCGCCCGCGATCACCGTGTCGATGCGGCCGGACGGCGCATTCGACCGCGCCGCGATGCGCCGCTCACTGGCGATCGACCCGGCGCAGATGGCGGATGTCGTGCAGACGATGCGCCAGTTCCTGATCGGCTTTCGCGGGCTGCGCGCCGCCGCCCATGCGCTCGGCCCCCGCCTCGCTTTGCCCGATCAGCCGAGAAAGTAGCGGACCTTCACCGGCACGCGCTGCGCATCGCCGCCGTGATCGAATGCCGCGCGATCGAAGCGCGGGCGCATCAGGCGCGGCATGGCGTCGTTGGAAAAGCCGATCCCCTCGCGCGGGATGCCGATGAAATTGGTGCCGAGCTTGCCGTCGCCATCCTCGTCATGGAACACCTGCACCGCGTAGCGGCCGGGCGGAACGCCGCGCACGGTCACCGCGACCGCGCCCTTCTTGGCCGGCGCGCTGCCGGTCCAGGGGCAGTCCTTCATGAAATTCGCCTGCGGGCAGACGCTCACGCGGACCAGCCCCTTGTCCGAGCGGATGTCGGTGACCGCGATTTCGATCGGCGCACCCCCGCTCGCGCCGAGCAGGAGCGGCAGCGCCATCCATACCAGCCGCCTCACCCCGCGACGCCCACCCCGACCGAATTGTGGCGCAGCGCGGACAAGACCGCCTGGACCATCGCCTCGGCATCCAGCCCCGCCTCGGCATATTGCTTCTCGGGCTTGTCGTGATCCTGGAAATGGTCGGGCAGGCGCAGCGTGCGCAGCTTCAGCCCCGCGTCGATCAGCCCCTCGTCCGAAGCGAGCGTCAGGACATGCGCGCCGAAGCCGCCGACCGCGCCCTCCTCGACCGTGATCGCGACCTCGTGGGTGGTGAGCAGGCGGCGGATCAGGGCGACGTCGAGCGGCTTGGCGAAGCGCAGGTCGGCGACCGTCGTCGACAGGCCCTGCGCCTCCAGCCTCTCCGCCGCCTTCAGCGCGTCCTCCAGCCGGGTGCCGAGCGAGAGGATCGCGACCGTCTTGCCCTCGCGCACGATCCGGCCCTTGCCGATCTCCAGCCGCTGCGGTGTTTCGGGCAGCGCGACGCCCGTGCCCGAGCCGCGCGGATAGCGCACCGCGCTCGGCCCCGTATCGTGCAGCGCCATCGTGTGCGTCATGTGGACCAGCTCGGCCTCGTCCGCCGCCGCCATCACCACCATGTTGGGCAGCGTGCAGAGGTAAGCGAGGTCGAAGCTGCCCGCGTGCGTCGCGCCGTCCGCGCCGACCAGTCCCGCCCGATCGATCGCGAAGCGCACGGGCAGGTTCTGGATCGCCACGTCGTGGACGACCTGATCATAAGCGCGCTGGAGGAAGGTCGAATAGATCGCGCAGAACGGCTTCATCCCCTGCGCGGCAAGGCCGGCGGCGAAGGTCACCGCATGCTGTTCGGCGATACCCACGTCGAAGCTGCGCTCGGGAAAGGCGGCGGCGAAGCGGTCGACGCCCGTGCCCGAGGGCATCGCGGCGGTGATCGCGCAGATCGCGGGATCGCGCGCGCCCTCGCGCGCCAGCGCATCGCCGAACACGTTCTGGTAGGCGGGCGGCCCCGGCGGCGCCTTGGCCTGCGCGCCGGTGACGACGTCGAACTTCTGCACGCCGTGATATTTGTCGGCCGCCGCCTCGGCGGGCGCGTAGCCCTTGCCCTTCTTCGTCACGACATGGACGAGGATCGGCCCCTCCTCCGCATCGCGCACATTTTCGAGCACGGGGATGAGGTGATCGAGATTGTGGCCGTCGATCGGGCCGACGTAATAGAAGCCCAATTCCTCGAACAGGGTGCCGCCCATCGTCATGCCGCGCGCGAATTCGTCGGTCTTGCGCGCGGCCTGCCACATCGGGCGCGGCAGGCGGCGTGCGAACCTTTTCAGGATTTCGCGCAGGCCCAGGAATTCGCGGCTCGACACGATCCGCGACAGATAGGCCGACAGCCCGCCGACCGGCGGCGCGATCGACATGTCGTTGTCGTTGAGGATGACGACCAGCCGGTTGCCGGCGGCCTCGGCATTGTTCATCGCCTCATACGCCATACCCGCCGACATCGCGCCGTCGCCGATCACCGCGATCGCCTTGCCCGGCCGGCCCGCCAGCTTGTTGGCGACCGCGAAGCCCAGCGCGGCGGAGATCGAGGTCGAGCTGTGCGCCGCGCCGAACGGATCATATTCGCTCTCGCTGCGCCGGGTGAAGCCCGACAGGCCGCCCCCCTGGCGCAGCGTACGGATGCGGTCGCGCCGCCCGGTCAGGATCTTGTGCGGATAGGCCTGGTGCCCCACGTCCCAGATCAGCACGTCGTCGGGCGTGTCGAACACGTAATGGAGCGCGGCGGTCAGCTCGACCACGCCCAGCCCGGCGCCGAGGTGGCCGCCCGTGCAAGCGACCGCCGCGATCGTTTCCTGCCGCAGTTCGTCGGCCAGCTGGCGAAGCTGTTCGGGCGCCAGACGGCGCAGGTCGGCCGGCGTGATCACCTGATCGAGGAGCGGCGTCGCGGTAGGTTCAGGCATCAGACAGGGCTTCTCCGTAGCCGCCCGGTCTAAGCGCTCCGCCAAAATACGCCAAGCATGTTCGGTTCAGCCGTGCCGAACCGGTGCGGAGCCTGTCCTCGCGTCCGGTGTCAGGCGCCGGCGCAGGCGCGGCAGCGGCCCTTGACCTCGATCACCGGGCGGACGGGCTGGAAGCCGGCCGCGATCGCGGTGTCGCGCACGCGCGTGGTCAGCACGTCGTCGTCGATATGCGTGGTCTGGCCGCATTTTTCGCACACCAGGAACATGCAATCGTGGCGGCAGGCGGGATGCGCGTTGGCGACATAGGCGTTGGCGGTCTCGATCCGCTGGGCGAGATTGCGCGCCACGAACAGATCGAGGATGCGATAGATGCTGTTGGGCGCGATGCGCCGCCCCTCGGACTGCGACAGCGAATCCGCGACATCGTAAGCGGTGGCGGGCCGATCGAACGCGGACAGGACCCCGAACACGCTGGCGCGCATCGGCGTCCACTGCTCGCCCGCCCCTTCGAGCGCCGCGCGCGCGGCCTCCGCCAGGTCCGCGCCCTGCTCCAGTCTATGGTGATGCCGCCCCGTCATGCCCACGAAATAGGGGGTCCGCGCGGGCGCCACAAGCGGGCGGCGCGGTTGCGCGCCCCCGCCGGGGGGCGCATAGCCCCGCAATGCCGCGCTTCCGCCCCGCCACGCCCCGCCCGCGCGCTTATGGCGCGTGGCTGCTGGTGGTCGCCGCGATGGTGCTGGCGATCGTGGTGGTGGGCGGGATCACCCGCCTGACCGAAAGCGGGCTGTCGATCACCGAATGGAAGCCGGTGCGCGGAATCATCCCGCCGCTGACCGACGCGCAATGGCGCGAGGAATTCGACGGGTACAAGGCGATCCCGCAATATCGCGCCTTCAACACCGGCATGACACTCGCCGGGTTCAAGCAGATCTATTTCTGGGAATATATCCACCGCCTGCTCGCGCGGCTGATCGGGCTCGTGCTGGCGGGCGTGCTCGCGGTCTTCTGGTGGCGGCGCTGGATTCCGAAGGGCTATGGCTGGCGGACCCTGCTGATCCTCGCGCTCGGCGGGCTGCAGGGGGCGATCGGCTGGTGGATGGTGGCTTCGGGCCTTACCCACCGGACCGAGGTGAGCCATATCCGGCTGGCGGTGCACCTGATGGCGGCGATGCTGATCTACGGCGTGCTGATCTGGACCGCGCTCGACCTGCTGACCGGGCGGCGCGCGCGGCTGCGCCTGCTGCCCTTCGCGGCGATCCTCGCGATCGCGGTCCAGCTCGCGCTGGGCGCGTTCACCGCCGGGCTGCGCGCGGGATATGCCTTTGCGAGCTGGCCGAAGATGGGCGACGCCTGGCTGCCGAAGGGGGCGTGGATGCAGGGCCGCGACCTCGCCTTCAACCTCACGTCGAACCCGGTCGTGGTCCAGTTCGTCCACCGCTGGTGGGCATGGATCGCGGCGGTGCTCGTCATCCTGCTCGGCCTGCGCGCGGCACGCGCCGGGGGTGCCGGGCGTGCGACCGCGCTGGCCGTTCTGGTCGCGGTCCAGATCGCGCTGGGCATCGCGACCCTGCTCACGGGCGTGGCGCTGCCGATCGCGGTGGCGCATCAGGGGGTCGGCGCGCTGCTGCTGGGGCTGACCGTCGCCGCCGCGCACGCCGTCGGCACGGGGCGGACGCGGCGGGCTTGAACCGCGCGGGCGGCGCGCCCACACCGGGTTCATGCCCGACATGCTGATCCGCCCCGGCCTTCCCGCGCTCGCCTACGACCATCGGCCGGGCACGGGGCCGACGATCGTCTTCCTGCCGGGCTACGGATCGGACATGACCGGCGGCAAGGCGACGATGCTCGACGCCTGGGCCGAGGCTAACGGGCGCGCGATGCTGCGCTTCGACTATCGCGGCTGCGGGGCGAGCGAGGGCGTGTTCGGCGAGGCGACGCTCGACGACTGGCGCGACGACGTGCTCGACATCATCGACGGCCTGACCGAAGGGCCGCTGCTGCTGGTCGGATCGTCGCTCGGCGGCTGGGTGATGCTGCTGGTCGCGCTCGAACGGGCGGAGCGCATAATCGGGCTGGTCGGCGTGGCCGCCGCGCCCGATTTCACCGAATGGGGCTTCGACGAGGGGCAGCGCGCGACATTGCAGGCCGACGGCGTGATCGTGAACGACTCGCCCGATTACGAAACGCCCGAGGTCATCACCCTGCCCTTCTGGGAAAGCGGGCAGGCCAACCGGCTGCTGGACGGCGAGATCGCGATCGACTGCCCGGTGCGGCTGCTGCACGGGCTGGAGGATCGCGACGTGCCGCCGTCGATCGCATTCCGGCTGGGCCGCGCGCTGCGTTCAGCCGACGTGCAGACCCTGCTGGTCAAGGGCGGGGACCATCGCCTGTCCGGTCCGCGCGAGCTTGCCCTGCTGCGCGACACGGTGGCGGGATTGACGAGGACCGCATGATCGCCACCTTCGCGTTCGCGCTCACGCTCGCCCAATTGCCGGGCGGGGACGCGGCGCGCTTCACCGCCTGCCAGGCGCTTGCCAAATCGGAGCCCGCGCGCGCGGTGGCCGAGGCGGAGGCGTGGGCCGCACAGGGCCGATCGATCCCCGCGCGCCATTGCCTCGGCCTCGCTTATGCCGCCGCCGACCGCTGGACCCCGGCGGCGGCGGCGTTCGAGCAGGCGGCCGAACAGGCGCAGATGGATCGCGACGGCCGCGCCGCCGCCTTGTGGAGCCAGGCGGGCAATGCCGCGCTCGCCGCCGATGACGCCAAACGCGCGGTCACCCTGCTCGACAAGGCGCTCGCAATCCCCGCACTGCCGGCTTTGGTCGAAGGCGAGGCGCGGATCGACCGCGCGCGCGCCGATTTCGCGCTGGGCGACATGGCGGCGGCACGAACCGATCTCGACCACGGGTTGCGCCTCGTGCCGACCGACCCCTTCCCCTGGCTGCTGTCGGCGACGCTCGCGCGGCGGCAGAACGACCTGCCGCGCGCCGAGAAGGACATTGCCGAGGCGCTGCGGCTGGCCGGCGACGAGCCCGCCGTGCAGCTGGAGGCGGGCAATATCGCCTCGGCCGGGGGCAAGCCCGAGGCGGCGCGCCAGGCCTGGACCCGCGCCGCGCAGCGCGACCCCACGTCGCCCGAAGGCAAGGCCGCCGCCGCCGCGCTGGCAGGTAAGTAAGGCGCGACTCCGCTTCCCCGCCCCCGGATCGCGCTCTAGAAGCGTCCCATGAAATATCTCCACACCATGATCCGCGTGAGCGATCCCGACGCGACGATGCGCTTCTTCGAGCTGCTGGGCCTGCGCGAGGTCAAACGGATGGAGAGCGAGGCGGGGCGCTTTACCCTGATCTACCTCGCGGCACCCGGCGACGAGGATGCGCAGGTCGAACTGACGCACAATTGGGACCCGGAGGAATATGGCGGCGGGCGCAATTTCGGCCACATCGCCTACCGGGTGGACGATATCTACGCGACGTGCCAGCGGCTGATGGACGCGGGCGTGACGATCAACCGCCCGCCACGCGACGGGCACATGGCGTTCGTCCGCACCCCCGACGGCATCTCGATCGAATTGCTGCAGGACGGGCGCCTGCCCCCGCGGGAGCCGTGGGCGTCGATGCCCAACAGCGGAAGCTGGTAGGACGATGATCGAGGTCGTCCGCATCCCCGCGCTGACCGACAACTATATCTGGCTGCTGCACGACGCGGACAGCGAAGAGACGGTGGTGGTCGATCCGGCCGAGGCGGCACCGGTGCTGGCGGAGGCGGAGCGACGCGGCTGGCGGATCGGGCAGGTGTGGAACACGCACTGGCACCGCGATCACACCGGCGGCAACCTGGCGATCAAGGCCGCGACCGGCTGCACGATTACCGGTCCGGCGGGCGAGGCGGCGCGCATCCCCGGAATCGACCGCGCGGTGGACGAGGGCGATGCTGCAGCGATCGGCGGGTTCGCGGCGCGGGTCATGGCGGTGCCGGCGCATACCGCCGGGCATATCGCCTATCACCTGCCCGACGCGGGCATGGCGTTCGTCGGCGACACCCTGTTCGCAATGGGCTGCGGCCGCCTGTTCGAAGGGACGGCGGCGCAGATGTGGGACAATCTGCAGCGGCTGGCCGCGCTCCCACCCGAGACGCAGGTCTATTGCGCGCACGAATATACCGCGAGCAACGCCCGCTTCGCGCGCACGGTGGAGCCCGACAATGCGGACCTCGCGCGACGCGCGGACGATGTGGCGGCCGCGCGGGCGCGTGGCGAGGCGACCGTTCCGACCACGATCGCGCTGGAACGCGCGACCAACCCATTCATGCGCGCCCGCGATGCCGGGGAACTTGCCGCGCGACGGCAGGCGAAGGACGGTTTCGCAGGCTAGCCCGTGGCACGGATCGCTATGTCGCGCGTTTCATGGCCATGAAACGATCATTCCTCCTCCTGTCCGCCGCCCTGCTGATGACGGGCACCGCGCACGCCGCCAGGCCCAGCGTCGACGCGAAGAACCAGGCGCGGCTCGACAAGCTGCTCAAGGGGCGTACCCCCGGCCAGCCGGTGAGCTGCCTGCCCGTCACCCGCACCTCCGACAGCGAGACGATCGGATCAACGATCGTCTACCGCGTGGGCGGGACCTATTACGTCAACCGCTTCCTCGACGGCTGCCCGGCTCTGCGCCCCAACACGACCATCGTCAGCAATCATCCGACGGGCCGCGTCTGCCGGGGCGACATCGCGCAGGTCTTCATGCAGCCGCCGACGGTGGGCATCTCGACGGGCGCCTGCGCGTTCGGCGACTTCACGCCCTACCCCAAGCCGCGCTGAGCCCGGGCGCTAGCGCGCGTAGAGCGCGTCGAGCCGCGCGCCATAGCGTTCGCGCAGGATGTGGCGCCGGATCTTGAGCGACGGCGTCAGCGCTTCGTTCTCGATCGTGAAGGGCTCGTCCGCGATCAGGAAGCGGCGGACCCGTTCGGTCGTCGACAGGCCCGCATTGACACGGTCGACCGCCGCCGCCAGCCCGGCGTGGACCGCATCGGGCGAGTCCTGCGCCGCCGCCCAGTCGCGATCGGGCACCAATAGCCCGACGAGGTAGGGCCGCCGGTCGCCCGCGACCATCGCCTGCGCGATTTCGGGTTCGAGCGTCAGCATCCCCTCCACTCGCTGGGGCGAGACATTGTCGCCCTTGTCGTTGACGATGATGTCCTTCTTGCGATCGGTGATGACGATCCGCCCGGCCGGATCGACATGGCCGACGTCGCCCGTGTGCAGCCAGCCGTCGCGCAGCACGCGCGCGCTTTCCGTCTCGTTGCGCCAATAGCCGTGCATGACGTTGCCGCCGCGCACGAGGATCTCGCCATCCTCGGCGATCCGCACCTCGCATCCGGTAAGCGGCGGGCCGACGCCGTCCATGGCGATGCCGGCGGCGGGACGGTTGACCGAGATGATCGGTGCCGCCTCGGTCTGGCCATAACCCTGGAGCAGGGCCACGCCGAGCGCGCGGAAGAAGCGCCCGACCTCCGGGTTGAGCGGCGCCCCGCCCGAGACCAGCGCCTTGACCCGCCCGCCGAACCGGCCGCGCACCCGCCGCCGGATCGTGCGATCGAGCAGCAGGTCGAGGGGCATGTCGAGCGGCCCCCGCTTCGCCTTCGCGTCCAGCGCGAGCGCGCGGTCGAGCAGCCATTGCGCGGCGCGCCCCTGTCCCCCGACCTGCTTCAGGATGCGCGCGCGCAGAAGTTCGAACAGGCGCGGCACCACGATCATGATCGTCGGGCGCGCCTCCTCCATATTGGCGGCGAGCTTCTCGATGCTTTCGGCATAATAGATCTGCGCGCCGATCGAGATCGGGAGGTGCTGACCCGCCGTATGTTCATAAGCGTGGCTCAATGGCAGCAGCGACAGGAACACCTCGTCGCCCAGCCCGAAATCCTCGGCGATCACCGCCGCCGCGCCCGCGACATTGTGGAGGATCGCGCCATGATGCTGGCGCACGCCGCGCGGCGCCCCGCCCGTGCCGCTCGTGTAGATCAGGCAGGCGAGATCGTCGGGGCCTAAGCTTTCCACCGCCCGCGCGCAGGCCGCGACATCGTCCGCGCGTTGCGCGAGCAGCGCATCCCATTGCAGCAGCCGCGCCGATCCGATCCGTTCGCGCGGCAGCGGATCGATCCCGATCACCGCCTCGCAGCAGCCCGACCGCGCCACGGCGGGGAGCAAAGTCGCGGCGAGCGCGGCGGTCGAGACGATCGCGAACCGCGCGCCGCTGTCGGTCAGGACGTGGAGGTGATCGTTGGCGGTGTTGCTGGTGTAGGCGGGCACCGTCACCCCGCCCGCCGCCATGATCGCGAGATCCGCGACCAGCCATTCGGGCCGGTTTTCCGACACGATCAACACGCGGTCGCCGGGCGCCAGCCCCAGATCGCGCAGCGCCCCGGCCAGCGCGGCGACGCGCGCCGCCACCTCCGCCCACGACAGGGGCGTCCACGCGCCACCCTGCTTGCGCCACAGGAAGGGCGCGTCGTCCTTCGCGGCCGCGCGCCCGAAGAAGGCGGAGACGAGATTGCGGGGGCAATCGGCGCTCATTCGGACGGTGTCCCGTCCGCGCGGGCCTTGCGCGCGATCGCGGCGGTGCCGCCCGCCTCGCTCATCCAGACGCCCTCGCTGCGCGGATCGGCGGCGCCGACCCAGCGCCCGTCGACCCGCTCGATCGCATTGGCCTTGAGCCCCAGCGGCGCGGGGCGGAGCCGCTCGCCGAGCTGCTCCAGCGCGGGCAGCATCGCTTCGAGCGCGGTGCCCTGCTCGACCACGCCGCCGGGTCCGGGCGTGTAGACCAGCCCGAGCGCGATCGCGTCCTGCGCG
>NZ_JBMDXG010000200.1:0-25965 GCF_048594985.1 Sphingomonas sp. | reverse complement strand
CCTTCCGGCTCTATGCCAATGATCCCGCCTGGGTGCCGCCGCTTAAGGACGAATCCTACGGGCTGATCACGCCCGGCAAGAATCCCTTCTTCGAACATGCGGTGGCGCAGCTGTATCTGGCGGAGCGGGACGGCCGGGTCGTGGGGCGCATCTCCGCCTCGATCGACCGGCTATGGACCGGGATGCCCGCCGACAAAGGCGGCGGCACCGACAGCGGCAACTGGGGCTATCTCGATGCCGAGGACAAGGAGGTTGCCGATCTGCTGATCGCGGCGGCCGAGAACTGGCTGCGCGGTCGCGGCGTCGCCCGTGCGCTCGGCCCCGTGTCGATGTCGATCTGGGAGGAGCCGGGCCTGCTGGTGAAGGGCCATGACCACGCGCCGACGGTGATGATGGGGCATGACGATCCGCGATACGAGGCGTGGGTCGAAAGCTGGGGCTACGCCCCGGTCAAGGATCTCCACACCTGGGAGCTCGACATCACGCGCCCCTTTCCCGAGCTGATCCGCCGGATCATCGCGTCGGGCGAGAAGAACCCGCGCATCCGCATTCGCGAAGTCAACAAGAAGCATTTCGATGCCGAGGCGGCGATCATCCTTGGCATCCTGAACGATGCGTGGAGCGACAATTGGGGGTTCGTTCCGTTCACCGAAAGCGAGATCGCGTTCGCGGGCAAGAAGATGAAGCCCATCGTCTTCAACGATCTGATCCGGATTGCCGAATATGATGGCGAGCCGGTCGCGTTCATGATGACCCTGCCCAATCTGAACGAGATGCAGGCCGACCTGAACGGCGAACTGTTCCCGTTCGGTTTCGTCAAATTGCTGTGGCGGCTGCACGGCGGATTATCCGGCGTGCCGAAGGTCAATACGATGCGCGTGCCGTTGATGGGCGTGGTGAAGAGGTTGCAGGCCAGCCGCCTCGCGAGCCAGCTCGCCTTCATGATGATCGAATATATCCGGCAGGCGGCGGTCGCCAATTACGGCGCGACGCGGAGCGAGATCGGCTGGATCCTGGAAGACAATCAGGGGATGAACTCGATCGCGGAGACGATCAACAGCCAGATCAACAAGACGTATCGGATCTACGAAAAGGCCCTGTAGCAGGCGCGCTAGCGACGGCGGCGACCCGGGACGATCGAGGTGGGCGGCGCCGTCGACTGACCGGCCACCATGTCGGCCAGCGCGTTTGCGGGCAGCGCCGGCGCGAACAGATAACCCTGCCCCAGCGAACAACCGAGCGCGATCAGTTGCGCCCGCTGCTGTTCGGTTTCGACACCCTCCGCCACGACGTCCATGCCCAGTTTCTCGGCAATGCGCATGAGCCCGTTGATGACCGCCGCGCCACCCGACTGGCCATCATCTATCAATGTATCGACGAAGCTCTTGTCGATCTTGAGCGTGTCCACCGGCGTCGACAGGAGGTGCGAGAGCGACGCATAGCCGGTGCCGAAATCGTCGAGCGCCAGCTTGATCCCGCGCGCGCGGATCGCATCGATCTGGTCGACCACCGCGCGGTCGCGGCGGCCGAGATAGACGGTCTCGGTAATCTCCAGCATCAATCGATCGAGCGGGACGCGCGCTTCGCCGAAGATGGCCACGACCTCGTCCAGCAGACGGCCGTGCGCGAAATCCGCGGTCGACAGATTGACCGCGACGTGCGCGATCGCGACCCCCTGGTCCATCCAGCGACGCATGTCTGCCGACGCCAGCCGGAGGATCGTCCGCGTCGTGGCGACCGCATTATGCGCATCGGCAAAGCCGTCCTGGAAATCACAGGCCGCCACCATGCGGCCGTCGGGCGTACGGATCCGGCACAGCGCTTCGACACGGGCGATATGGCCCGTTTCGAGGCACGCGATCGGCTGATAGCGCGCCTCGATCCGCCCATCGGCCAGCGCATCGCGCAGCCGCGCGCTTGCGCGTAGCCTGCTTTCCATTTTCGATCGCAGTTCGGGCGCATAGACGATGATCTGGCCGCGCCCCGTCTCCTTGCCGTGATAGAGCGCGAAATCGGCATTCTGGCGCAGGCTGGATGCGTCCGCATCGGCCGTTCCGCGCACCGCCACGCCGATCGTCACGCTGGGCACGATGATATGGCCCTGGCAGTCCGCTGGCTGCTGCAACGCCTCCCGTATGGCGACGGCAAGGCGTTCCACGCCCTCCGCAGGCGCGAGCACGGCGAGCTCGTCGCCGCCGAGCCGGAAACACGCCGCAGGCCGCGCGACCCGCGACAGCCGCTCGCACACGATGCGGATCAGCGCGTCGCCCGCCGGGTGGCCGAACGTGTCGTTGACGTGTTTCAGATCATCGATGTCGATCAGCAACAGCGCCGATGCTGTCCCGTCGCCGTGGTCGGCCTTGATCAGCGCCTCGAACGCCGCGCGGTTAGACAGGCCGGACAGCGGATCGGCGAACAGCAGTTGCCGATTGAGTCGCAGCCGGTGTTCCCGATCGAACGCGATCGAGCAGAGTTGAAGGCATTTCGCGACGATCTCGCGCTCGAACGTCGTCGGTCCGCGCCGTTCATGATAGTAGAAGGCGAAGCTGCCCACCACATTGGCATCGTAGCCGAAAATTGGGCTCGACCAGCAGGCGCGGATGCCGAGGGCGAGCGTCTGCTGACGGCAATGCTCCCATCGCGGATCGATGGCGATATCGACCGACGCAACCTCGCGACCCAGGTGGATGGCCGATCCGCACGCCCCCGCCATCGGTCCGGCCGGTGCCCCGTCGACGAGCGCGCGCAGGCTCGCGGGGAGGCTGGGGGCGGCGACCGTGCGCAATGTCCCGGTCGCATCCACCTCGACGATCGAGCAGTGCACGCCGGCGATCAGTCGTTCCACCTCGGTACAGAGACGATCGGCTGTGACAGCGAGTGTTTCGCCGCGCGCGATCATCTCCAGGATCAGGTTCTGAAGATAAACCGACATCGTCTCCATCTTCCGCAAAGGCGGCACAATGAAAGCAGGGCCGAGTCGCCGTAAGAGGCTAATATATCCTAAATGGACCGGTCACCGAACATCAGCGCAGACGCGCCCATGTCGGGGCGTGGTCGCTGGCTTTCTCGCGCCCGCGATATTCGCGGTCGACATTGGCGTCGACCAAGCGGTCGGCGGCGGCAGGACTGAGCAGCAAGTGATCGATCCGGAAGCCGGCATCGCGGGGCCAAGCGTTCATCGTATAGTCCCAGAAGGTGTAGACCGGCCCGGTCGGGTGGATCGCGCGAATCGCATCGGTCCAGCCGGCGTGGCGGAGGCGCGCGAAACAGGCGCGGCTTTCCGGCTGCATCAGCGCGTCGTCGGCCATGCGGCGGGCCGAATAGACGTCGTCGACGGCGGGCGTGGGGATGACGTTCCAGTCGCCCGCCAGCACCACAGGCGCCTCGGTCAGAAATAGGGTCCGGGCATGGTCGAGCAGAGCCTCGAACCAGGCGAGCTTGTAATCGAACTTCGAGCCCGGCGCCGGATTGCCGTTGGGGAGGTAGAGCCCGCCGACGATGATCCCGCCAACCGCCGCCTCGATATAGCGGCTGTGGCTGGGGTCCGGATCGGCCGGCAGGCCCTTGCGCGTGAGGTGGAGATCATGGCCGCGCGCCAGGATCGCGACGCCGTTCCAGCTTTTCTGACCGTGCCAGACCGCATTGTAGCCGTGGGCGGCGATCTCCGCCTCGGGAAAGCGCTCGTCGGGGGCCTTGAGCTCCTGGAGGCAGACGATGTCGGGCTGGGTCTCGTCGAGCCATTCGAGCAGGCGCGGAAGCCGCGCGCCGATGCCGTTGACGTTGTAGGTGGCGATCTTCATCGCCGCGGGCTTAGCCGAGCGCGATCAGATCGAGAAGCTGGTGCCACAGCCGCAGCCCGAGGCGGCGTTGGGATTGGTCACGCGGAAGGCCGCGCCCCCGAGGCTTTCGACATAATCCACCGCGCTGCCGCGCACGAGATCAAGGCTGACCGGATCGACCACCAGGCTGACGCCGTCACGCCGCGCGACGATGTCGTCCGCCTCGATCGCATCGGCCAGCCCGAATTTATACTGGAAGCCCGCGCACCCGCCGCCGTCGACCGCCAGGCGCAGGATCGGCGCCTTGCTCTGGCGTGCCGCGATCGCGGCGACGCGCGTGGCGGCGGCGCTGGTCAGTTCGATGGAAGCGGCGTCGTTCATGACCGCAAGATAGGCACGCGCCGCGAGCGCGGCAATGCGTCAGTCGAGATCGTCGTTGGCGCTTTCGGGACCGCCCAGCGCGACCTCGGTCCGGGCCTCGAGCGCCATGACATAGTCGGTCGACTGCAGGAACGGCACCGGATTGACCGCATGGCCGTCGATCCGCACCTCGTAATGGAGGTGGCTGCCGGTCGAACGGCCGGTCGAGCCCATGAGCGCGATGAGCTGGCCGCGCTTCACGCGATCGCCGGAACGGACCAGAATGCGCGACAGGTGACCGAAGCGGGTCTGCAGCCCCTTGCCGTGATTGATTTCGACCAGGTTGCCGTAGCCGCCCGACCGCTCCGCGCGGCCGACGATGCCGTCCGCCGTCGCATAGATCGCCGTGCCCTGCGGTGCGGCGAGATCGATCCCGGCATGCATCGCAGCGCTGCCGCGGAACGGATCCGAACGCACGCCATAGCCCGACGTATAGGTCGCGGTGTTGACCGGACGGGCCGACGGGACCGCCATCACGCCCTGCGTCGCGACGCTGTCGGTCCGCTTCCAGGCGAGAAACAGGGACTGGAACTTGTTGTCGCCCACCGGCTCGACCACCGGGCCGCCCACGGCCTCGTTCTTGTCGCCCCGCTGCGGGGCGGCGAGGCTACCGGCCATGGCCGGCGTGGAAACGAACGATGCGATTGCAATCATGGCGGCAATCGGACGGACGACGACATTCAGGACGGACATTGGCTCTCCGGCGTTGTCAGCGCAGCCGGAACCCCCGTTCCGACCCCTTTTTTAGACGCTGGCCGCCTTCGAGATTGCCCCTCCCGCGACGACGGAACCCTGTTGGCCCGAGAGCGTTTCAGCGCACAACCGAATTGTAAAATTCTGTCGTCAGACCGGCAGCCGCACGCGCCGAGTCGTTGAACGGCGGTTTCAGCGTACCCCGAAAATAGGTTTCGACCATCCAACGCCATGTTTTGGCGGGCGAATCGTTGCGTGCGGCGCAAGCGAACCGAAACCAGGTCACGCCCGCGCCGACATGGCGGATCTCGTCGGACAGGATACGCCGCAGGATCCGAGCCGACGGCGCGTCGCCCGCGCTTTCGAACCGCGCGATCGTCGGCGGCGTCACGTCGAGACCGCGTGCCTCCAGCACCATCGGCACGATCGCCAGACGGGCGCGCGCGTCGTGCGCGGTCTTCTCCGCCGCTTCCCACAGCCCGTCATGCGCCGGCAGCGCGCCATAATGGCTGCCCAGCGCGCGCAGGCGCCGGTCGAGCAGCGCGAAGTGGATCGCCTCTTCCGCCCCCACGCGCATCCAGTCGTCGGCGAAGGCGCGGGGAAAGGCGGCACCGAACCGCCCCACCAGATCGAGGGCGAGGTCGATCGCGGCGAATTCGATATGCGCCAGCGCGTGGAGCAGGGCGACGCGATTGTCCGCGGTCCCGCCCCGACCGCGCTTGGGCATGCGGTTGGGCGGAAGCAGGAGCGGATGCGGCGGCCGCGCCGGGCGCGCGGGCATCGCGTCGACGAAGTCGTGCGCCAGCCGACCGAGCCGCCAGTCGCGTGCCGCGCGGCGGGCCAGCATCACCTTGTCGCGCGGGGCGGCGGCGCGCAGCACGGCGGCGCACGCGGCGCCGAGCGAGACCGGTCGGGTCAGCGCCGCCCCCTCAGGCGCGCGCGGCGGACTTGAGCGCGCGGGCGGCCTCCAGCACCTCGTCGACATGGCCAGGCACGCTGACCTTGCGCCAGACGCGCGCGATCCGGCCGTCGGCGGCGATCAGGAAGGTCGCGCGGTCGATGCCCATATATTTGCGGCCATACATGCTCTTTTCGATCCACGTCCCGAACGCCTCGCACACGCTGCCATCGGCGTCGGTCGCGAGGGGGACGGTCAGGCCATGCTTGGCCGTGAACTTGGCATGCTCCTTGGGCGAATTCTTCGACACGCCGAGGATGGCGGCATCCTCCAGCTCGAACGCGGCGAGCTTTTCGGAGAAGTCGATCGCCTCGCGAGTGCAGCCGGTCGTGTCGTCCTTGGGGTAAAAATACAGGACGAGGGTGCGCTTGAGCATCGTCGACAAGGGCACGGTGGCGCCGTCCGCCGTCTGCAGCGTCACGTCGGGTGCGAGGTCGCCTTCCTGAAGCATATCGGTCCTTTCGTCGGGATGCGCGGCCCTTAGCCGATCCCGGCGACGCGCCGCCACTCCCCACCGATCAGCGCGCGCGCGTCGTCATAAGCGCGCGCCAGCCGCGGCCAATCCGGCTGGCGACAGGCGTGCGCGACCACCTCGCGCACCGACGCGGGCGGGACGGTCGAGTCCAGGGAAACGAGCCGCAGCGTCACCAACAGGCGGGTGAGGAGATCGAGCGCGGCGGCGAAGCCGGGCGCGAGAAGTCCCGCCTCCTCCAGCGCGCGCGCGGCGACGTTCAGGTGCGGATCGATCCCCACCTTCTCCGCAAGTTGTAGAAGATGGACCGCAAATTCCGCATCGACCAGACCCCCGTCGGCCAGCTTTACGTCGAACGGCCCCGCCGGCGGCTTGTGCACGGCGATGTCGGCCCGCATCTTCACGGCGTCGGCGCGCAGCGCGGCGCGGTCGCGCGGGCGCGCCAGCGTGTCTGCAATCACGGCCGCCGCCGCCGCGCGCGCGGCCGGCGATCCGAAGATCGGGCGGGCGCGGGTGAGCGCCCTATGCTCCCACGTCCAGGCGCTTTCCGCCTGATAGCGCGCGAAGCTGTCGACCGAGACCGCCAGAAGCCCCTGCCCGCCCGACGGACGCAGCCGCGTATCGACCGGATAGAGCGGGCCTGCGGGGGTCTGCACCGACAGGGCCGCGGTGACCCGCTGCGCCAAGCGGTTGAAATAGGTGGTCGCGCCCAGCGGGCGGGGGCCGTCCGACTCGGCGAGGAAGTCGCCGGTGAAGAGGTAGACGAGATCGAGGTCGGAAGCGTGGGTGAGCCGCCCGCCGCCCAGCCGGCCGAGCGCGAGGATCACGAGCTCCCCGCCCGGCACATGGCCATGCGCCCGGGCGAAGTCGGCGACGGCGGCCGACGCCATCACCTGGACCGCCGCCTCGGCCACGCGGCTATATCCTTCCGCCACCGCCAGCGGATCGGCTCCGCCCGCGACCAGTTGCACGCCAAGCTGGAAGCGTCGTTCGCCGACCGCGACGCGGACATGGTCGAGCAGCGCCTGATAATCGTCGCGGTCGCCCTGCGCGAAGGCCGCCGCCAGATCCGGCACGGCGGGCGGCGGATCGAACGCGGTCGCATCGATCAGCCCGTCGAGCAGCCCCGCCCGCCGCGACAGCTCCTCCGCCAGCGCCGGGGCGTGGCTCAGAATGGCGGCGAGCTGGTCGAGCAGGCCGGGCCGCGCCTCCAGCAGGCGGAACAGGTTCAGCGCGGTCGGCAGACGCTCGACCAGCGCGTCGAAGCGCGCCAGCGCCACGTCAGGATCGGGCGCGCGCGCGAGCGCCGCGACCAGCGCCGGCAGCACCGCGCCGAGCGCGTCGCGCGCCGCCGCGCTGCGCGTCGCGCGGACATGCCCGTCGCGCCACGCGGCAATCCGCGCCTCGGCACGCGCGTCGTTAGAGAAAGCAGACAGATCGATCGCGACGTCGGAGGGCGCCGCCTGAGCTCCGCCGTCTGCGTCGAGCGAATCGTAGAGGTCGCCGACCCGCTCGATCACCGGTTCGAGCCGCGCAAGCAGAGCCGCGCCATCGGCCTCCCCCGCCAGCCGCGCGACCGCGTCCAGCGCATCCTCCTCCTTGGGCAGGCTGTGCGTCTGGCGATCCTCGACCATCTGCAGCCGGTGTTCGACCATGCGCAGCAGACGGTAGGCGTCGGCGAGCGCCGCCGCCTCGTCGGGAGGAACGAGCCCCGCGTCGGCGAGCGCAGCCAGCGCGTCGAGCGTGGCGGGCGCGCGGACGGCGGGCAGCCGGCCACCATGAATGAGCTGGTGGATCTGCGTGAAGAATTCGATCTCGCGAATCCCGCCGCGCCCGCGCTTGAGATCGTAGCCGGGGCCCAAGCGCTGTCCGCGCGCATGGTGTGCGCGGATGCGGCGCGACAGGCCGCGTATCTCGGCGATCGTGCCGAAATCGAGCGCGCGCCGCCAGACGAACGGGCGGATGTGATCCAGGAAGCCCTGCCCCACGTCGCGATCCCCGGCGGCGACGCGCGCGCGGATGAACGCCGCGCGCTCCCAGGGCAGCGCGCTCGATTCATAATGCTGGATCGCGGCGTCGATCGGCACCGCAAGCGGGGTCGCCTCCGCCGCCGGCCGCAGCCGGAGGTCGACGCGCAGGACGAAGCCGTCGGCGGTCTGCTGCTGGAGCAATTCGACCACCCGCCGGGCAATCCGTACCGCCGCCTCGACCGGCTCCTCGCGCGCCCGATGCGGCAACGTGGCCGGATCGAACAGCAGGATCGGATCGATATCCGACGAATAATTAAGTTCGCGGCTGCCCTGCTTGCCGAGCGCCAGCGCGACCAGCCCCCGGTGCGGAGCGCCTTCCATCCGCTCGCGCATCGCGGCTTCGATCGCGCGGTCGAGCGCGTCATCGGCAAAATCACTCAATGCGCGGGTCGTCGCTTCGAACGTCTCGCCCGCCAGATCGGCGAGTGCGACGGTCAGCGCGACGTCCTGCCGCTCGCGCCGCAGCGCGCCTGCGAAGGCAGGGTCGGCCGGATCGGCGCGGACCCGGCCCGCAAGCGCGCCCGCAAAGCCGCTGGCCGCCAGCGCCTCCACCACCTGCGGCCGCGCGCGGAGCAGACGCCGTAGGAAGGGGGCGTCAGCCTCCGCCCGCGAGACCGCCTTCGCCAATCGATCGGAGAGGATTTCTCCGCTCATGCACGCTTCGGCGACCCGGCGCGCCGGTTTGCCGCAACCCTCGCGGCCTTGCGACGTTCAAACATCATGGTCGTCAATTATCCATCGCGCCTGTCTCCGCAAAGGGACAAGGCAGAGCAGCCGCAGCTGGTGCGCGCGCCTGCGCCGAGCGATGGCATCCAGCGCGCGCTGCGCGGAAGTTTTGCGGCCATGTCGACCCTGCCCGAGGATATTGCGCGTCTGCTCGGCCGAATTCGCTGACGGACGCCGATCGCCTTCCGACACTCTATCATTATGTGACGATCCCGCGCGCGGCTCTTCGGCATCGCGCGCGGCACGGCGTCAGCGGCCGCGGCTGAGTTCGTCCACTTCACCCATGATGCTGTGCAGCGGATTGGCGGTCGCGCCATCGCCCTCCCGGCGTGAGGGAAGCTTGCCCGTGCTGAGCAATTGCTCAAGCGCCACGCGGCCGCGCGCCACGCGGCTCTTGATCGTGCCGACCGCGCAGCCGCAAATCTCGGCCGCCTCCTCGTAGGCGAAGCCACCCGCGCCGACGAGGATCAGCGCCTCGCGCTGCGGCTGCGGAAGGTGCAGCAAGGCGCGCTGGAGATCGCCCAGATCGACGTGCCGTTCCTGACTGGCGGGCGCCGCCAGGATCTTGCTCGCGGTAATATCGTCCCATTCGCCCTTGAAGCGCGCGCGGCGCATCTGGCTGAGAAACAGGTTGCGCAGGATGATAAAGGTCCAGGCGCGCATGTTCGTGCCCGCCTGAAACCGCTTGCGCGCCGCCCACGCCTTCAACAGCGTTTCCTGGACGAGATCATCCGCAAGGTCGCGATTGCCCGACAGCGAGCGGCCGAAGGCGCGCAGGTGGGGAATGACGCGACCCAGTTCGGTGCGAAACTCATCGTCGGACAGGGCGACGTGCTCGCGCTCCACCTCCGCACCGTCAGCTTGGGTAATGTCACTCATTGCGGACGATTAGACTCCGTGGGTCGGTGCGCAGGGCATCCCGCCATGCCCAGATGGGGCCTGCGCACCCCAAATCAACTGCATGCGGGGCCAGGTCAGCGCCAGATATACAGGATCAGAACAAACAGGATGATGACGAGGATCAGGCTGATGGGCAGAATGTAGCGCGTCATGTGGTTGGACGAACCAGCCCGCGCCTCGGTCCGCGATAGATTTGTCTCTTCGTCCGCCATCGGTCCACCCGCGATCGTTACAGGGTGCCAACGGCCGCCGCCCGCGTGGGTTCCACGCGGGCGGCGAAGCGATCAGGCGGGAACCGTGGCCGCGTCGAAGAACAGCGCCTGGCTGATCGCCGCCTTCACGGTCGAACGCTGGAAGGGCTTGGTGATGAGGAAGGTCGGCTCGGGCCGCTCGCCGGTCAGCAGGCGCTCGGGGAAGGCGGTGATGAAGATCACCGGCACGTTGAATTCGGCGAGAATGTCCTTCACCGCGTCGATGCCCGAGCTGTCGTCCGCCAGCTGGATGTCCGCCAGGACCAGGCCGGGGCGCTGCGCCAGCGCCTGCGACACGGCCTCGTCGCGGGTGACGGCGACGCCCGTGACGTTATGCCCCAGGTCGCGAACGATCGTCTCCAGATCCATCGCGATGATCGGCTCGTCCTCGATGATCAGCACGTCGGCGCGGGTCTGGCGCTCGATCTCGCTGATCGCTTCCTGCACCAGCGAGTCGACCTCATAGGCATCGGCTTCCATCAGGTAGGCCGTATCCTCGTTGGTGAAGCCTTCGAGCTGCGTCAGCAGGAGCGCCTGACGCGACCGCGGCGTGATCCGGGCAAGGCGCGCGTCGGCGACGTTCACCTCATCGGCGGCCCCGATGTCCGCGCCGTCGTCGACATTCGCCGAAGCCCAGATGCGCTGAAAGGTGCGATACAGGCCGAGACGCACATCCACGTCTCGCGGGAAATCGCCCGGCGCGGCAACGATCGCCTCCAGCGCGGCGCGCACATAGGCATCGCCATGCTGCTGGGTCCCGGTGAGCGCGCGGGCATAGCGCCGCAGGAAGGGAAGGTGCGGTGCAAGTTCCTGGCCGAGCGACATATCGATTGAAAGCTCCTCAAGAGGACGACGCAGCACTGCCCGGACAACGGCCGCGGCAGCCAAAACAGGGCATGACGATTCTTTGCCCCAAGCCCGGAACCATCGTGCGCGCTTTTGGTTTCATCGCGCGTGCAGACTTCATCGACTGGAAGCCAACGGCGCCGGCGCGTCGGCCCCGGCGTCGAGAAGCGGCATGTGCGACAACGGCGATATGCGGGGGACGTTCGGGTTGACGGCGGAACAGAAGACCAAGATGCCCCGAAGTGAAACTGGTAAGGCACGGACCAACGGCGACGCAAAGCCGGGGGACCCGCACGTCGCGAATGCGCTGCGCAACGCCTATCAGGAAGCGGTAAGCGAAGACGTACCTCAGGAGTTTCTCGATCTTCTGGGCAAGCTCGCCTAAGGGCGAGCAAGCATGACCAAGACTTTCTGGACTCCGGCTGGGATTGCAAGGCTCGTCCCGGATCGGCTGTCGACCGGCACCAAGCTGCTCCTCATCCTGACGGTGGCGCTGCTGCCGCTGGGCCTGATCGCCCTGTTCGCCTCGATCCAGTCCGCCCAGTCCAAGCAGGCGCAGCGCGAAACCGACGCGCACGTCATCGCCACCGCCGAAGCCCGCCAGATCGACATCCTGCTGCTGCGCGGATCAACGCTGATCCGCACCGGCCTCAGTGCGCGGATGCGCGACCGACAGCGCTGCGACGCGCTCCAGGATCGCGCCACCTCCATATTGGGACCCGGCACGCATTTTGCGGTGTTCGACGGGGACGGCCATGCCCTCTGCGCGACCGATGACTTCGACGTGGGCAGCGAGCCGCCCCCCGCTTTGCCGGCCGGGCTCGAACTGCGCGCGAGCGAGGCGCCCAAGGGCCTGCGCTTCGTCGTGGCCGGTCCGGGAGGGCGTTATGGCGTCGGGGAATTGCCCACGCCCCTGCTGCAGCGGGTCTTGGCGATCGGCAACACCAAACAAGGGATCAGATTGGGCAGCGGCCCCGCCGCGCTTCTCATCTCCGAGGCACCCGAACCAGGATTATTCGACCGCCACGTCACGGTCCGGGCGCCCGTCGCAGGCGGCCAGACGATGCTCACGCTAGAACTGGTCTCCAATCCGGTCACAGCCACGGAAATCCTGCTCGTCTTATTGCCGCTGCTGATGTGGGGAGCCGCCGCCGCGATCGGCTGGGTCGTGGCGGACCAGCTCCTCCTGCGGCCCTTGGCGCAGCTCCAGCGTGCGGTTGCCGCGTGCGGCACAACCGGGCAGCCTCTGTCCATGCCCCGGCTGACAACGCCGGCGCGCGAGATCAAGGATCTTGGCGAAGCGTTCGCGACGACGACCGCGCAACTCGTGAAGCGCGAGGCCGAGCTGGAACAGGGCCTCGAGCATCAGGTCCGGCTGACGCGCGAGGTCCACCACCGCGTCAAGAATAACCTCCAGGTGGTCGCCAGCCTGATCAATCTCCATTCGCGCGGGACCGCCGGGGACGTGGCGGCCGCCTACGCCTCGATCCAGCGGCGGGTCGATGCGCTCGCCGTCGTGCATCGCAACCATTATGCCGAACTGGAGGAGAATCGCGGCGTGGCGCTGCGGTCGATCGTCGCCGAACTGGCGGGCAATCTGCGCGGCGGGGTCGAGCCCGGCATGCCACAGCTCGCGATCACGCTCGACATGGTTCCTGCCTACGTCACGCAGGATGTCGCGGTGCCGGTGGCGTTCCTGCTGACCGAGATCGTGGAACTGGTGATGGCCTGCGATCCGGCGGGGAGTATCGCGATCACGCTCGCCCCCGACACCGCCCCGGACCGGGCCGTGTTCACGATCGCCGCCCCGGGACTGACGCACGATGCGTGTCGCGATTATCCGAGCATGGTCCGCTTCCAGCGGATCGTCACCGGCCTTGCCCGGCAACTCCGCGCCCCGCTCGATTATGACGCGGAGCGCGGCATTTACAGCATCACGCTGAACGCCGTTCCGCAGCGATAAAATCGTGCGGATCAGGGCTGAAAGTTTTCGCCGGCGGCGGAACCGATGGCTTTGAAGGCCGTTATGACCCTCGGATAGCGACCTTTTGCCCCCCCGCTCTCGCTGTCCAAAACATGGGCCCGGACGCGCCGATCCTCCCCCCGGTGGCGCATCCGGGCCCAAATTGTTTTTTCCAGGCATCGCTATCGGTTGGTCGCAGGCGGGGAACCAAGCGCCTGACCCGGCATTGATCGACGCGATGCGGGCGCCGGAGCGTCGGCACGTTGAGGAGCAAGATTATGGTGAGCAAGGTTCTGAGCGCCACGCTGATCGCCGGCACGCTGCTGCTGGCGGCCTGCAACACGGTTTCGGGCGCGGGCCGCGACGTGTCCTCCGCCGGGCAGGCGGTGACGAATACGGCCGAAGGCGCCAAGTAAGCTTTCGGTTCTCGGTTGAGAGGATGGGCGCCCTCCTTCGGGAGAGGCGCCCAAATTTTTGCCCCGCGCGCCGGCAGCCTCGCGCGATAGGCTCAGCCGTGCGGAACGATCGCCCGTGACCCCTCCGCCTCCACCCGCGCGCGCTTGCGCTCGGTGAACCAGATCCCGATCAGCGCGAATTCGTAGAGGATCACCAGCGGCACCGCCATCAGCAGCATCGAGCCGACGTCGGGCGGGCTGAGTACGGCCGCGATGCCCGTGTTGACGACGATGGCGTAGCGGCGGAAGCCGACAAGCTGCTTGCGCGTGACCAGCCCCGCGCGCTCCAGCAGCATCAGCAGGACCGGCAGCAGGAAGGCCGCGCCGAATCCGAACAGGAACTGCATCACGAAGCTGAGATAGCTGCCGATCGCCGGCAGCGCTTCCTGGTTGAGCCCACCGAGATCACCCGAGAAGCTCAGGAGATAATGGAGCGCGAGCGGGATCGCGACGAAATAGGCGAGGCTCGCCCCGAGCAGAAACAAGAGCGGCGTGGCGATCAGGAAGGGGAAGAGCGCGTTCTTCTCCTTGCGGTACAGGCCGGGCGCCACGAACTGCCACAGCTGGTTGGCGATCACCGGAAAGGAGATCATCAGCCCCGCGAAGAACGCGACCTTCAGCTCGACGAAGAACGCCTCGAAAATCTGGGTGTAGATGATCCGCCCCTGCCCCGCGACCTTGAGCGGATGGACCAGGAAGGCGCGAATATCGCGCGAGAAGAACAGGCAGACCAGGAACGCCGCGAACAGGGCGGCGAACGACCAGATCAGGCGGCGGCGCAGCTCGACCAGATGGTCGAGCAGGGGCGCACGGCTGTCGTCGAGCTCGTCGGGTTCGTCGATCATGCGGCGGGCTTGCCGGCGGGCGGCAGATTGAGCGGGAGTTCGGGCCCACGCTGGCCATCGCCGTCATGGCCCAGCCCAGCATGGACTTGGGACGTGGTGGTATCGGACGCCGGCGCCTCGGTATGCACCACGGGATCCGGGGCAGGCAGCGGGGTCATCACCGGCTCACCGGCATGCTCGATCGTCTCGCGCAGCGGATGCTCGCGCATGATCCGCTCATTTTCCTCGCGCCACTTCTTTTCCATTTCCTCCAGCTCGGCCTGGCGGATCATCTCATCCACGCCGGAGCGGAAATGGCGCGCCATGCCACGCGCCTTGCCGATCCACTGACCGGCGAAGCGCATGGCCTTAGGAAGATCCTTGGACGGAATCACCGCGACCGCGACCGCGGCGATCACCAGCAATTCGGTCGGCGCGACATCGAACATCGGCTGAATTTACTGCGCGGGGCGATCGTCCTTGGCGGGCTGCAGGTCGCGATCCGGATTCGGGTCCATTGCGGGCTGATTCTGCAGGCGCGCGGTGCGCGAGGACGCGGCATCGTCATCCTCGGCCATGCCCTTCTTGAAGTTCTTCACGCCCTTGGCGACGTCGCCCATCATGGCGGAGAATCGGCCGCCGCCGAGCAACAGAACCGCCACCACGGCGAGGATCAGGATATGCGGCAGGGACAAGCCCATGAGGGGTCTCCGGTGAGAAGGATCGTGCCTATCTAGGCGTCCTCGTCCTGCTTTTCCACCGATAGCTGCGCCTCCAGCGCAAGATCGATCGGATCGAGCAGTCCCGCCGCGCGCAGATCGTCGATCCCCGGCAGGTCGCGGCGCGAAGCAAGGCCGAAATGGTCGAGGAAGGCGGGCGTGGTGGCGTAGGTCAGCGGCCGGCCGGGCACCTCGCGCCGGCCCGCCGGGCGGACCCAGCCCGCCTCGATCAACGTATCCAGCGTGCCCTTGGCGGTCTGCACGCCGCGAATCGCCTCGATCTCGGCGCGGCTGACCGGCTCGTGATAGGCGATGATCGCCAGCGTCTCGATCCCCGCGCGGCTGAGCTTGCGCGGCTCCTCGCGCTCGCGGCGGAGGATGTGCGCCAGATCGGGCGCGGTCTGGAGCAGCCAGCGGCCGCCACGCTCGACCAGTTCGATCCCGCGCCCCTGGAAGAAGCCACGCAACTCCGTCAGCGCGCGCCTGGCGTCCGCCACGCCGGTCGCGGCGGCGATCTCGGCCGGGGTCATCGGCGCCTCGGCCGCGAACAAGGCCGCCTCGATCGCGCGCAGATCGTCGGGCATCATGCCGCGCGCACCATCAGCGGCGCGAAGGCGGCGTCCTGCGCCAGTTCGAGCCGGCCCTGCCGGGCGAGTTCGAGCGCGGCGACGAAGCTCGACGCGACGGCCGAGCGATGGTGCGCGGGCTCGAGCCCCTGGGGCAGGAAGCTCGCCAGGCTCGCCCAGTCGAGCCGCCGGCCGACCATCCGCGCCACCAGATCGAGCGCCTCGTCGAGTGTCATCACCGCGCGCCGCGCGACGACGTGAACGGCGGGCACCGCGCGCGCCTTCACCACCCCGTAGGCGGCAATCAGATCGTAGAGCGACGCCTCCCACTTGGGCCGGCGCACCACACGCAGCCCTTCGGGACGGCCGCGCAGGAAGACATCGCGGCCGATCCGGTCGCGTGCCATCAGCCGCGCGCCCGCCTCGCGCATCGCGGCGAGCCGCTGGAGACGGAGCTGAAGCCGCAGCGCGAGTTCTTCCGGGCTCGGCTCGACCTCGGGATCGCGGGGCAGGAGCAAGGCCGATTTCAGGTAAGCGAGCCATGCCGCCATCACGAGATAGTCGGCCGCCAGTTCCAGCTTCAGCACGCGCGCCTGGTTGATGAAGTCCAGATACTGCTCGACCAGCGCCAGGATCGAAATCTGCTTGAGGTCGACCTTCTGCGCGCGCGCGAGCGTGAGGAGCAGGTCGAGCGGCCCTTCCCACCCGTCGACCGCGATGGTCAGCGCCGCCGGCTCATCGGTCGCCAGCGCGAGTTCGAAATCGTCCTCCATGGCCGAAGACTAAAGCCGCCATCCGCATTGTCGAGCGTTAGCGCGCCGCCGCGGGAGCGGATAAAGGGGCAGAACGATGCTTCCGCCGCTTCCGATCATTCCTGCCGCCGCGCCGTGGCTCGACCTCGCCGGGCTTGCCGTCTTTGCCGCGTCGGGCGCGCTCGCTGCCGCCAAGCGCGGGCAGACGATCGTGACGCTCTGCTTCTTCGCGCTGATCACTGGCGTTGGCGGGGGCACGACGCGCGACCTGCTGATCGGTGCGCCGGTCTTCTGGGTCCACGATGCGCGCGCCGCGACCGTATGCCTGACGATGGCGGGAGTGATCTGGGTCACGCCCGAACGGTGGTGGCGCGGCGCGGCGCTCGACTGGTTCGATGCGCTCGGGCTCGCCGCTTATGCCGTGTTCGGCGCGTTCAAGGCGACCGTCTACGGCGTCCCGCCCGTCCCTGCGGCCGTGATGGGGGTGGTGAGCGCGTGCGTCGGGGGCATCATCCGCGACGTGCTGGCGGGCGAGCCTTCGATCCTGATGCGGCCCGAACTTTATGTCACCGCCGCCGCGCTCGCCTCGGCGCTCTATGTCGCGCTGACGCAATCGGGGGTGCCGAACATCCCCGCCGCGCCGATCGCGGCGACGGCAGGCTTCCTGCTTCGCGCGGCCGCGATGCGCTGGCACCTCGGCCTGCCGGCCTATCGCGGTCGGCGCTAGAAGCGCCGGGGCGAGGCGCGTGATCGCATCGTTGCCGCCGTCGGAGTCGGCGATCAGGCGAAGGACACGGCCACCCGCCGACGCTGACGCAAGACCCCGCCGAGCAGGCTGAAGCCGCCCAACATCAGCACCCAATTGGCAGGCTCCGGAACCGGGGCCGGCGCCACCCCAAAGGTCAGGTCGCCCGCGTTGAACATCGCCGTGGTGCCGAACGCCGTCGATCGGTTCGTCCAGTCGACATAATCGGTCGTGACCGTCCTTTCGGCAAATTCGGTCTTGCCATGATAGGATCCGAAACCGGACGCGAGGAAATCGACCAGATCGGAGCCGGTGATGCTGTCGGCAAAGCCCGCTGCCCTGTTCGGAAGGTTGACGAAGAAGTGATATGTGTCGCCGAAATCAAATGTCCCGATCGATGACGAGGCAATGAAGGAATCGAGGTAGATGCTCTCGACCTTGAAAAAGCTGTCATACGACGAATTTTCCGTGCCGCCGATGCCCGTGAAGGTCACGTCAAGATCATCATAACGCGTGCCGTTGAACTGGATGTCGAACGTTCCGGACAGGGTATAGGCCAGCCGTGCGGCATCCGCAGCCGATACGGGCATCACCAAGGCCGCAGCCGCGCACGCAGCGATTGAAAGCTTCTTCATCGTCCCCCCCCGACTCGGGCAGGTGGAATAATATACCCAATCGCCTCTGCTTCACACTCTGGGCGCCCGGCGGGGGTGCTAGGCGTGGGAGAGCAGGCTGTCCCTGGTCGCGATCAGCGCCTCGAAGTCCGCGCCGGCCGGCGGTTCCGCGATCGTGGCCATCGCCCGGTCGAGCCGCGCGCGCGCCAGCGGGGTGATGTCGCCCACGCCGCCCGCGCAGGCACGCATCGCCTCCATGTCGCCCGAACAGTGGAGCGCCACGTCGCATCCGGCGGCGAGCACGAGGGCGGTCCGCTCGCGGAAGGTGCCGGTCAGTGCATGCATGCCGAGATCGTCCGACATGAGCAACCCGTCGAACCCAATCCGTCCGCGCACCACATCACCGATCACGCGAGGCGACAGGCTGGCGCAGCGATCCGCGTCCCATGCGGTGTAGACGACGTGCGCGGTCATCGCCATCGGCGCCCAGTTGAGCGTCGCGAAGGGGCGCAGATCGGTCTCCAGCACTTCGGCCGGCGCATCGACCACCGGCAGTTCGACATGGCTGTCGGCCAGCGCCCGGCCGTGGCCCGGAACGTGCTTGACCACGCCGACCACGCCCCCCGCCTGCAGCCCTTCCAGCGTCGCGCGGCCGAGTGCGGCGACGCGCAGCGGCTCGGCACCGAGCGCACGGTCGCCGATGATGTCGTGCGCACCCGGTTGGCGCACGTCGAGCAGGGGCAGGCAATCGACCGTCACCCCGACCTCGCGCAGCATCAACGCCAGCGCATGCGCGTTGGCGCGCATCGCCTCGATCGCGGAGACCGGGGCGATCTCGTAAAGCGCATCGAACGCCGCGCCCGCCGGGTAGGCGGGCCATTCGGGCGGCTGCATCCGCGCGACACGACCACCCTCCTGATCGATCAGGATCGGCAGGTCGTCACGCCCGGCGAGATCGCGCAGAGCATCGGTAAGCGCGCGCATCTGCGCGCGATCGACCACGTTGCGCCGGAACAGGATGTAGCCGGCGGGATCGACATCGCGGAAGAAAGTGCGCTCCGCATCGGTCAGCACCGGCCCCGACAGGCCGAGGATCAGTGGGGTCATCTCAGTTCGCCACCGCGCAGGCCTCGCCCGCGACCTTGAGCCGCGCGCAGATCGAACCCGCCGGGCCGCCGCTCGCGCGCAGGCGATAGAGTGTCGTCTCGCCGCTCTTCACCGGCAGGATTACGGGCGTCAGCGGCGCGAGATAGGCGAAACGCTTGGACAGCGTCTTCCATGCCGCTTTGGCCTTGGGCTCGGTCGAGAAGGCGCCGAGCTGGACCGCGCTCCCGCCGCTGCTGCTCGGCGCGGCGACCGGCTCGGGCAGGCTCGGGGTCGGCGCGGGCCGCGCCGGTTCGGCGCGCGGAGCCGGGGCGGGCGTCGCCGATCCGGCAGCGGGCGACGCCGCGCGCGGGGCCGGGGCCGACGTCGCGGGCACGCTGGCAGGCGCGCGCTGCGGGGCGCCGGCGCCGATGATCGGCTCCTCCGGAATGGCGGCGAGGTCGAGCGGGCTGTTGATGTCGCTGCCGACGCCGGTGCGCTGCGCGATCCTGTCGTTATTGTCGACCTTCAGCCCGCCCGGATCGGCGGGCCGGACCTTGTAGGGCGTCGGATCGGCCTTGATCAGCGTGCCGATATCGCTGCGCTGTGCGTTCCAGCGGCCGACAATGCTCGTCAGCACCACCGCGACGCCCGCCAGCGCGATCAGGATCAGCACCCATTTCAGCCATGGCCGGCCGGCGGGCTCGGGATAATAATCCTCCTCGTCCTCGACCGGTTCGAGCCAGGGCAGCCGCTGGCCACCCTGCCCTTCCTCACCGTAACCGCGCCGGATCTCCGCCATCGACCCTCACATCTCCTCGGCCGCGGCGACGCCCATCACGCCCAGGCCGTTGCGGATGATCTGCCCGATCGCATCCGCCAGCGCCAGCCGCGCGGCGGTGACCGGGGCATCGTCCGGGACGAGGAAGCGGCGTTGCGGATCGTCGTTGCCGCGATGCCACAGCGCGTGGAATGCAGCGGCCAGATCGTAGAGGTAGAAGGCGATACGATGCGGCTCGTGCGCGCGCGCCGCGCTTTCGACGATGCGCGGGAATTGCGCGGCGAGCCTGACCAGCGCCAATTCCTCCGCGTCGAGCAGCGCCAGATCGGCCTGCGGCAGCGCCATCCCCGCCTCGGCCAGGCGGCGGTGGAGCGAGCGGATGCGCGCATGCGCATACTGGACGTAGAAGACCGGATTGTCCTTCGACGCCTCGACCACCTTGGCGAAGTCGAAGTCCATCTGCGCGTCGGCCTTGCGCGCGAGCATGGTGAAGCGGACGACGTCCTTGCCCACCTCCTCGACCATGTCGGCGATGGTGATGAACTTGCCCGACCGCTTCGACATCTTCACCGGCTCGCCGCCGCGCATCAGGCGGACCATCTGGACCAGCTTGACATCGAACGGCTTGCTTGCCCCGGATTCATTGGCGGTCAGCGCCTTCACCGCCGCCTGGATGCGCTTGACCGTGCCGGCATGGTCCGCGCCCCAGATGTCGATCAGCATGTCGGCCGTCTCGGCCTTCTGCGCATGGTAGGCGAGGTCGGTGCCGAAATAGGTCAGGCCTCCGTCCGCCTTGCGCACCGGGCGGTCCTGGTCGTCGCCGAACGCGGTCGACCGGAACAACGTCATCTCGGTCGGCTCCCAATCGTCGGGAAGCTAGCCCTTGGGCGCTTCGAGCACGCCTTCGTAGATCAGCCCATCGGCGCGCAGCCGATCGAACGCGGCGTCGACCCGGCCGGCCTGCTGCACCGCCGCCTCGGACGCGAACACGTCGTGATGGATGCCGAGCAAGGCGAGATCGGCACGGATCATGTCCATCATCGCCGCGACCGCACGCGTCCGGAACAGGTCAAGCCATTCGCCCTCCGGCTTGCCGACATAAGCGTCGCCATAGTCGGCGGCGAGCGCCTGGCCCACCGGCACCAGATAGTCGCCCGGATAGAGCCCCTCGGGGATCTCGATCGTCTCGCCCAGCGCCTCGCGGTAGCGCAGATGCGCCGAGCGGCCGAGCGTCTGCACCTGCGCGCCGGCATCGTTGATATAATATTCGCGGACGACCTTGTGACCCGCATATTCGAGCAGGCTGGCGAGCGCATCGCCCACCACCGCGCCGCGCGCATGCCCCATGTGCATCGGCCCGGTCGGGTTGGCCGAGACATATTCGACGTTGACGGTCGCGCCGCCGCCGATGGTCGAACGGCCATAGTCGCCACCCTCGGCCAGGATGGTCGCCAGTTCGCCGCGCCACATATCGTCCGACAGGCGCACATTGAGGAAGCCCGGCCCGGCGATTTCGGCGCCCGTGACATAGGGCAGGTCGGCGAGGCGCGGCTGGATCAGCGCCGCCAGCGCGCGCGGATTGGTGCCGGCGGGCTTGGCTAGCACCATCGCGGCGTTGGTCGCGAGGTCGCCATGCGCCGGATCACGCGGGGGCTCGACCGTAATCGCGCGGCGTTCGAGCCCGCCGGGCAGCACGCCGTCGGCCTCCAGCGCGTCGAGAATGGCGGACAGGTCATCGGCGAAACGGGCGTGAAGCGTGGGCAAGGCGGCTTTCCTGACGGGGAATAGCGCGCGCCTGTAACGGATCGCGCGCGGCGCGTCACCTTGCCGTCCGCGACCCGATCAGCGCGAACGGTTCAGGTTCGGTGCCCGATGCTCTAGGGCCATGTCATGGCGCAGATCGATCCCCAGACCGTAAGCTTCCTGATCACCGCCGTGGTCGTGGGGCTCGTCCTGCTGCTGCGGATGCGCAGGATGCGGCGGGCGCGGCCGTTGCGGCTGGAAACGTTGTGGATCGTGCCGGCGGTGCTCGGCCTGGCACTGGCGGTCGCGACCTGGGAATATCCCCCGCTCACCGCCATCGGCTGGCTCGCGCTGCTCGCCGCGGCCGTGATCGGCGGCGCGATCGGATGGGTTCGCGGCATGACGATGCGGATCGGCGTCGACCCCGCGACGCACGCGCTCAACCAGCAGAGCTCGCCCGCCGCCTTCCTGTTCGTCGTGCTGCTGATCGTCGCGCGGCAGGGCCTGCGCTACGAAGCGGCGGCGCTCGGCATCGACGTGCTGATGGTCACCGGCCTGCTGCTCGCCTTCGCCTTCGGCCTCGTGAGCGCGACCCGCGCCGAAATGCACCTCCGCGCCCGCCGCCTGCTGGCGGAGGCAAAGGCCGGTCACACCCCCTCGGGCATTTCCACCGGGCCGACCAGTTCGCGATAACGCGCGACGGCGAAGCGGTCGGTCATGCCGGCGATGAAGTCGCCGATGTGGCGGGTGCGCGCGGGTTCGTCCGCCGGCAGGCGCGCGCGCCATTCGGGCGGAAGCGCCGCCGGATCGGTGAGATAGGCCTCCGCCAGACCGGCCACGATCCGTTCGGCCTGCTCCGCAACCGCGAGCTGCTGCGGGTGGTGATAGAGCGTCGCGTACATGAAGCGCTTGAGACCGCGTTCGGCCGCCGCCATCGCATCGGAGAAGGCGATCAGCGGGCGCCCGGCGGCGCGCACCTCGTCCAGCGAGCCGATACCTTCCAGCTTGCGCCGGCTCTCGGCAAGCAGGTCCGCCACCATCCGCCCGATCTGGTTGCGGACCAGTTCGCGCGCGCGCAGGGGATCGGGGCAGTCGGGCCAGCGCGCGCAGGCATCCGCCCACCCTTCGGCGATCAGCGGCACCTCCAGCGCCTGTTCGATCGACAGCAGTCCGGCGCGCAGCCCGTCGTCTATGTCGTGATTGTCGTAGGCGATGTCGTCGGCCAGCGCCGCCACCTGCGCCTCCAGGCTCGGCTGGCCGTGGAGATCGAGCGGAAAGTCGGCGTCGATCTCGGCCAGCGCCCAGGGTGGCGACGCGACCGGGCCGTTATGCTTGGCCAACCCCTCCAGCATCTCCCACGACAGGTTGAGCCCCGAATGATGCGGATAGGGCGATTCGAGCCGGGTCAGCACGCGCAGCGTGTGCGCGTTGTGATCGAACCCGCCTGCATCCGCCATCGCGCGCTTCAGTGCATCCTCGCCGGCATGGCCGAAGGGCGGGTGGCCGATATCGTGCGCGAGGCAGAGCGCCTCGGTCAGATCCTCATTGAGGCCGAGCGCGCGGGCGATCGTCCGCCCGATCTGCGCCACCTCCAGACTGTGGGTCAGGCGGACGCGGAAATGATCACCGTCGGGCGCCACGAACACCTGCGTCTTGTGGCGCAGGCGGCGAAAGGCGATCGAGTGGACGATACGATCGCGATCGCGCTGGAACGCGTCACGCTCGCCGCGCCCGTCGCCGGTGCTGAGCGCGTGGCGCCGCCCGCGACTAAGGGCAGGGTCGGCGGCATAGGGGGCGAGCGGCATGGCGCGCAGATGGCGTGCCGGGCAGCGGCTGTCACCCCCGGCTGGGGCGGCAGGCCGTCAATTCAGCCGCTCGACCACCTCGCCGGCGCGGGTCGAGACGCGGAACGTGGCGAATCCCTCCTTCTGCCGCGCGCCGACCCATGCCTGCGCGGCCGAGGACGACGGGAAGGGGCCGATGAGCAGGCGGTTGGTGAAGCGATAGGCCATCCGCCATGGAGTCTGCCCGCCCAGCTGGCCCGGCCATTTGGCCTTCAGCTTGGCCCATTCCTTGGGAAGATCGGCTTCGTTGGCGCCGCCCGCGACCTGGACGAAGTGCCGTGCGGGATTGCGGCGAGCAACGGCCTGCGCGGCGGCCTTTTCCTCGCGCTCCTTCCTGGCCCGGGCGAGCGCATCCGCCTTTGCTTTGGCGGCGGCGGCCACGCGTGCCTCCTCCTTCGCGCGCGCGGCCGCCTCGGCCTGCGCCCGCGCCGCTAGCTCGGCGGGCGTCGGTCCCGGTGCGGGCGACGCGGCGGCAACGACCGGCGGCGCGGCGAGCGCGGACGTATCGACCGCAAGCTTGGGGGCCGAAACGGTGCGCGCCGCCTGTTTCTGGTCGTCCCCTTCCCCGGGGAAGCGGCCGAGGTGGATGGCGGCGGCCTTCTGCGCGTTGCGCAGCCCGCCGAGCCGGCCGAGATAGGGCGTCAGCGCCAGCACCTGATCGGGCGGCATGACATAGCCCGCGCCTTCGGCGGCCGCCGTCGGATCGCCGGTCAGCGCCAGCACGAAGGCGCGCGTCCGCCACGCCGGCACGTCCTGCCGCCGCAGCAGCGGATCGAGCGTGGCGAGCGCGGCAGTCCGGTCACCCGAGATCGCCTGGCTCAGCGCCAGCCGGCGCGTGACCTCGTCATCAGGCCTGGCCGCCAGCGCGAGCTGATAATCGGCCTGCGCGCGCCGGGGATCGCCGCGCAGATCATACGCAAGTCCGCGATCGGCCAGAATCGAAGTCACCGGCACGCCGAGATCGACCGCCTCGCGGAACAGGCGCAGCGCGCCGCGCGGATTGTCGTTCTGGATCATCGTGACCGCGATGCCCGCCTTGACCGGGCCATTGCGCGGATCGAGCGCATCGGCGCGGGCGAGGAAACCGGTCGCCGCGTTCACGTCGCCCACGCCCAGCGCGGCGGTCCCCGCCCCGGCCAGCGCCGCCACATTGTCGGGCTCGTCGGACAGGATGCGCAGGTAGCGCGACAGCGCCTCGGCATGGTCGCCCCGCGTGGCGGCCGCCTGTGCCAGCGCCATCGCGTCGGGCGCTCGATCAACGGCGGCGGAGGCGACCGGCTCGGTCACGTCCTCCTCCTGCGCGCGCACGGGCGCGGCAGTCAGCGGGAGGAAGGCGGTACAGGCGAGGAGAAGCGATCGGAGCGGGCGCACAGCGCGGCTCTCATGCGGCATGCCCCAGGCGCGGGCAAATGCCGGACCCGTAATCCGCGCCGGAGCGTGGCGGCGCCACGACCGGGCCCGGTCACGGGACGCTGCGCGGCGACTCTACGCCGCCGCGCGCCGCATCAGTTGCTCTGGCGGTTGAGGAAACGCGGGATGTCGAGCGGATCGCGCGCGCGCCCCTCATCCTCATCCTCGTCGGACGTGCCCAGCTTGGCCGAACCGCGCGCCATGCTCGACATCCGCTCGAACAGGGTGCCGCCGTCACGCGCCGGCTTGGGCGCAGGGGTGGCCGGAGCGGCTTCCTCGTCGTCCATCCGCCAGCGGCGCGGGCCGGCGCGCGGCGCGGGCGGCGCCGCATCGGCCTGCGTCTCGTCGAACGCAGCGACCTGCTCATGCTCGGCCGGGGTGGCGCTGACCTCGGGCGCGTCGCCCAGGACCAGTTCGTCCTCGTCGGATGCCACCGGCTTGGGCTCGACCGGCGCGATGGGGGCGGCCGATGGCGCGGGAGCTGGCTCCGGCGTCGCTGCAGACTCGATCCCGGGAACGCGCGCCTCGGTCCGGCTGCGCGGCGGGAAGCTGAACGGCTTGGCGGTGGCGGCAGGCTCGGGCGCCTTCACCGCGTCCGCCTCGATCCCGGTCGCAACCACGGAGACGCGGATGCGCCCTTCGAGATCGTTGTTGAATGCCGAGCCCCAGATGATGTTCGCGTCGGGATCGACCAGATCCTTGATGTGGTTGGCCGCCTCGTCGACCTCGAGCAGGCGCATATCCTCGCCGCCGACGATCGAGACGATCACGCCCTTGGCGCCCTTCATGCTCACGCCGTCGAGCAGCGGGTTGGCGATCGCCTTCTCCGCCGCCTCGATCGCGCGATTGTCGCCGGTCGCCTCGCCCGTGCCCATCATCGCCTTGCCCATCTCGCTCATCACCGAGCGCACGTCGGCGAAGTCGAGGTTGATGAGGCCGGGCATGACCATCAGGTCGGTGATGCCGCGCACGCCCTGCTGCAGCACCTCGTCCGCCATCTGGAACGCCTCCTTGAAGGTGGTGTTCGGGTTGGCGATCAGGAACAGGTTCTGGTTCGGGATGACGATCAGCGTGTCGACATGCTTCTGCAGCTCGGCGATGCCGGCATCGGCCGAACGCATGCGGCGATTGCCCTCGAAGCTGAACGGCTTGGTGACGACGCCGACGGTGAGGACACCCTTGTCCTTGGCGGCCTTGGCGATGACCGGTGCGGCGCCGGTGCCGGTGCCGCCGCCCATGCCCGCGGCAATGAAGCACATGTGTACGCCGTTGAGCGAGTCGAGCACGTCGGAGATCGTCTCTTCGGCGGCCGCGCGGCCGATATCGGGCCGCGAACCGGCGCCCAGGCCCTCGGTGATGCGCGGGCCAAGCTGGATGCGGCGTTCCGCCGG
>NZ_JBMDXG010000020.1:0-7186 GCF_048594985.1 Sphingomonas sp. | reverse complement strand
ATGGTCGACCGGATCGAGGCGCGGCTCAATCGCTTCGCGGATGGTTTCCACATGAACCTCAGTCGCGAGCTGGACGGGGAGGCCTGAACCATGGCGATGGGCGGGATGCCGCGTCGGGGCCATGGCCGCCGCCGCGCGCCGATGGCGGAGATCAACGTCACGCCGCTGGTCGACGTGATGCTGGTGCTGCTGATCATCTTCATGGTCACCGCGCCGCTGCTGACGGCGGGCGTGCCGGTCAACCTGCCCGACAGCCGCGCGCAGCCGGTCGATCAGCAGGACAAGCCGATCCAGATCAGCATGGATGAGGCGGGCAAGATCTATGTCGAGGAAGAGGAAGTGCCGTTCGGCGCGCTTCCCGGCCGGCTTGCGACCCTGCCCAAGGGCGACGGCGCGCCGCAGATCTTCCTGCGCGCCGACCGGGGCCTGGATTATGGGCGCGTGATGCAGGTGATGGGCGAATTGAGCCGCGCGGGCCTGACCAAGGTCGCGCTGGTGACCAATGGCGAGCAGGGGGGCGATGCAGCGCGCTGACCGCACGGCGCTGGGCATCGCGGTCGCCGGGCATCTGGCGCTGTTCGCGGTACTGACGCTGAGCATCGCCAAGCGATCGCCGCAGGTGGTGCCGCCGCCGGCGGAGGCGATCGACGTGCAGCTGGTCGACGCGGTAGGCCTGCGTTCGGCCGCGCCGCAACCCGCGACCGAAGCGCCGCGCGAGATGCAGGCGCCCGACAGTGGTGCGCCGCAGGAGGCGCCGCCACCGCCGCCCGAAGCGGCGCCCCCGCCGCCGCCGAAGGACGCGCCGCCCAAGCCGCCGGAGAAGACCGCGCCGTCGCCTTCTCCGGCCAAGCCCGCGCCCGCAAAGCCCGCGCCGCCCAAGCCCAAGCCGGCGCCGAGCCGCGACCTGTCCGACATTCTGAAGGACGTGAAGTCGACCGCGCGGAAGGAGCAGGCGGGCAGCGACGCGCGCGCCAAGGCCGATCGCGCGCAGTCCGCCAAGGTCGGCGACCTGCTGAAGGGCGTGGTCGGCGCGGCGGCCGGGCGGGGCGAGAATGCGCGCGCTGCCGTTTCGGGCGCGGCGATGAACGGGCTGTCGGCGGCGATCAAGCGCCAGGTGCAGCCCTGCTACGAACTCGGCGGCCTCGGTTGCACCCCCGCGCTGCAGATCGTGACGGTGCTGCGGCTGCGCTACAACCCCGACGGGACGGTCGCGGGCGCGCCACAGATTGTCGAGCAGACCGGCGTCAACGGCGGCAACAGCGCCTATGCCAAGCAGATCGCGGAAGTGGCGCGGCGCGCGGTGCTGCGCTGCGCGCCGGTCAAGCTGCCCGCCGAACTGTATGAAGGCGGCTGGGACGACCTGAATTTCCGTTTCACCCCGGGACAGATGCAATGACGATGGGACGAACGATGCGAAACATGCGGTTTGCCACGGCGATGATCCTCGCACTGCTGCCCGGCGCGGCGGTGGCGCAGCAGGCCGCCCCGGTCGGGCCGGGGCCGGCGGCGGATGCGGGGCCGGCGCCGGGTCAGCGGCTGACGGTCGACATCAGCGGCGGGATCAGCCAGCCGATGCCGATCGCGATCCCGATCATGCCGACGCCGAACGCGATGGCGACCCCGGCGGGCAATACCGACGCGCTCGGCCGGCAGGTGGCCGACGTGATCACCGCCGACCTGAAGAATAGCGGGCTGTTCGCGCCGCTGGCGCAGGGGCAGCTCCGCCCCGTCGCCTTTCCGGAAGTGACCGCGCCGGCTTATGATGCATGGCTGCCGACGGGCGCGCAGGCGCTGGTGCAGGGCTTCGTCCAGTCCAATGGCGACGGCACGCTGACGGTCGGCTGCTATCTGTACGACGTCTTTTCCAAGACGGAGATGGTGCGCCAGGGCTTCGTCGTGCGCCCGGCCGAGTGGCGCCGCGCGGCGCACAAATGCGCCGACACGGTCTATTCGCGCCTGACGGGCGAGGGCCCCTATTTCGACAGCCAGGTCATCTATGTGTCGGAAACCGGCCCGAAGAAGAACCGCACCAAGCGGCTGGCGATCATGGACCAGGACGGCGCCAACCATCGCTTCATCACCAACGGCCAGAGCATGGTGCTGACCCCGCGCTTCGCGCCGAGCAGGCAGACGGTGGTGTTCATGTCGTTCGAGAACAACCAGCCGCGCGTCTACGTCTACGACGTCGGATCGGGGCGGAAGCGTCTGGTGGTCGACCAGCCCTACACCACCTTCGCGCCGCGCTTCTCGCCCGACGGCCGCTACATCCTGTTTTCGATGATCATGAACGGGAATTGCGACATCTATCGCGTGTCGGCGAGCGGGGGACAGGCGACGCGCCTGACCACGTCGCCCGGCATCGACACGGGCGGCAGCTATTCGCCCGACGGATCGAAGATCGTGTTCGAAAGCGATCGTTCGGGCGGGCAGCAGCTTTACGTGATGAACGCCGACGGATCGAACCAGAAACGGATCAGCTTCGGCGGCGGCCGCTATGCGACACCGGTGTGGAGCCCGCGCGGCGACCTGATCGCATTTACGCATGTCGGCGGCGGCTTTTCGGTGGGCGTGATGGCGCCCGACGGATCGGGCGCGCGCGACCTGACCGATGGGTGGCAGGACGAGGGGCCGACCTGGTCGCCCAATGGCCGTGTCCTGATGTTTTTCCGCACGGCACGCGGATCGGGCAGGGCGGATTTGTGGTCGGTCGATTTGACTGGCGTGAATGCCCGACGCATTCCCACACCGCTCGATGGATCTGATCCGGCATGGGGACCGTTACTGCCCTGACACGAATTTGACTGACACTCTGGTTAAGAGGAGCCTCTGGATGAAGAAGACGACCATCACCCTGCTTGGCACCGCGGCCCTGATCGCCGTCGCGGGCTGTTCGAAGAAGCCGCCGGCGCAGCTCCCGCCCGCGCCGCCGAGCGAGGTGGCGCCGCAAACGCCGACCGAGACGCCGGGCAATGTCGGCTCCACCACCGTCCCCGGATCGCGCGCGGACATGATCGCGCAGGCCGGCACCGACACCGTGCTGTTCGGCACCGACAGTTCCGACGTCGACAGCGAGGCGCAGTCGATCCTGACCCGCCAGGCGGCGTGGCTGCAGAAATATCCGAACGTCCGCGTGACGATCGAGGGGCATTGCGACGAGCGCGGCACGCGCGAATACAACCTCGCGCTCGGCGACCGCCGCGCCAATGCGGCCAAGAACTTCCTGGTCAATGCCGGCGTCAGCGGGTCGCGCATCAGCGTGATCAGCTATGGCAAGGAACGCCCCGCCGCGACCGGTTCGGACGAGAGCGCCTGGGCGCAGAACCGCCGCGCCGTGACGGTGGTGCCGGAATAAGCGTCTAAATGGTCGGCCGGGCCTGCTCCTCAGGGGCGGGCCCGGCAGCCCCTTAGCGTTCGGTCGACAGCACGAAGTCGCGGAGCGCGCGCGCGTCGTGCAGCGCATTATGCGGCACGCGGCTGTTGGCGGCAGTCGAGAAACCCGGCGTGCGCAGGAAATGGAAGCGGATGTTGCTGACGTCCGCAATCTCCCCCTCGCCGATCACCAGCAGGCGCGCGAACAGCGCGATATCCTCGGGCCAGTCGGCCACGATCTCGGGCTCGGGATCGGTCGAAAGATAGGCGGCGATATCGTGCGCGGCCGCGAGCGGATCGAGCCGGTTGTACAACGTGCGCGGCACGCTTTCGAGATAGGGCAGGACGTAGCGCGCGACCCACGGGGTCGCCTCCTCGGTCATCGGGATCACGACATAATAGTCCTGATCCCCCTCCTCGGGCACGAGGCCGAGGCTGATCAGGCAGCCGCCGAAGCCATTGAATTCGGTATCGAGAAAGTAGCGCATCAGCCCTTCTTCTTTCGCGGCGGATGCGCAACTTCGGGATGGTCGCCGTCGAGCGCTTCGTCGAGCAGACGCGCGAGGCGGAGGCCGCCGGCCGCGACCTGACGGCGGACGGCAGGCACGAGCCGTTCGATCGTCGCCTCATCCAGCTTCGCGTTCGGATCGGCGGGGGCGCAGGGATCGGCCTGCGCGGTCCCGTAGACCAGATCCCTGGCGAGACCCCAGCTTTCACGGCTCCATTCCTCAACCGTGCCGGCGGCGAGCGCGGACCGGTCGCCGGCCGGCACCTCAGCCAGGATGCCGGCCGCGCCGCCGACCGGGGTCGAGATGGCGCGTTCGGCGAGCAGCCCGTCCCAGATCGTGTGCAGGCTGCGCGGCGGGAGCCGGCCGTAGCGCGCCTTGGGCTTGTTGCCGCCCTGGTCGAGGTCATGTTCGGCGCCATGAAGCGGCTGGTGGAGATCGCCGACGAAATGGACGAGGTAGGCGAGCGCCATCATCCGGTCGCGCACCGGCAGCTTGCGGTCGGCGAGCAGACGCTGGTTGCGCTCGATCTGCTTCGACACGCAATTGCCGTCCTTGCAGAAGGGCGTGAGGTCGAACGGCCGGCAGATCTCCGGATCCTGATAATGCCAGCTATATTGATAGCTGAAGCGGTCGCCGAAGGTCTTGATGCAGTCGGGCCAGACCGACGCCTCCTCGATCGTGCGCGCGGGGCATGAGGGTGTCTCCAGCACGGCCTGCCGCTTGAGCAGCCACTCGATCGAGGCGCGGGTGCGCGGCTTGATCTGGCTCAGCGCGATCTTCGCGACGGTCTCATGGCCATATTCCCACCAGGCGAAAGCGGGCGAAGGCAAGGCCAGGAGCGCGGCGACCGCGAGGAGGGCGGGGGGCAGGCGGAAACGCATGGCGCACGCGGTTAGCCGAAGCGCGTGACGGCGCAAGGTCACTCGTCGCCGTAGATCGCGATCTCGGGCGCGGAATCATGCGTCTGCATCGCGCGGTACATGCCAGGCGTGTTGAACGCCCACCCGCCCGATCCGTCGGGCGAGACGACGATCACGCCGCCCTTGCCGCCCAGCTCGCCAAGCTCGTCGACCAAAGTGTCGGCCGCATCCTCGATCGACCAGCCCGCCAGCCGGACGCGCGCGCAGATTTCGTGCGCGACGCCGAGGCGGATGAACACCTCCCCCGCGCCGGTGCAGGAGACGGCGGCGGCGCGATCGTCGGCATAGGTGCCGGCCCCGATCAGCGGCGAATCGCCGACGCGGCCCCATTTCTTGCCGGTCAGCCCGCCGGTCGAGGTCGCGGCGGCGACATGGCCGTCGCCATCGACCGCGACCGCGCCGACCGTGCCATATTTCATGTCGCTGTCGAAGGCGGCGTCGGGCCGGGCGAGGATCTCGTCGAGCTGGCGCCGGCGTTCGGGCGTTTCGAACCAGGCCGGATCGGCCGCCTCGATCCCATGCGCGCGGCCGAACTGGTCGGCACCCGCGCCGGCGAGGAAGACGTGCGGGCTGTCCGCCATCACCGCGCGCGCCAGCGCGACCGGGTGGCGCGTGGTCCGCACGCCCGCGACCGCGCCCGCATCCAGCGCGGCGCCGTCCATGATCGCCGCGTCGCATTCGACGCGTCCCTCGGCGGTGAAGACGGATCCGCGCCCGGCGTTGAAGGCAGGATCGTCCTCCAGCACCTCGACCGCGGCCTGGACCGCGTCGAGCGCCGCACCCCCGTCGCGAAGGATCGCGGCGCCCGCCGCGAGCGCGGCGGCGAGGCCGGCACGGCCCGCCGCGTCGTCCGCCGGCGAGAGCGTCTCCGGCCGCATGCTGCCCGATCCGCCATGGATGACGAGGGTCCATTGTGTCGTCACGCGCTTCCCTGCTTCGCGAATTCCCGTCGGGGGCGCATAGGCGGGTTGCGCGGCCGCTCCAAGCCGCCGCCGCTGCCGCCCGAACGGCGGGGGATGGGGCGGTTCGACAGGCCGAACAGCAGGCCGAACGGCCCGGCGAGCCGGCCGATCGTATAGAAGCCCCAGCAGGCGAAGGCGGTGCCTGCGAGGATCAGCACGAATTGCGCGCCGTTGGGCAGCCCGAGCGGCCGCAGCCACCACGCCACCACCACGATCGCGGTCTGATGGACGATGTAGGCGGGGAAGACGGCGTTATTGAGCACCGGCCGCCAGCGCGGCGCGGGGTCGCCGATCCGCTCCGCCAGCGCGAGCAGGGCGATGATCACGCCCCAGTTCATCACCGACGCGGCGGCCCGGAACAGCATCCGCGCGGACGTCCCCGATGCCGGCTCCTGCCCGCCCAGCCGGTAGATCAGCACCGCCATCACGACATACCCCGCCACCGCCAGCATCGCCGCCGGGCCACCCAGGCGGCGGATCACCGGGCGCAAGCCATCGGCGCGCGCGAGCAGGAAGCCGAACAAGAAAGCGGGGAAATAGCCGAGATGCCCCGACAGATCGTGCAGCAGGCGATTGGTCGGCGCGCCGGTCGGCAACAGCACGAGGCGCACCATCAGCAGCCAGAGGATCGGCAGCGCGAGCAGACGCCAGCCCGACAGCAGCCGCGTCGCGCCGCGCTGGAGCGAAGCCCGGGCCGAGGCGGGCAAGGCCCATACGACGAGCCCGATCACCATCGAATAGGCCCAGATATAGACCAGGAACCACAGATTATCGAAGGTCGGCGTGCCTGAAACGTGCGGCGAGAGGTAGCTTTTGAGCCAATAACCCAGCAGGCCGCCGTCATAATTGCCGGCGACGCGCTGTTCGACCCACGGCTGCGGCGCGACCACCAGCAAGGTGCCGAAGGCGAGCGGCACGAGCAGACGGACCGAGCGCGAGCGCAGGAACGCGCCCGGCGCGGAACGCGACAGCAAGGCGCGGCTGGCATAGCCCGACACGACGAACAGCAACGTCATCCGCCATGGATTGAGCAAGGTGAGCGCGTAGATCAGGTCGGGCACCGGATCGACCGCGTTGATGTGCCATCCCCATGGGCCGAAATAGAGCCCGATATGATAGAGGATCAGCAGCCCGAACGCGCCGGTCCGCAGCCAATCGAGCCCGGCATGACGGGCGATCGCGGCGGAAGGGGAGCGAGGCGGAGGGCCGGCGCACGAGCCGGCGATCGTTTCGGACATGCAATTCGAACCCCAAGGGAGCCGAAAGGTGCCCGGCCGGACGGGCGTTCAACGCGATTTGTCAACGGTTGCCCGTGATGGGCGGTGGGCGGAGACCAGCCGTTAGAGGCTTTCCACCGTCGCCCCAGCGCCGGCCGGGGCCCCAGGCGCGACCCACAAGGCCACCGGCAGCGCGACGAGGCAGAGCG
>NZ_JBMDXG010000002.1:0-3200 GCF_048594985.1 Sphingomonas sp. | reverse complement strand
GGCCTCTCGCTGCACAACTACACCGTGGTGCGGTTCCCGGCCGCCTACAAGTCGGTCGGGTTCGGTGAGCAGGAGTACGCCGAGATCCTGAAGGACACGCTGAAGATGGACGCCCTCATCCGGCAGCACTCGGCGATCATGGACAAATATGATCCGGAAAAGAAGGTCGGCCTGTATGTCGACGAATGGGGCCTGTGGGCGGATCCCACCCCCGGCTCCAATCCGGGTTTCCTGCAGCAGCAGAACACCTTGCGCGACGCCATGCTCGCCGCGCTCAACCTCAACATCTTCATGCGCCACGCCGATCGCGTCCGTGGCACGAACATCGCGCAGATGATCAACGTGCTCCAGGCGATGATCCTGACCGACGGGCCGAAGATGGTGCTGACGCCGACCTATCACCTGTACCATATGTACGTGCCGTTCCAGGACGCGACCGTCGTCCCGATGCAGTTCGACGCGGGCACCTATTCCAGCGGCGACATCAAGCTGCCGCGCGTGGACGCCATTGCCGCCCGCGACAGCGCGGGGAAGCTCTGGCTGGCGCTGGTCAATATCGACGCCACCCGCCCCGTGACGCTCACCACCGCGATCGACGGCGCGTCGCCGCGCGGCGCGTCCGGCCGGATCCTCGCCGCCGCCGCCGTCGACAGCCACAACGACTTCGCCAACCCCAACCGCGTCGCGCCCAAGCCCTATAGCGGGCGTGTATCGGGCGGCCGCCTGCAGTTCGACCTGCCGGCCCGCTCGATCGCGGTGGTGCAGGTCCAGTAACCGTGGCGGGCGGCGGGGCGGTAACGCCTCGCCCGCCGGCCTCCCAAGGTCGAAAGCTCATGAAGGGCAGCTTTCGGCGACGACGCCGAACGACTGGAAGTCGTGGCTAGCTGCCGTTATCTTGACGACGAATGATAGCGTTGATTGCGGCACGGCTGCCAAAGCCAACGAGAGCGGCAATCCCCAGTGCGGCTCCGATCAGTAGCCAATCGAGACCATGATGGCAGGGGTCACCGGGAACGCAGTCACCAAGCGCGCTCGAGAGGATGACAAACCCGAGCAGTGGCAAGCCGACGAGCGCCGCCAAACCGCAACCCCACTTGCCTCCCGGCGTGCCACCAGACCGATACCCTTCCTCCATCAGCGTAGCCTAACCCAAACGGGCCCGTCCGCAATTGGGCGTTGGCGGACAGGCGGCTTTATAAACCTACGGCCTAGAATTCCTTCACGATCCGCGCGCCCGCGACCGGGCGGGTCGTTTCCCCGCGTTGCTTGTCGATGCCGATGCCGAGCTGGACGCTGATCTTCTGCGACAAAGGCGCGTGATATTGCGCCATCGTCAGGATGCCGCCGTCATGGCCCGTCTTGTAATTGAGCTCGAGCCCGACGCGCGACCGGCCGATGTCGTAGAATGTCGAATGATTGATCAGCAGGCCCGCCGTGCTTTCCGACTGGCCGACGCGCACGTCGCCGACGCCGATCATCGACATCGTGCTCCAGCGCGCGCTGTGCCGCCGGCCGATCATGTAGAGCAAGGCGTGCGAGGTCGTGTCGCTCTCGCGCTCGTAGATGCCGAGATACTGGAAACCGTGCGCGATCCGGCCTCCGTCGAGCGTGCCGAGCGTCGCCTGCGCGCCGACCTTGAATTCGGCGAGCCGGCTCCCCTCGAACGGCAGCTCGAACTCGATCGCGAAGCCGTCGGCGACCGCATATTCGATCTCGGGCGCCCATTCGATCGTGCGTTCCTGGCCGGACAGCGGCGATAAAGCGAGGACATTGGTCTCCAACTCGCCACGCCGCGCGCCCAGCGGGCGGACCATATCGAACACCATCGGTTCCGGAATATCGGGATACTCGGTACCGCCCGCCGCATCCGCCGCCGACGCGGCGATGACGGCGGCCGGAACCAGCAGGCGGGCGATCATCGGAAATGAAACTCCTGAATTGCTGCGTTGCAGCGCACTTGAACGCTCCTCTTCACATAGGATGTTAGCGCGCCGTCCCGCCGAATCGTCATGCAGTGCAGCGCGCCACATCCCGCACCGCCGGAGCATGAGGCAAGCCGCCCGCACGCTTTCTTACAAAGGACCAGCATCTTGTCGCCGAGCCCGATTGACTCGAATCGACGCGCCGCGCAGGGTCGTACGCGTCGCCGGAGGGTAACTTCTGGAGGAGGCACGCGGGAGAAGGGCGGGAGACCGCCCGCCGAAGGAGCAACCGCCCCGGAATCTCTCAGGTCACAAGGACCGCGTGCGTCAGAGACACTCTGGAAAGCGGGCGGCGGCCGGGCAGGCCGACGCCCCACCGAAGGGGTAAGCGCGCGGCCCGCCGCGCGCGAAAGCTCTCAGGTCCCGTGACAGAGGGGGCGATGGAGGCAAAGGGCATCCGCCCGGCGCTGTCCATCGTACTTTCGATGCGGGGACCATGATGAGCGACGATCACGACCACGACGTACAGCCGCTGCCGCTCGACGCATGGCATCGCGCGCGCGGCGCGCGGATGGTGCCGTTCGCGGGCTATGCGATGCCGATCCAGTATGAGGGCATCCTGGCCGAACATAACTGGACGCGCGAACATGCCGGCCTGTTCGACGTCAGCCACATGGGGCAGCTCACTTTGTCGGGCGATGCGGTCGACGCCGCGCTGGAAACATTGCTGCCCGGCGACATCAAGGGCCTCGGCGTCGATCGGATGCGTTATTCGCTCCTGCTCGACGATACTGGCGGGATCATCGACGACCTGATGGTCACGCGCCGCGCGGACGATGTCTACATGGTCGTGAACGGCGCGACCAAGGCGGGCGACGTGGCCTATCTGCGCGCGCGCCTGCCGCAGGATATCGCGCTGGTCACACTCGACAGCCACGGCCTGCTCGCCTTGCAGGGGCCGGAGGCGGTGACCGCTCTGTCGCGGCTGGTGCCTGGGGTCGAAAACCTCACCTTCATGACCGCCGGCCTGTTCGGCCATGGCGAGCATCCTTTGTGGATCAGCCGGTCGGGCTATACCGGCGAGGACGGGTTCGAAATCTCGCTTCCCGCGCACTCGATCGAAATGTTCGCGGGCCTGCTGGCCGACCAGCCCGAGGTGAAGCCGATCGGTCTCGGCGCGCGCGACAGCCTGCGTCTGGAGGCGGGGCTGCCGCTCTACGGTCACGATCTCGATACCGGCATCAATCCGGCCGCCGCCGATCTCGGCTTCGCGGTGTC
>NZ_JBMDXG010000199.1:0-11775 GCF_048594985.1 Sphingomonas sp. | reverse complement strand
GGCCACGCTGGCGGGGGCCGACATCATCCTCGGCGTGCAGGGGCCGGACCCCGCCTCGCTTGGCGGGCAGGCGGCGGGCGCGTGGATCGTCGCCGGGCTCAATCCGTTCGGCGATCGCGCCCGGATCGATGCCTATGCGGCGGCGGGGTTCGAGGCGCTGGCGATGGAGTTCATGCCGCGCATCACGCGCGCGCAGTCGATGGACATCCTCTCATCGCAGTCGAACCTGGCCGGCTACAAGGCGGTGCTCGACGCGGCGGCCGAATATGGCCGCGCCTTCCCGATGATGATGACCGCCGCCGGCACCGTTTCGGCCGCGCGCGTCTTCGTGATGGGCGTGGGCGTGGCGGGGCTTCAGGCGATCGCCACCGCGCGCCGGCTGGGCGCGCAGGTCTCCGCAACCGACGTCCGCTCCGCCACGAAGGAGCAGATCCTGTCGCTCGGCGCCAAGCCGATCTTCGTCGAGGCGGTGAAGGGCATCGAGGGCGAGGGATCGGGCGGCTACGCGACCGAGATGTCCGACGAATACAAGGCCGCGCAGGCCGAGCTCGTCTCGTCGCACCTCGCCAAGCAGGATATCGTCATCACGACAGCGCTCATCCCCGGCCGCCCCGCGCCGCGCCTCATCTCGGACGCGCAGCTCGCGACGATGCGCCCCGGCAGCGTGATCGTCGATCTCGCGGTCGAGGCCGGCGGCAATGTCGAGGGCGCGGTCGCGGGTGAGGTGGTCGAACGCCACGGCGTCCGCATCGTCGGCCACCGCAACGTGCCCAGCCGCCTCGCCGCCGACGCCTCGGCCCTGTTCGCGCGCAACCTGTTCAACTTCCTGTCCGCCTTCTGGGACAAGGACGGCGGCCTGCCGCAGATCGACGACGAGATCGGCAATGCCGTCCGCCTGACTCAGGGCGGCAAGGTCGTGCACGAACGGCTGCTTGGCTGAAGGGACGACATCATGGACTTTCTTTCGATCCTGTCGATCTTCGTACTGGCCTGTTTCGTCGGCTATTATGTCGTGTGGTCGGTCACGCCCGCATTGCACACGCCGCTGATGGCCGTGACCAACGCCATCTCCTCGGTCATCATCGTCGGCGCGCTGATCGCCAGCGCGGCGGCCGGATCGGCGGGCGCGAAGTGGCTCGGCCTGCTGGGCGTGGTGCTCGCCAGCATCAACATCTTCGGCGGCTTCGCCGTCACCGAACGGATGCTCGCCATGTACAGGAAGAAGGACCGGCCGGCCGCGCCGCCGAAACACTGACCGTCGCCCCTGCGCAGGCAGGGGCCCATGGCTCTCGCCCTGACTATGTCGTCGGGTTGGGGCGGCGAAGGGGATGAGAATGCACGAAGGCCTCACCGCAAACCCCTGGGCGATGCTCGCTTACCTCGTCGCGGGCGTCTGTTTCATCCTCGCGCTGCGCGGATTGTCGAGCCCGACATCGAGCCGGCGGGGCAACCGCCTCGGCATGGCGGGCATGGCGATCGCGGTGGTCACCACGCTTGCCACGCACATTCCCGGCCGGCTCTATTCGGAGGTCGGGATCGCGGCGGGGCCTGACGGCATCATCTCGGCCGAAAGGTTCGCTTTCGTCCCCGATTATGTCGCCATGCTCGAAATCGTCGCCGCGATCGCGATCGGCGCGGTGATCGGCCTGGTCATCGCAAGGCGCATCGCGATGACCGCGATGCCGCAGCTCGTCGCCGCCTTCCACAGCCTCGTCGGCCTCGCCGCCGTGCTGGTCGCGATCGCCGCCTTCCTCAATCCGGAAGCGTTCGGCATCGCGACGCGCATCACCCCGATCTACGGGCCGTCGATCGTCTCGATCCACGCCGTCAGCCGGATCGAGATGATCCTGGGCGTGGCGATCGGCGCGATCACCTTCTCGGGCAGCGTCATCGCCTTCCTGAAGCTCAGCGGCCGGATGGGCGGCGCGCCGATCCTGCTGCCGATGCGCCACGTCATCAATCTCGGCGTCGCGTTGCTGATCGTCTGGTTCGCGCTGGGCTTCGGGATCGGGCAGCATCCGCTCGACTTCTGGCTCGTCGTGGCGCTGTCCTTCGCGATCGGCGTCCTGCTCATCGTGCCGATCGGCGGCGCGGACATGCCGGTCGTGGTGTCGATGCTCAACAGCTATTCGGGCTGGGCCGCCGCCGCGATGGGCTTCACGCTCCACAACAGCGCGATGATCATCACCGGCGCGCTGGTCGGCAGTTCGGGCGCGATCCTGTCCTACATCATGTGCCGCGCGATGAACCGCAGCTTCCTCAGCGTGATCGCGGGGGGTTTCGGCGGCGACAGCGCGGGGCCGGCGGGTGCCGCCGCCGTCGACCGTCCGTGGAAGCGCGGCTCGGCCGAGGATGCCGCCTTCCTGATGAGCCAGGCCAACCAGGTCATCATCGTCCCCGGCTACGGCATGGCGGTCGCGCAGGCGCAGCACGCGCTGCGCGAGATGGCGGACCTGCTCAAGGCCGAAGGCGTGGTGGTGAAATATGCCATCCACCCCGTCGCCGGGCGCATGCCGGGCCACATGAACGTGCTGCTGGCCGAGGCCAACGTGCCTTATGACGAGGTGTTCGAGCTGGAGGACATCAACGGCGAATTCGCCCAGTCCGACGTGGCGTTCGTGATCGGCGCCAACGACGTCACCAACCCGGCGGCGAAGACCGACAAATCCTCGCCCATCTACGGCATGCCCGTGCTCGACGTGGAGAAGGCGAAGACCGTGCTGTTCGTGAAGCGCAGCATGGGCGGCGTCGGCTATGCCGGCGTCGACAACGACGTCTTCTACATGGACCAGACAATGATGCTGCTGGCGGACGCCAAGAAGATGGTGGAGGACATCGTCAAGGCGCTGCGCGACTGAGCCGTCAGTTTGTCACCGGGCCGTCGCGTTCCGGCGCCCGGCTGAACCCGATCGCCGCTTGGGTTGTTCATCCTGCCGTCCATCAAGGAGTAAGCAGGTGAAGAAGCTTGTTGCCGCCATGGCCGTGGCCATGCTGACCGTTCCCGTCGCGATCGCGCCCGTCGAAGCGCAACGCCACCACGATCGCGATTCGCGCGATTATCGCTGGCATGGCGAGGATCGGAACTGGGATCCGTCGCAAAATTATCGCGAGGGTCGCTATCGCGAGCGGCGGATGGGCCGCAACGACCGGATCTACAAGGGCCGCGACGGTCGCGCTTATTGCAAGCGGCGCGACGGCACGACCGGCTTGGTGATCGGCGGCGTCGGCGGCGGCGTGCTCGCCAATGTGCTCGGCGGTGGCACGCTCGGCACGCTGCTCGGCGCGGGCGGCGGCGCGCTGCTCGGCCGCGAGATCGATCGGGGCGAGGTCAAATGCCGCTGAGCAGCTGATCGACGGTGGGCCGGGGGCGCGGATAACGCGACCGCCGGCCCACCGCCGTTTCGCTTCGGCCCCTGGGAAGGACATCGCCGCCCGAATGTCCTAGCGCCGCCGTTCAGGCGTTCGGGATTTCCTCCGCGACCGCCTCGTGCGTCTCGCCTTCGTCGCCGGTCGCTTCGATATTGGCATAGAGTTCGGCCTGCCGCGCCGCCATCTTTTCGCCGAGCGTATCGAGGTCGACCCGCCCCTCGCGGTGCGCGGCCTTGGCGTCCTCGAACAGCTCCTCGTCCTCTTCGTCGATGTGGTGGATCGTTTCCTCGCCGAGGACATGGACCTTCGCCCCGTACAATTCCTCCGCGCCGCTCAGGTTTTCGATCTCCGCCATCAGGATCTTGCCGGAGGCATGTTCGACGATCCCCTCGTTGATCTCGTCGGCCCCGATCACGGGCTTGAGCGCGGGGTAGAGCAACTCCTCCTCGATCGCCATGTGCACGCCCAGCCGCATGCACAGCTCGCCCGCGATCGCGGCGCGCTCCTCGCCCGATGCCGCCTCGGCCGCATCGAACAGCGCGCGGAAGCGATGATGGTCGCGTTTCAGCAGCGCGATCGCGGCCGGATCGTCCTCCGCGATCCCGTGCACCCCGTCCTCGTTCCGCGCGGCATAATCACCCATGTGAACGCTCCTCCTGCTTTCCCGCTCAACGGCCGCCGACCGATGAGCGTTCCGCGAGGCAATTCTTGCCCAAAATGGACATGATTGCGCAGGCCCCTCTCTTGAATCGTGCCGTTTCCGATCGACGCGAGAGGCTATCATTTCGATTCGACCGGGCTATCACTATGAAAATGGAGGACATGCTCTTCTCCCGCCCGCAGGTCGAATATGGCACGCGCCCGCTTGTCGAGTGCCTCGCTGACAGCGCGCAGGGGGCGGAAAGATGCCGCCGCCTGGCCGAGGCGGTCGGCGCGCGTGCGCGCATGCTGTCGGATCCGGAAACGGAGTTGGCACAAGGCGCGCTGGCCGACGCCCTCCTGATCGATCTGGGGGAGGATAGCGGCCCCGCGCTCGATCGCCTGTTCGACCTCGTCGAAGCGGGCGACGCGCGCGGCAGCTTCCGCAGCGTCGTCCATGTCGCGCCTGCGCTGATCGATCCGGCGGTGGCGCATCTGGCGTCGTCCGACGTGGCGCTGCTGTGCCAGGCGTCGGACATGGAGATTGCGGCAGAGTTGTCGGCTGCGCTGGCCGCGCCGCGCACAGAGACGCTGCGCGAACAAGGAGAGGGGACGACGCTTCGCCATCTGAGCGAGGAGGTCGGCCGTATCGCGCGCGTGCTCGCCCAACTGTCCGCCGCCGAATCCTCTTCGCGCAGCTTTACCCTTCCTGCCGTCGCGGAGGCGGCGGAGGCGCCATCGGCCACCTCGGTGCGCGCCATCCTGCGCGCGCGCCGGCTGCGCGATCAATTCTTCCCGGCCGATATGTTCGCCGATCCGGCGTGGGACATGCTGCTCGATCTGATCCTCGCGCGGATCGAACAGCGCATGGTCGCCGTCTCCAGCCTGTGCATCGCCGCGTCGGTTCCGCCCACCACGGCGCTGCGCTGGATCAAGCGTATGACCGACGAGGGCCTGTTCGTACGCACGGCCGATCCGCGCGACGGCCGCCGGGTTTTCATCGAATTGTCCGACGACGCCGCCGCCGCGATGACCGCCTGCCTGCGCGCGACAATGCGGTTGGGTGCTCCCATCTGACCCCGACATGCTTGCCGTTCGCCACGGCCCGTATACTATATCCGAACTGGTGGTTTTTGGGCGGATAGGGGTGGGTATGTCGTTCGCATCATCGGTCACGCGGCGGCACCTGCTGCTCGGTTCGGTGGCGGCGGCCGCGCTATCGTCGGCCGAGCTGCTGGCTCGCGGCGGCGCGGTCGCGACGCCGCTGCCCTCCACGCTCCGGCCATTCCCGCTGTCGGCGGTCCGGCTGCGCCCCTCCCCTTTCCTCGACGCGATCGAAGCGAACCGCCGCTACCTGATCGCGCTCGAACCCGACCGCCTGCTCCATAATTTCCGTAAGCATGCCGGGCTCGAACCCAAGGGCGCGATCTATGGCGGCTGGGAATCGGACACGATCGCCGGCCACACGCTCGGCCATTATCTCAGCGCGCTGGCGCTGATGCATGCGCAGACGGGCGATGTCGAATGCCGCCGCCGCGTCGATTATATCGTGGACGAGCTTGCCGCCTGCCAGGCCGCCTCGCCCGACGGCTATGTCGCGGGCTTCACCCGCCGGCGCGGCGAGGTTTACGAGGACGGCAAGCGGATCTTCCCGGAGATCATGTCTGGCGACATCCGCTCCGCCGGGTTCGATCTCAACGGCTGCTGGGTGCCCTTCTATACGTGGCACAAATTGTATGCCGGCCTGTTCGACGCGCAAACGCTGGCAGGTAACGATAAGGCGCTCGGCATCGCGATCGCGCTCGGTGCCTATATCGACCATGTCTTCGCCGCACTGACCGACGATCAGGTGCAGAAAGTGCTCGATTGCGAGCATGGCGGCATCAATGAAAGCTTCGCCGAACTCTATGCGCGCACCGGCGATGCGCGCTGGTTGCGGCTGGCGCGGCGCATCCGCCACCGCAAGGTACTCGATCCGCTCGCACGGCGTGAAAGTTCGCTGCCATGGATCCACGCCAACACGCAGATTCCGAAGATCATCGGCCTCGCCCGCCTGCACGAGCTGACCGGCGATCCCGCCGATGCGGTCGCGGCGCGGTTCTTCTGGGATACCGTCGTCAACGATTACAGCTACGTGATCGGCGGCAATGCCGACCGCGAATATTTCCCCGCGCCCCGCACCGTGTCGAAACACATCACCGAGCAGACGTGCGAGAGCTGCAACACCCACAACATGCTCAAGCTCACGCGGCATCTCTATGCGTGGCGGCCCGATGCGCGCCTGTTCGACTATTATGAGCGCGCGCACATCAACCACATGCTCGCGCATCAGGATCCGGCGACGGGCATGTTCGCCTACATGGTGCCGCTCGCCTCAGGTTCGCACCGCGACTGGTCGACCCCGACCGACGATTTCTGGTGCTGCGTCGGCACCGGGATCGAAACGCATTCGAAGCATGGCGAAAGCATCTGGTGGACCGGCGGCGACATGCTCGTCGCCAACCTCTACATCCCTTCGACGCTGACCTGGGCCGAACGCGGCGCCGAAATCGCGCTCGAAACGCGTTTCCCGTTCGAGGAGACGGTCGAGATCCGCATCGACCGGATCGCAAAGGCGCCGCGTTTCGCGCTGGCGCTGCGCATCCCGGGCTGGACCACGAACGCGATGGTCGCGGTCAACGGTACGCCCGTGCCGACGCTGGTCAGCGACGGTTATGCCGTGGTTCGGCGGCGATGGAAGGCGGGCGACCGTGTCACGCTGACGCTGCCGATGACGCTCTGGGCCGAACCGACGCCCGACGATCCGCAGACGATCGCGCTGCTCCACGGCCCGGTGGTGCTCGCCGCCGACATGGGGCCGGCCGACCGGCCGTTCGAAGGGGTCGCGCCCGCTCTGGTCTCGTCGGACCTTCTCGCCGCTTTCACGCCCGTCGCACTGGCGTCCAAGACCTTCCGCACGCAGGGCATCGGCCGTCCCGCCGATCTCGATTTCGCGCCCTTCTACCAGCAGACGCACCGTCGCACGGCGGTCTATTTCCGCCGCTTCACCGAACCGCAATGGGCGGTCGAGCAGCAGGTCTACGCCGCCGAGCAGGCGCGCCTCGCCGATCTCCAGGCGCGCTCGGTCGACGTCATGCATTTGGGCGAGATGCAGCCCGAGCGCGACCATCGCCTCGAATCCGCCAACTCCTACACCACGGTCTATCGCGGGCGGCACGGCCGCGACGCGCGCGACGACGGCTATTTCCAGTTCCGGATGAAGGTGCGCCCCGGTTCGCTGGTCCTGCAGGCGACCTATTGGGGGGAGGAACGCAACCGCGACTTCCACATCTTCGTCGACGGGCAGAAGATCGGCGCGCAGAAGCTCGATGGGGAGAGGCCGGGCGAATTCTTCGACGTCGACTATCCGATTCCCGAAACGCTGACGCGCGGCAAGGCGGAAGTGACGGTCCGCTTCCAGCCGGCCGCGCGGCTCGCGCGCACCGGCCCGGTCTTCGGCGTCCGGATCTACGCCGCGAAGGTGCAGCAGGCCTGACGTGCGCCCGGCGGCCGCCCCCGCGTCAGAAGGGGCGTTCGCCGATATAGTTGCCGGGCTCGTTATACCGGCACACCAGCACGTCCTCGCGCGCGCCGCGCGCCATCGCGCACCCGACCTGCGTGGTCCGCCGCCACACGAGCTGCGTATAATGGCCGACATCGCCGACCTTGCCCGTGACGCTGTTCGCCGGGAAATTTCCGGGCTTGAAGTAGCGTTTCTCGCGCACCCAGGCATCGACCATCGCCTCGGCCGAATAATAGCCCGGCGTCCCGGCCCACAGATTCTCGCCCTGCGGATCGCGCGGCCGTTCGGGCGCATGTTCGAAGCGGCCTGTGGCGGCCAGATGATCGGCCCATTCGCGCGCCGACGCCTCCAGCGCGAGGTTCCAGCGCAGCGGCGGCACGCCCGTGACGTCGCGCTCGCGATTGTGCGCGGCCAGCACGCGCTGTTCCAGATTGTTCGTCAGGCTCGTGGCACCGACCAGCATCGGCACCACTGCCATGATCGAGAGGCGGGCCAGCCGGCCCCGCAGTCCCATGATCGACATGGCTCGTTCCCCGAAAGTGATGGGGACGAGCTACGGCGGTGGGGTATCAGGAACGACTTACGGGCGTGGTTATCCGTCAGGTAACCATTTTTGCCGGCGGTGAGCCGGCGTCGATCACGACCAGATCGCCGCGCTTCACCTGTGCATAGAGCAGCTTGGCGAAGGCCGGAGGGATCCCGATGCAGCCATGCGTCGCGCGGCCGCGCTGGACATCGCTGGCATGCACCGCGACGCCGTCGCCCGTCAGGCGCAGCATGAACGGCATGTCGGCGTCGTAGAGCGTCGACCGGTGCCGTTCGGCCTTGCTCAGGATCGGGAAGACGCCGGTCGGGGTCGGCTTGCCATCGGTGCCGTACAAGACGATCGCGGTGCCGATCTCATGCCCGTCGCGAAATACGGAGATGGTCTGCCGCGCGAGGTCGATCCGCACCCATGTCGGCCCGCTCGGCCCGACGCCATCCTCGTTCCAGGCATAGTCGCCATAATAAAGAGGCCGCGCGACATTGAGCAGGCTGCGCACCGGCTCGCGCCGGCCGTCGGGCAGCGCGATGCTCGGCGTGTGATCGGCGGGGTAAAGGATCCTGGGTCCGGATTCCTGGACGACCGGCGGCGGCGCCACGGGGGCCGGCGATCTTCGCGGCGGCACGAGCCAGACGATCAGCCCGATCGCCGCCAACGCCGCCAGCAGCGGCAAGGCGGTCTTCCAGAAGCGGGCCGTCACCGGTCCGAAATGCGCACCGGCGATGTCTTGCCCGCGGCATTTGCCCTGCGACGCCGCACGGCGAAGCCGACCAGCAGGAAGCCTGCCAGCATCGACAGCCACGTCGCCGGCTCGGGCACCGCGGCGGGCGGGGGATTGGGCTCCCCGCCATTATTGATCGGCCCCGGCGCGTAGATGAACGGGCCGGACCCGAAAGGCGGGAACAGAGTCGATCCGGGATCGGTCACGCCCGGAATGCTGATCGGCCCGGTGTTGAGCGGGCCAAGGCCCGCAAACTGGACCGGCGCGAATCCGTCGGGCAGCGCGGTCCCCGGCGGGCGCATCCGCTCCCCGCTCAGCACGCGTTCGCTGGGCGCCAGCGGATTGGCGGCGGCGGGCGGCGCGTCCGCGGCGGCCAGCGTGGGGAGGACGCGCTGCGACGGCTTGGTCTGCGTCAGCAGCCCGGCTTCGCGCAGCCCTGGCGAGCGCGCGCCCATGATCGCGAGCGGGTCGCGGAACGAAACCGTCGGGAAGCTCGCGGGGACGAGCCCGCGCGCCCGCAGCTCACTGGTCACGACGCCACCACCGAATCCGGCAACCAGCGCGATCGCCGCCATTGCGGGCGCCGAGGCTACCTTCTTCCATTGCATGTTCGAACGCCCCTTTTCGAAGGTGTCTCTAACGTGGCGATAACACAAATTCTGCCGATTCGTTGCGAATACGTACCTAACGACTCGGATTCTCAAGGAAAGTCATAGTTTTAAAATTTGCAAGCTGGATGGCAAGAACTGCACGACTGGCCGCATTTCCGTGATGAGATGGAGGGATCGCGGCATCAGCTTGGCGGGTTGTCGCGCTTTCCGGCAAGAATTTTGCCCCGATCAACGACGAGGAGTTTGGACGCATGACGATACGCACCGCCACCGCGCGTTACGAAGGGCTGGGCAAGGCCGGCAAGGGGCGCATTTCGACCGGATCGGGCGCGATGGAACAGGTCGCCTACGGGTTCGGCACGCGCTTCGGCGACGAGAAGGGCACCAATCCCGAGGAGCTGATCGCCGCCGCGCATGCCGGCTGCTTCACGATGGCGCTCGCCTTCGCGCTCGCCAAGGCGGGCTATGAGGACGGTACGCTCGAAACCAAGGCGGCCGTCACGCTGGAACAGGAAGGCGAAGGCTTCACCGTCACCCGCTCGGCGCTCACTTTGTCGGCCTCGGTGCCCGGCATCGATCCCGATCGCTTCGCCGAGATCGCCGCCGGCGCCAAGGCGAACTGCCCGATCTCCAAGCTGCTCAAGGCCGAGATCACGCTCGACCACACGCTGAGCTGACCGCGCCGTCGCCCGGCGGGGCCGCGTCCGGATCGACGCGGGCCCGCCGGTTCACGATGGTGGCCTATCGCAGCGCGGCGCAGGCCTGCTGGATGCGGGTGCACGCCTCGGTCAGCGCGCTTTCCGACGTGGCATAGCTGATGCGGAAGGCGGGCGAGAGGCCGAAGGCCGCGCCATGCACCGCCGCGACGCGCACGTCGTCGAGGAAATAGTCGATCAGCGCCGCGTCCGAATCGATCGCCTTGCCGCCCGGCGTGGTCTTGCCGATCAGGCCGGACACGTCGGGATAGACGTAGAACGCGCCCTCGGGCGTTGGGCAATGCACGCCCTCGATCGCGTTGAGCATGCCGACCACCAGGTCGCGGCGGCGCTGGAACGCCGCGTTGCGCTCGGCCAGGAAGCTCTGGTCACCGGTCAGCGCGGCGGTCGCCGCCGCCTGCGCGATCGAACAGGGGTTGCTCGTCGATTGCGACTGCAGCTTGGCCATCGCCTTGATCAGCTCGACCGGTCCGCCGGCGAAGCCGATCCGCCAGCCGGTCATCGCATAGGCCTTCGAACAGCCGTTGACCGTCAGCGTGCGCGCGTAAAGCTCGGGGCAGACCTGCGCGATCGTCGCGAAGGTGAAGTCGCCATAGACAATATGCTCGTACATATCGTCCGCCATCACCCATACGTGCGGATGGCGCAGCAGCACCTCGCCCAGCGCCTTGAGCTCGTCGGCGCTATAGGCGGCGCCGGTCGGGTTGGAAGGCGAATAGAGGATCAGACCCTTGGTCTTAGGCGAGATCGCGGCGTCGAGCTGCGCGGGCGTGATCTTGTAGCCCTGGTCCGCGCCCGCCGCGACGATCACCGGCGTGCCGCCGCAATATTGGACGATGTCGGGATAGGACACCCAATAAGGCGCCGGCACGATCACCTCGTCGCCCGCCTCGACCGTCGCGACCAGCGCGTTGAACAGGGTGTGCTTGCCGCCCACGTTCACGCTGATCTGGTTGGCCGCATAGTCGAGGCCGTTGTCGCGCTTGAACTTGCCCGCGATCGCTGCCTTCAGGTCGGCGGTGCCGTCGACATTGGTATATTTGGTCTTGCCGCCACGGATCGCCTCGATCGCCGCGTCCTTGACGAAGTCGGGCGTATCGAAATCGGGCTCGCCCGCCGCCAGCCCGATCACCTCGATCCCCTGCCCCTTCAGGTCCAGCACGCGGCTGGTCATGGCGAGCGTGGGTGACGGGCTGATGCGGCCGAGCGCGGCCGAGAGGAGGCTCATGGAACGGTCTTTCGCTGAAGGACAGGGAAGGCGCCGCGCCTATAGCGCGCGCTTTCCGGAAGGTTCAACCGCAAGCTGCCCCCGCGCAATTTCCGTGCGCGTTTTGCTCAGAGCAGGCGCGCGGAAATCATCCCGCGCAGGTCGTTGCCCAGGAAGAATCCCTCCGCCAGATCGGCGGCGACCAGTTCGCCCTCGATCGCTTCGCCGCGCGCGATCAGCCCAGCGCGATGCACGCCGGGCAACAGGCCGAGCGCCAGCGGCGGCGTCACCAGCACCTCCCCCCGGCGGACATAGAGGTTGGTGAAGCTGCCCTCGGTCAGCAGGCCGTCGGGACGCGCGAACACCACCTCGAACGTGCCCGCCGCGGCGCGCGCCTCGTCATAGA
>NZ_JBMDXG010000198.1:0-4115 GCF_048594985.1 Sphingomonas sp. | reverse complement strand
GGAAAGCGCGAAGGGCGACGGGACGGCGGCGCGGTCCTTCTTCTTCACCGAATACCAGCTCAACCACCTGCTGTTCAGCTACGCCAAGCCGGTGGTCGCGATGCTCGACGGGGTGGTGATGGGCGGCGGGGCCGGGATCGGCCTGCCCGCGCGATACCGGATCGCGACCGAGCGGACATTGTTCGCGATGCCCGAGGCGACGATCGGGCTGTTCCCCGACGTCGGCGGCGGCTGGTATCTGTCGCGGCTGCCGGGGCGGCTGGGCCAGTATCTCGCGCTGACGGCGGCGCGGCTCAACGGGGCCGAATGCCTCGCGGTCGGGCTCGCCACGCATTACCTGCCGTCCGAGGGGCTGGAGGAGGTCAAGGCGCGGATCGTCGCCGCGCCGCGCGACGTAGGCGCGATTCTCGACGCAAGCGCGGTCGCGCCGCCGCCCGCGCCGATCCTCGCGCGGCGCGCCGATATCGACCGGCTGTTCGCGAGCGACCGGCTGGAGGAGATCCTCGCCGCGCTGGCCGACGATCCGGAGGAGTGGGCGCAGGCGACCCTGGCGGGGCTCCGGCTCAAGTCGCCGCAGGCGTGCAAGGTGGCGCTCCGCCTGCTGCACGAAAGCGCGCTGGGCACCGACTTCGCCGAGCAGATGCGCGTCGAATATGCGATCGCGACGCATGTTTCGATGCGGCACGACTTCATCGAGGGGGTGCGCGCGCTGCTGATCGACAAGGACAATGCGCCGCGCTGGAACCCGGCCGAGTCCGAGGGCGTGACCGAGCATATGCTCGACACGATCTTCGCGCCGCTGCCCGAGGACGAGCAATGGGAGCCGGTGCGGCTTTAGGGTTCGATCCAGCTATGCTGGATCGGGCCGGAACGGCCTTAGCGTGATAGGGAGCGGACGATGAGCTACGAGACGATCCTGATCGAGCGGCGCGACGCGGTGACTTTGGTGCGGCTCAACCGGCCGCAGGCGCTGAACGCGCTCAACAGCCAGGTGCTGGGCGAGCTGATCGCGGTGTTCGCGGACTATGACGCCGATCCCGGCCAGCGCTGCCTGGTGCTGACCGGCAGCGAGAAGGCGTTCGCGGCGGGCGCCGACATCAAGGAGATGCAGGCGCAGGGCTTCGCCGACATGTACGCGCACAATTTCTTCGCCGGCTGGGAGAAGGTGACCGCGACGCGCAAGCCGTGGCTGGCGGCGGTGGCGGGCTTTGCGCTCGGCGGAGGCTGCGAAGTGGCGATGATGGCCGACTTCATCCTTGCCGCCGACACGGCCAGGTTCGGCCAGCCCGAGATCAAGCTGGGCGTCGGGCCGGGCATGGGCGGATCGCAGCGCCTGACGCGCGCGGTGGGCAAGGCCAAGGCGATGGAGCTGTGCCTGACCGGCCGCATGATGGGCGCGGAGGAGGCCGAACGCGCGGGCCTGGTCGCGCGGATCGTGCCCGCCGCGGACTTGGTCGACGAGGCGCTGAAGGTGGCGGGCGAGATCGCCGCCATGCCGCCGCTCGCGGCGATCGCGGTCAAGGAGATGGTCAACACCGCGTTCGAAGGCGGGCTGGCGCAGGGCATCGCGTTCGAACGGCGGCTGTTCCACGGCCTGTTCGGGACCGCCGACCAGAAGGAAGGGATGGCGGCGTTCGTCGACAAGCGGCCGGGGAACTGGACCGGGCGTTAAGATCGTTCGTTAGGGGGATCGGCGCCGCATGGGCGCCCGTGCATCCCCGAATGGAGACGTCGGCGTGAAGATCGGTTTCATCGGGCTGGGCAATATGGGCGGCGGGATGGCCGCCAATCTGGCGCGCGCCGGGCATACGGTGCAGGCGTTCGACCTGTCCGAGCCTGCCTTGGCGCGCGCGGTGGAGGCGGGGTGCAGCCGGTGCGCCACGGCGCGCGAGGCGGCGGCGGGCGCGGACGCGGTGGTGACGATGCTGCCGGCGGGCGCCCACGTCGCGCAGGTCTATCGCGAGTGCGTGGTCGGCGCGGCGCCGTCGAGCGCGGTGCTGATCGATTGTTCGACGATCGATGTCGCGACTGCGCAGGTGATCGCCGCTTATGCCGCCGATCAGGGCTATCTGGCGGTCGACGCACCGGTTTCGGGCGGGATCGCGGCGGCGCAGGCGGGCAGCCTGACCTTCATGGTCGGCGGGCCGGACGCGGGCTTCGCGCGCGCCGAGCCGATCCTGGCGGCGATGGGCAAGGCGGTGATCCATGCCGGCGGCGCGGGGATGGGGCAGGCGGCCAAGATCGCGAACAACATGCTGCTCGGCGCGACGATGATCGCGACGTGCGAGGCGTTCGTGCTGGCGAAGGCGCTGGGCCTCGACCTCGCCACCTTCTACGCCATTTCGTCGCAGGCGAGCGGGCAGAGCTGGTCGATGACGAGCTATTGCCCGGTGCCGGGGGTCGGGCCGGAGACGCCGGCCGACCGCGACTATCAGGGCGGATTCGCGACCGCGCTGATGCTCAAGGACCTCAAGCTGGCGATGGCGGCGGCGCAGGATGCGGGCGCGAGCGTGCCGATGGGGGCGGCGGCCGAGGCGCTGTACCAGGCGTTCGTGAACGGGGGGAACGGCGCGCTCGATTGCTCGGCGATCATCCGGCTGCTGGAGGGGCGGGGGGCGTAGTTCGCCGCAGGCGGTAGGACGCCTGCCGTGCCCCCTCCGTCGCCCCTGCGGAGGCAGGGGCCTATGGCTCGTCCGGCATGCGGTGGTGGGGAGGCGTGAGAGATGGGCCCCTGCCGGCGCAGGGGCGACGTGATCTTTATGATCTCCGGCGGACGCGGGTGTGCGTGGCTCGGCGAAGAAGCTTTGCGACCGGTGCGTTCCGTCGTCCTGTCCGGCGACGGCGGGGGCATGCGGGATTGCTGCCTGATCGGAGGGGCGAACCCTTGCGATCGTGACGCCGCCCGCTTGCCCCGGCACGCGACGTCGACAGTCCAGAACCGCGGCGCGAAGCCGCGGACGAGACGGACTCATTTGGCGAAGCGCTTCCAGCATGTCGCATGAGACAGGCGCCCGCACCGGTCGTTCCCCGCGACCGAGGTCACGGGGCAGGCTTCGTTCCCCGCCCCGGCCGGATGCGAAGAAACGGGCGATCATGTACCCTATTTGTTCCGTTTTGTCAAGTCCAGCGGAACCTTGAAAGCGGCGGCGGTTTGAAAGCGTTGAAATCGAGAAGGGGTCCGTAATGATTCGCGTCACGTCCGCTGTGGTAATGGCAGGCGCGCTGGTCGCCGCGCCGCCGGCCGTCGCGCAATCCGGGCAGGTCCGCGCGATCACCCCGACCGAAAAGCAGCAGGGCGCGACGGCCAATCCGCAGCTGATCAAGGAGTTCGGCGGGGCCTATACCGGCCCGCAGGCGGCCTATGTCGAGCGTGTCGGCAAGAAGATCGCGGTGCAATCGGGGTTGTCGCGGTCGGGCAGCGACTTCACGGTGACGACGCTCAATTCGCCGATCGAGAACGCGTTCGCCATTCCGGGCGGCTATATCTACATCACGCGGCAATTGCTGGCGCTGATGAATTCGGAGGACGAGCTCGCCTCCGTCTTGGGGCACGAGGTCGCGCACGTCGCCGCGCGCCATTCGGCCAGCCGCAACAAGCGCGCCACGATCGGATCGATCCTCGCGGCGGGCGCGGGCATCCTGACGGGAAGCGACCTCGCCTCGCGCGCGGTGAGCACGGGCGCGCAGCTCTACACGCTGCGCTACGGGCGCGAGCAGGAATATCAGGCCGATTCGCTCGGCATCCGCTACATGACCACCGCCGATTACGATCCCTATGCGTCGGCCTACATCCTCGACGCGCTCGACGCGTCGACCAAGCTGGCGGCGCAGGCGGCGGGCCAGTCGGGGCGGTCGGTTCCGACCTGGGCCTCGACCCACCCGAACGGGCAGGACCGCGTCAACCGGGCCTATTCGCTGGCCGAACAGACGGGCCGCAAGCCGACCCCGTCGAGCCAGCAGGACACCACTTTCCTGCGGATGCTGGACGGCCTGCCCTATGGCGCGGTCGATTCGAAGACGGTGATCAGGATCGTCACGGTCGGGCCGCAGGACACGATCGCGTCGCTGGCGGCGCGGATGCGCGGGCAGCAGCTTCCGCGCGAACGCTTCCTGAC
>NZ_JBMDXG010000197.1:0-4024 GCF_048594985.1 Sphingomonas sp. | reverse complement strand
GGGCGCCCGTAGCTCAGTTGGATAGAGCAAGGAGCTTCTACCTCCTTGGTCGGGGGTTCGAATCCCTCCGGGCGCGCCATCCGTTACGCCTGCGGGTCGTCGCGCGCCTCGATCGCCGCGCGGGTTTCGTCCAGGGCCAGGTCGACCCGCGCCTGCATCGCGGCGGCGGCGGCATCGGCATCGCCCGCGACGATCGCGTCATGGACCCGCGCATGATCGGGGATGGGATTGCGCGGCAGCGCGCGGGCGCGCTGCTTGAAGCGCGTCGTCCAGTGGACCGCCGCGCCGATGCTGGTGCTCAGCACGATCAGCGCGTCGTTGCGCGTCGCCTGCATCAGCGCGTCGTGGAAGTCGCGGTCCGCCGCGCGCCCTTCCTCGGTGCCCAGCGTGTGGCGGCGCATCGCGGCCAGCGCATCGCCCATGCGGCGCATGTCCTCCTCGTCGCGCCGCTCGGCCGCGAGGCGCGCGGCGCCCGGCTCGATCATCGCGCGCAGTTCGAACAGGCTGCGGATCAGGCGCATGTCGGGCTCGCCCGCGAACGCCCAGCCGAGCACGTCGGGGTCGAGCAGGTTCCAGCGGCTGCGCGGCAGCACGCGCGTGCCCGCTTTCGGCCGGCTTTCGACCAGCCCCTTCGCCGCCAGCGCCTGCATCGCCTCGCGATAGGCGGCGCGCGATACGTCGAGCGCCTCCGAGAACTCGATCTCGCCCGACAGGCGGTCGCCCGGCGCGAACTCGCCGGACAGGATCGCGGTGCCCAGCCGGTGCGCGATCGCGCCGTGGAAGCGCCGGCCGGTCCCCCTTGGCGGACGCGGGGGGAATGCCCCGCCGCCCTCCGCCGGGTCTTCCTGCCTGAGGATGCGTTTCGCCTCGGGGTCGCGTGGCTCCGCCATCAAGCCGATGGCGTATCCGCCGTGGGCCGGGCGCCCCACAATGCGTAGAACAGGATGTACAGCTCGCACGCGGCGGTCAGCAGGAAGCTGTTCTGCAGGCCGTATGTGTCGGCCAGCTTGCCCTGGACGAACACCAGCGCGCCGCCGGCAATCGCCATGATCAAGAGGCCCGACCCCTCCTCGGTCAACGGGCCGAGCCCACGAATGCCGAGCGTGAAGATCGTCGGGAACATGATCGAATGGAACAGCCCGACCAGGATCAGCGCCCACATCGCGGTCGTCCCCGTGCTGAACACCGTGACGAGCATCACCACGAACGCGCCGATCGAGAAGGCGGCGAGCACCGTTTCGGCCCGTACCTTCTGCATCAGCGCCGATCCGACGAAGCGGCCGACCATCATGCCGCCCCACAGCAGGGTCAGGTAATGGCCCGCCTGCTCGGTGGTCAGGTTGGCGATGTGCGGCTGGCTGATGAAATTGACGAACAGATTGCCGACCCCGATCTCCGCGATCAGGTAGATGAAGATCGCGGGGATGCCCAAGACGAGGTTGCGATGCTTCCACAGCGAGTGGCCCTTGCGCTCCTCGCGGGCGAGGCGGCTGGTCGCGTTGCCCATGGCGGGCAGCGGGAAGCGCGCGATGACCACCGCGAGCACCACCAGCACGATCGCCACCAGCACGTAGGGCAGGATCACCGACTGCGCGTCGGCGAGCCGCTCCGCCTGCGTCAGCACCGTGCCCTGCGCCGCCGTGCCCCCCTTCGACCGGCCGAGGATGAGATAGGCGCCGAACAGCGGCGCGAGCATCGTCCCGGCCGAGTTCATCGCCTGGACGAGGTTGAGGCGCGACGACGCCGTCTCCGCCGGGCCCACGACCGCGACATACGGGTTGGCCGCCACCTGGAGCAACGTGATGCCGCTCGCGATCACGAACAGCATCGCCAGCGTGACGCCATAGGATGGTATGCTCGCCGCGACCGTCATGCCCAGCGCGCCCGCCGCCATGATGAGCAGGCCGGTCACCAGCGCCTTCTGATAGCCGATCCGCTCGATCAGCTTCGCCGACGGAATGGAGGCAAAGAAATAGGCGATGAACCAGACGCTTTCGATCAAGGTCGCCTGGAAATAGGTGAGGTCGAACACGCTGCGCAGGTGGGGCAGCAGCGTGCCGTTGATGACGGTGATGAAGCCCCACATGAAGAACAGGCTGGCCAGCAACGTCAGCGCGGACCGATAGCTGGCCCCGCCCCGCACCGCCTCGCCCCCCGCCGGGCCATGCCCGCCGGCAACCGGTAGCGCCATCACTCATCCTCCCTGGTCTGACACGGCGTCACTGTTGCACTACGCCTTTTTGTCTGACTATATGTGCGAATATCGAAGGTCAATTGCACTGCATTTGACACGATCTGGAGGGGTTTGTCATGCACCGCGTCGCCGCGCCACTGGCGTTTGTTCTTGGATGGAGCTTGGCCGTGATGGCCCCAGCGGCGACGGCCGAACGCAGCCAGTTCGGCACCCTGCCCGATGGGCGCGGGGTCGAGGTCGTGACCCTGACCAATGGCAAGGGGGTCAGTGCGCGCGTCCTGACCTATGGCGCGATCCTGCAGGCGCTGTCCGTCCCCGACCGCGCGGGCAAGGCAGCGGACATCGCGCTGGGCCACAAGGACCTTGCCGGCTACCTCAAGGCGCCCAATTATTTCGGCGCGACCGTCGGGCGCTATGCCAACCGTATTCGCGACGGCCGCTTCACGATCGACGGCAAGGGCTATCAGCTTGCCCGCAACAACGGCCCCAACGCGCGGCATGGCGGCGTCCAGGGCTTCGACAAGCGGCTCTGGACCGTGGTCGAGACCAAGGGCGATGGGAACGAGGCGCACGTCACGCTCCGCTACGTCAGCGCGGACGGCGAGGACGGCTATCCCGGACAGCTGACCGTCACCGCGACCTACAGCCTGAACGAGCGTAACGAGCTGGCGCTGACCTACAGCGCCACGACGACCAAGCCGACGATCCTCAACATCACCAACCACAGCTTCTTCAATCTCGGCGGCGAGGCGTCGCAGCACGACATCCTCGACCACGTCCTGACGATCCCGGCGGAAACGACGACGCCGGTCGACGCCAGCCTGATCCCCACCGGCCAGTTCCGGCCGGTCGCAGGCACCCCGCTCGATTTCCGCACGCCGACCGTGATCGGCCTGCGCATTCGCGACGGCCGCGACGATCAGATCGTCTTCGGCCAAGGCTATGACGAAAATTACGTGATCGCCCGGACGCCGAGCGCCGAGCCGCGCCTGCATGCGCGGCTGGAGGATCCGAAAACGGGCCGCGTGCTGGAGGTGCTGAGCGACCAGCCGGGCCTGCAACTGTACACCGGCAACTTCCTCGATGCGACCGCGATCGGCAAATCGGGCCTGGCCTATCGCCAGTCCGACGGCATCGCGCTCGAACCGCAGGTCTTCCCCGATACGCCCAACCGGCCCGAATTCGGATTTGCGCGGCTCGATCCGGGCAAGACCTACCGCAACCGCATCGTCTACCGTTTTTCCACCCGCTGACACGCGATCGAAAGCATCATGACCGAGACCCCCCGCCCCCTGCCCAAGCTTCGTTCGCGCGCCTGGTTCGATAACCCCGAGAATATCGACATGACCGCGCTCTATCTGGAGCGCTACCTCAACTTCGGGCTGAGCCTGGAGGAGTTGCAATCGGGCAAGCCGATCATCGGCATCGCGCAGACGGGATCGGACCTGTCGCCCTGCAACCGGCACCACCTCGTCCTGGCGGAGCGGATCCGCGAAGGCATCCGCGAGGCGGGCGGCATCGCGCTCGAATTCCCGGTCCACCCGATCCAAGAGACAGGCAAGCGCCCGACCGCCGGGCTCGATCGCAACCTGGCTTATCTCGGCCTGGTCGAGGCGCTGTACGGCTACCCGCTCGACGGCGTGGTGCTGACCACCGGATGCGACAAGACCACGCCGGCCTTGCTGATGGCGGCGGCGACGGTGAACATCCCGGCGATCGCGCTGTCGGTCGGCCCGATGCTAAACGGCTGGTTCAAGGGCCAGCGCACGGGCTCCGGCACGATCGTGTGGCACGCGCGCCAGATGCTGGCGACCGGCGAGATCGATGCGC
>NZ_JBMDXG010000196.1:0-1613 GCF_048594985.1 Sphingomonas sp. | reverse complement strand
GACATCGCCATCCTGAACCCGTTCGCGGGGATCGCTCCGGCATCGACGTCCGGTTGCGTCGTCAGGACATCGTAGAGCGGCGCCAGCCCGAAGCCGCCGCCGGGCCGCAGGAAAATACTGTAATTCTTGGCGTGACCATCCGTGGCGCCCATCAGCCAGAAGAGTACGGCCGCGGAGAGGACTTTCCCGACATCGCCGAAGGGATCGTCGCTGCCTTTGAGAAGATCGAGAATGTCCCGGATCCCTGGACCGCCTTCGGACTGGTACTTCAACGATGGTGGGACGGACAGCGCCTGGCAGAAGTCCTCCTGAGGAAGGCGGACGAGACGTCCGTCACGTGCCCAAGCCCGATCGAAACGCTCGACGACCAGGACGGGCAGGCCGAAGTCCATCATTTCCGCCTGTGCGACGGGAAGCCCGAACGCGGCCAGCAGCCGCAGACAGAGATATTCGTTGGCCACGCTGTCCGAGAGATCCATGCCGTTCGGGAGGCGGCCGATGCGTGGTTTCAGGATATGGGTCGTCGCGGTTGTCCCATGCGGCCGGTACCAGCGTCCGTCGCGCCGCAGAAGCGCGGTCTTCTCCTGCGCACCGGCCAGCGAGATGCGGAAATCGTTCTCGCGTCCCAGGCCAAGCGGGAAGCTGGCGAGGGTCGAGAGGATTTCGGCGATCTGGTCGTCGGAGATCTCGGTGGCGTCGATACCGCCTGCCGGTCCCGGCTCTTGGCCATCGGGGAGGAACTGCAGGGCGCCCACGCAGTCCCCGCCGATCGCCGCGAGCAGACTGTAGGCATCCGCCCCGGCGGCGCCGACCCGGCCGGCGATCCGCTGGCGGATCGCGCGATCGTCGGGGAGAAGGTTCTCGAAGACACTGATGACCGCCGCGCCGGAATAGGGCTCCTGGCGAAGCGGCAGCGAAAGCGAGGCCGGGAAAGCCGATGGACTGTCCAGCCAGGTCCCGTCGTAGCGAAAGCCGATCGCCCCTGAAGCCGCCCGATCGAGCCGGCCGACGAGTCGGCTGTTCTGAAAGACGGAAAGGGCGCTGTGGCGAGGCGCGCGGGCCATCAGATCAGCTTTTCGAGATCGTCGAGGTCCTTGGAGCGTGGGCGCAGCACCAGCTCAAGGTCGAGTGCCGCGAGCAGCGCCATTACGGTGCTCAGTTGTACCGCTGGTTCGCCCGCCTCGACGCGCGATACCGTCGCTTGCCGGAGATGGACGCGCTCGCCCAGCGTCGACTGCGACAGTCCGGCGCGTCGGCGCGCCCGCCGCAGCTCGGCGCCCATCTGTTTCTCGTTGCGAATGATCTGGCCAGCCATCGCATGATCATACGCGAATGCGGATAAATCGGCAATATACGCGACAGCGTATCAATTGAGGGCATACGCAATCGCGCATAAAATGCCAAAATACGCATTCGCGTATGCGATGCTACCGCCCGAACACTCCGTTGAGGATCACGTCCTCCAGCGCGCGGGTGGCCGTTTCGAAATGGCGGTCGTCTTCGGCGCGGTCGCCGAGGACGGCGCGGACCTGGATCTCGAAATCGGCATAGTGCTGCGTCGTCGCCCAGACCATGAAGATGAGATGGTGGGGATCGACCGGCGCCATGCGGCC
>NZ_JBMDXG010000195.1:0-2126 GCF_048594985.1 Sphingomonas sp. | reverse complement strand
TTCGCCATGGCTGCAGCCATCTGCGAGGCCATCGAGACTGGACCCGAGACCTGGCGGCGCCTCGACTTCGTCGTCTTGCCCGGCGTCACCGCCATGCTGGCGGTCGCAGCGCGCGCAGGAGCCCCGCTGGGACACGATTTCTGCGCCATTTCGCTCTCGGACAATCTCAAGCCCTGGGAAGTCATCGAGCGTCGCCTGCGTGCGGTCGCCGAGGCAGGCCTGGTGATCGCGCTCTACACCCCCATTTCGAAGGCCCGGCCGTGGCAGCTGGCGACGGCGTTCCGCATTTTGCGCGAAATCCTGCCGGTGACCACGCCAGTCGTGTTCGGCCGCGCGGTCGGGAGGCCGGACGAAGATTTCGTGGTCGTGCCGCTTGGCGAGGCCGACCAGCAGCGGGCAGACATGGCCACCTGCGTCATCATCGGGTCGGCAGAAACGCGGATCATCGAGCGGCCGGGCATGGACCCGCTGGTCTATTCGCCGCGTGGAACAATGTGATGGGCGTGCCGTGGCTCACCATTGTCGGCATCGGCGAGGACGGGCTTTCCGGCCTTTCGCCCGCAGCGCGCGATGCTGTTGCGGGTGCTGCGCATGTCTTTGGCGGCGCACGCCATCTCGACCTGGCGGACGCCATACTGACCGGCCAGCGCCACCCCTGGCTGACGCCGTTTTCCGCGTCTGTCGAGGCTATCCTGTCGCTGCGGGGAAGCGCGGTCTGCGTGCTGGCCTCCGGTGATCCCTTCCATTTCGGAGTGGGCGCTACCCTGTCGCGCCATGTCGATCCCACGCAGATGCTTGTGCTGCCGCATTCGTCCGCCTTCAGCCTTGCGGCCGCCCGCCTGGGATGGCCCCTGCAGGAGGTCTCCTGCCTGTCCCTCCATGGCCGCCCCACCGATCTCATCCGGCCACATCTGCATGCCGGCGCAAGAATTCTTGCACTGACGTCGGACGAAAACGGCCCGGGCGCGCTTGCGACGCTGCTCACCGATGCCGGGTTCGGGCGTTCGATTATCACCGTACTCGAAGCCCTTGGCGGGCCACGCGAGCTTATCCGGTCGCAAATGGCAGACGGATTCGTGCTCGACGACATCGACCCGCTCAATATCTGTGCGGTAACGGTTGTGCCCCTGCCCGGCGCCCGCATTCTTCCCCTATCCCCCGGCCTTGACGACGCGTTATTCGAGCATGACGGGCAGATCACCAAACGCGATATCCGCGCAGTGACGCTTGCTGCATTATCGCCGCGTGCGCGCGAGGTATTGTGGGACATCGGGGCGGGATCGGGATCCATCTCTATCGAATGGATGCTGGCCGATCCCAGCCTTCGCGCCATTGCCATCGAGGCCGATCCCGAGCGCGCGCAGCGCATCGGACGCAACGCACACAATTTCGGCGTGCCCGACCTCCGTGTGGCCCAGGGATCGGCGCCCGGGGTCCTGGGAGGCCTTGATGAACCGCATGCGATTTTCGTGGGCGGTGGGGGCACCGATCCGGGCGTGATGGATGCGGCTCTGGCGGCCCTGCGTCCAGGCGGCCGGCTCGTCGCCAATGCCGTCACCCTGGAGATGGAGCAGGTGCTGCTCGCGCTTTTCAGCCAGCACGGCGGTGAACTTGTTCGCCTCGCCGTCAGCCAGGCCGTACCCCTCGGCCAGATGCAAGGCTGGCGGCCGGCAATGCCCATCACGCAATGGCGCTGGAGCAAGCCATGACCGTCCACTTCATCGGTGCCGGCCCCGGGGCGGCGGATCTCATCACCGTGCGCGGGCGCAATCTGCTCGCGCGTTGCCCGGTCTGCCTCTATGCCGGGTCCATCGTGCCCAAGGATATGCTCGACTGGTGCAGTCCGGAGACACGCCTCGTGGACACGGCCCCAATGTCGCTCGATGAGATCGAAGCCGAATATGTTCGCGCGGATGAGGCGGGAGAAGACGTGGCTCGTCTGCATTCGGGCGATCTGTCGATCTGGAGCGCGGTGGCAGAGCAGATGCGCCGCCTCGACCGCCTCGGCATCCCTTATACGTTGACACCCGGCGTGCCGGCCTTTGCCGCAGCCGCTGCAGCGCTCGGACGGGAACTCACCATCCCTTCGGTCAACCAGTCTGTCGTCCTTACACGTGTAGGCGGAC
>NZ_JBMDXG010000194.1:0-2872 GCF_048594985.1 Sphingomonas sp. | reverse complement strand
GGACCAGCGAGATCGAAATGTCGTGGAAGAAATTCTACGACAAGTTCTTCGACGTCGTGAACGATTACAAGAATATCGGCGGCCTGGTGACGGTCGGGACCGATTCCGGATTCATCTACAAGGTCTACGGCTTCGCCTATGTCGAGGAGCTGGAGCTGTTCCGCGAGGCGGGGTTCAGCCCGCTCGAGATCATCCGTTCGGCCACGATCAACGGCGCCAAGGAGCTGATGCGGCCGAAGGGAGTCGAAAATCCCGACTTCGGGCTGGTCCGTCCCGGCTACCTCGCCGATCTGGTGATCGTGAAGGAAAACCCGCTCCAGAACCTCAAGACGCTCTACGGCACGGGCTTCGTCCGCCTCAATCCGCAGACCAACAAGCAGGAGCGGATCGGCGGCGTGCGCTACACCGTGAAGGACGGCATCGTGTACGACGCGCCGAAGCTGCTCGCGGATGTCGCGGCGATGGTCGCGCGGGAAAAGCAGAGCGTCGCCACGCCGGTGCCGCCGCCCGCGCCGCTTGCCGCCATCCCTGCGTCCTGATCCGGCGTATCGCGTAGACGTGGCGTCAGCCTGCGTCCCCCACCCGGTTCCCGTGCGGGTTACGCCGCGCGAAGCTGGGTGGGCGTCGCGCGGTACGCGTGCCGGGCGGGCATCACCGCGCCGCGCAGCGCGGATGCCCTCAGATCGGCAGGTTGGTGGTGTATTTGACCTCCTCGAGCACGGCATAGGTCCGCGTCTCGCGGATGCCGGGCATGTGGGTCAGCGAATCGCCGAGGAAGCGGCGATATGCTTCCATGTTCGCGACGCGCGTCTTGAGCAGATAGTCGAACCCGCCGGCCACCATGTGGCATTCGAGAATTTCGGGCATGCCGCGCACCGCCTCGGCGAAATGATCGAAGACGTTGTTGGTCGTGCGGTCGAGCAGGACTTCGATAAAGACGAGCAGAGAGCGATCGAGCTTGGCGGGATCGAGCAAAGCGACGATATTGGTCACATAACCCTGCTCGCGCAGTTTGCGCAGCCGGTCGAAGCAGGCAGAGGGCGAAATTCCCGCCTCGCCCGCGAGATCCTGGTTGGTGATCCGCCCGTCACGCTGCAGCGTCCTGAGAATGTTGCGATCGATCTGATCCAGCATCGAAATACCTTCGGTAGATTGCTGGTTAATTTGGTATCATCATCGGCCAAACGTACAAGGGCCGGATTTTCTTAAACGTAAGGGGGGCAGGCGAATGTACGGGATCGTGCGCGATGCGTTTTTGAGGACCACCATGGCGGCGGTGCTGGCCACCGCGATCGTCCCGGCAGCCGCGACGGCGGCGGTGGTTCCGGCGGCGACGGCCGCGCCCGCGCCGGATCATGGCGCGTTGGCGGCCGGGCCCTATCGCCGCCTCGTCATCCTGAACGCGATGGTGATCCCGGGCCATGGCGGGCCAGCGGCAGGGCCGTACGACATCGTCATCGAAGGCAACCGCATCACCGAGATGACGGCGTTCGATCCGGTTTCGGTCGGCCGGCGCGGCGCGACCGCGCGCCCGACCGGCGACCGCGTGATCGACGCCACCGGCAAGTTCGTCATGCCCGGCATGATCGACCTGCACATGCACATCCGGGACGAGCCGCTTCCGATGGCGTACAACCATTATCTGAAGCTCGCGCACGGCGTGACGGCGGAGGTGATGGTGCCCGACCGGGGCCTGCCCCACGCGCTCGAGCAGCAGCGGCTGTCGGCCGCCAACCGCATTCTCGCGCCGCGCCTCTACCCCTATTGGACGTGGGGCAACCTGCCCGGCTACTCCCGCGAGGAGCAGGAGGATCCGGCGCAGGCCCCGCGCATCGCGCGCGAAATCGCGGCCAAGGGCGCGCACGTCGTCAGTGTCGGCCAGATTGCCTGGAGCCGCGAGTTGTTCGGCGCGGTGTGCAAGGCGGTCTACGCCTCGGGCGGGATCACCACGGTCCACCTGCCGCCCGCGACCACGCCGGTGGTCAACGCGCTCACCGCCGCGAAGCTCGGCGTGACGATGATCGAGCACCATTATGGCTATGCCGAATCCGCGCTGGATCGCACGATCCAGGATTATCCGCGCGAATATAGCTATGACGACGAGAGCGAGCGCTTCCGCCACGCGGGCGTCGTCTGGACCGAGGCAGATCGCGAGCCGGCGCGCACCCGGCTGCTGACCGATGTCGCCAAGGAACTGGCCGCGACCGGCGTCACGATGCTGCCGACGCGCGTCGTCTACGAGGCGAACCGCGACATCCTGCGCGCGCAGGGGCTGCCCTGGCACGAGAAATATACCCACCAGTTGCTGTGGGAGAAATTCCTGCCCAACCGCAATCTCCACGGCGGCTATTTCTGGAACTGGACGTCGGACGACGAAGCCGCGTGGAGCAAGGCGTACGATCTGTGGGGGCGCCTGATCTATGCGTTCAACAAGGAAGGCGGGCGCGTCGCCTACGGCACCGACGACAGCTATATCTGGGCGACGCCGGGCTTTTCGAACGTGCGCGAGCTGGAATTGCTGCGCGAGGCGGGGCTGCACAATTACGAGGCGCTGAAGGCCGCGACCTGGAACAGCGCGCAGACATTGCGCGAGCCGAAGCTGGGGATGATCCGTCCGGGCTTCGTCGCCGACCTGCTGATCGTCGACCGCAACCCCGCCTACAACCTCGCCTTCCTCTACGGCTTCGGCGCCAACACGCTCGATTCGTCGGGCAAGATGGTACGGAGCGGCGGCATCGTCCACACGATCAAGGACGGAATCGTGATGGAGAATGCCAAGCTGCTGGAGGCGGTCGCGAAGATGGTGGCCGAATCGAAGCCGAACGGACGCACCCCCGACAGCGTCAGCGCGCCCTTCCTGCCCGCGCCTAAG
>NZ_JBMDXG010000193.1:0-1506 GCF_048594985.1 Sphingomonas sp. | reverse complement strand
GATGCCGATCGAATACGCCTGCGGGTCGCTGTCCTTGTCCAGGGCGAAGCGCTTCACCAGCCGCTTGGTCAGGTGGCCGCGCGCGCCTTCGGCCAGCACGGTGACCTTGGCGCGGATGGCGATGCCCAGCGTGTAGCCGGGTTTGTGGCTGCCATCCTTGGCGATGCCCATGTCGCCGATGCGCACGCCGATGACCTTGCCGTCGTCGTCATGCAGCGTTTCCGCAGCGGCGAAGCCCGGATAGATCTCCACGCCCAGCGCTTCGGCCTGCGGCGCCAGCCACGCGCACATCGCGCCGAGCGAGACGATGAAGTTGCCATGGTTGCGCATGCCCGGGGGCACGATCGGGAACTTGCGGCCGCCGTCCTTGCTGAAGTACCAGAACTCGTCGTCCGCAGCGGGCCCGCAGACCGGCGGCGGATTGTCGCGCCAGCCGGGCAGCAGTGCGTCGAGCGGCTGCGGTTCGATCACCGCGCCGGAGAGGATGTGCGCACCGATGGTGCTGGCCTTCTCGATCACGCAGACCGAGATCTCGGGATTCAGCTGCTTGAGCCGGATCGCGAACGCCAGGCCCGACGGCCCCGCGCCGACGGTGACGACGTCGTACTCCATCACATCGCGTTCGACATCGGACATCGGGCTTGCTCCAGCATGGCGTTAGGCTCCGGGCATTTTCGGGGTTTGCGCGGGATGGGGCAAATCCGCGAGCATCGCCGACATGACCATACCCCTGCCGCTCGCTGCGAATGGACACGGCACGGCGCTTCCGGGCGCGCATCTGGACTATCGGCCCGCGTGGCTGGCCGGTGCGGAGGCCGATGCGCTGTTCGATGCATTGCGGGCGACGCTGCCGTGGAGCGTGCACCGCATCCGGATGTTCGGCCGCGTGGTCGATTCGCCCAGGCTGAGCGCGTGGGTCGGCGATGCGGAAGCGGTGTACCGCTACTCGGGCACGGACTTCACGCCGCATCCGTGGACCGCCGCTCTGTCCGGTCTGCGGCTGCGGCTGCAGGATGAACTCGATACCCCCTTCAACAGCGTACTGGCGAACCTGTACCGCGACGGACGCGATGCGATGGGCTGGCACAGCGACGACGAGCCCGAACTCGGACCGCAGCCGGTGATCGCTTCCGTCAGCCTGGGCGCCGCGCGCCGCTTCCTGCTCAAGCACCGGCAGGATCCGGCGCTGCGCTCAGCGTTGACGTTGCCGCACGGCAGCCTGCTGGTGATGGCGGGCGATACGCAGCGGCATTACCGCCACGCGCTCCCGCGCACGGCCCGACCGGTGGGGCCACGCATCAACCTGACGTTCCGCTGGATCGATCCGGCGCGCCGTCGCTGACGCGCCACCCGGTTCAACGTGCGGGGTTGGGGTCGCTGTTGCCGGATACCAGTACCCAGCCCGCGATGTCGGCGGTCGCCGCTTCCAGCGCGTCCTCGAAAGCGATCGCCACCTGTGCCACGTCGACGCTGTCCGCCGGCTTCTGCTGCAGGAACGTCCGCGAC
>NZ_JBMDXG010000192.1:0-15488 GCF_048594985.1 Sphingomonas sp. | reverse complement strand
GCCAGCTCTACATCGGCGTCGACGGCAACTACCGCTCGCACTGGAACTCCAACGCCTCCCCGTCGATCTACACCACTGTGGAAGGCTATGCGCTCACCAACCTGCGCGTCGGCTTCCGTGGCGAAGGCTTCGATGTCTTCGGCTGGGTGCGCAATGCGTTCGACGAGGAGTATTTCGAGGTGTTGGCCACCCAGTCGGGCAATACCGGCCTCGTCGTGGGCCAGCCCGCCGATCCGCGCACCTATGGCGTAACGGTCGGCTTCCGCTTCTGACCACGCGGCGGTCCGGCGGGTTAGCCCGCCGGATCGGCCGTCGAGGCGGCTAGCTGGCGGCAGTGCCCGTGACTGGCCAGCCGGAGATAAGATTGGCCTTTGAGCGTCGGCTTAAAGCAGAAAAGGGGCGGCCCGATCATGTCGGGCCGCCCCTTCTTTACCGATCCGTCAGGCGCCGGCGGGCTTGGGTTCGCCCCAGCCGCCGGGGCGGCGGCTCTTGGGGATCGACGATCCGCCCGCGCTGAGCGCGCGGAGCGGGCGCGCGGTCGGGTTTTCGCGGCCGATATCCTCACCCGCGATCGCCCGCTTCGATTCCTCGCCAGTCAGCGTCTCATATTCGAGCAACGCCGCCGCGAGCCGGTGGAGCTCGTCGAGATTGTCGGTCAGCACCTTGCGCGCCGTGGCCTCGCCTTCCTCGACCAGCCGACGGACCTCGCTGTCGATCAGGCGCGCGGTCTCCTCCGACATATGCTGGTTGCGCGATACCGAATGGCCGAGGAACACCTCGTCCTGATTGTCGCGATAGCGCAGCCAGCCGAGCTTCTCGCTCATGCCATATTCCATCACCATCGCGCGGGCCATGTCGGTGGCCTGCTGGATGTCGTTGGACGCGCCGGTGTTGAGCGAATCCATGCCGTAGATCAGCTGCTCGGCGATGCGGCCGCCGAAGGCGAGCGCGAGGCGCGCCTTCATCTGCTTCATCGACATCGAATAGCGATCGCGCTCGGGCAGGTTCCAGGTCACGCCCAGCGCGCGGCCACGCGGGATGATCGTCACCTTGTGGAGCGGATCGCAGCCCTCGACGTGCAGCGAGACGAGCGCGTGCCCGGCCTCGTGATAAGCGGTGGCACGCTTCTCCTCCTCGGTCATGATCATCGATTTGCGCTCGGCGCCCATCATGACCTTGTCCTTGGCCTCCTCGAACTCGCGCATAGCGATCAGGCGCTTGCCCTTGCGCGCGGCGAGCAGAGCCGCCTCGTTGGCGAGGTTGGCGAGATCGGCACCCGAAAAGCCCGGCGTCCCGCGCGAAATGGTGCGGATGTCGACATCGGGCGCGAGCGGCAGCTTGTTGGTGTGCACCGCCAGGATCTTCTCGCGCCCCTCGATGTCGGGCTTGGGTACGACCACCTGGCGGTCGAACCGGCCCGGACGCAGCAGCGCGGGATCGAGCACGTCGGGGCGGTTCGTTGCCGCGACGATGATGATGCCCTCGTTCGCCTCGAACCCGTCCATTTCGACCAGCAGCTGGTTCAGCGTCTGCTCGCGCTCGTCATTGCCGTTGCCGAGGCCCGCGCCGCGATGGCGGCCGACCGCGTCGATTTCGTCGATGAAGACGATGCAGGGCGCGTTCTTCTTCGCCTGTTCGAACATGTCGCGCACGCGGCTCGCGCCCACGCCCACGAACATTTCGACGAAGTCGGAACCGGAGATGGTGAAGAACGGCACCTTCGCCTCACCCGCGATCGCGCGGGCGAGCAGGGTCTTGCCCGTGCCGGGCGAGCCGACCAGCAGCGCGCCCTTCGGGATCTTGCCGCCGAGTCGCGCGAACTTGGTCGGGTCCTTCAGGAAATCGACGATCTCCTGCAATTCCTCGCGCGCCTCGTCGATGCCGGCCACGTCGTCGAAGGTGACGCGCCCGTGCTTCTCGGTCAGCATCTTGGCCTTGGACTTGCCGAAGCCCATCGCGCCCGATCCCGCATTCTTCTGCATCTGGCGCATCACGAGCCAGCCGATGCCGACGATGATCAGGAACGGCATCGCCTGGACGAGAACGTACTGCCACAGGCTCGCCTGCTCCTGGGGGCGGCCGCTGAAACTGACGCCCTTGCTCAGCAGGCGCTGGGTAAGTGTCGGATCGGGCACGCCGTTCGTCTTGAATGCCGCGCCATTGGTGTATTTGCCGGCGATCAGCCCGTCGCCGACCGACACTTCCTTGACCGATCCGGCATCGACCGCCTGCAGGAAGTCCGAATAGGCGATCTGGTCGCCCGCGGCGCTCTTGTTGCCGCTTTCGAACATCGACACGAACAGGACGATGGCGAGCAGGATGCCCAGCCAGATCGCCAGGTTCTTCACCAGCGGGTTGCCACCGCCGCCACTGCCCTGGGGGTCTTTCTCGTCCTTCATGCGCATGCCGCCTTTCTGAGCCGCCAAGATAGGCATGCAGACGTTAATGGCAATGGAACAAGCGCGATCAGCCCGATCGACGCGGCGGCGCGATCGACAGCCGCCAGACGCGCCCCGCTGCCACCTTCACGCCCGCCAGCGTCGCGGTCTCGCCCGTGTCCAGCCGATGAAGCAGGCGATCGACCTCGTCCCCGCGCAACTCGGCGTGCGGCGCCATCCGCGCGAGCGCGCCGACCAGCAGCCGGCGACGAAATTCTCGCGGCAGATCGGCAGGGTCGATCCGGCCCCCGGATGAGGAGACGTCGACCCGATCGTGCGCCAGTCGCGCCGCCTGCCAGTCCAGCGCCGCTTCAGCCTCCGCCAGCCGCGTGGCGACCGCAGCGACCCGGTCGGCGGCCGGCCAGCCGGAGGCCAGCAGCGCGCGCGCGCGCGTCCGGTCGAAGCGCGGATCGGCGTTGGACGGATCGTCGACCGGCGTAAGGCCGGCGTCGGTGACCAACGCCACCAGCTCCTGCTTGCGCCAGCCGAGCAGGGGACGGACGAGATGGAGGCTGCGGCCGAGTCGGCGCGACGGGCGGATGCCTGCCATACCGTTGAGGCCCGCCCCCCGCGCCAACCGCATCAGCACGGTTTCTGCCTGATCGTCGAGATGGTGCGCAGTGGCGAGCCACCCCGCTCCTTCGTCGCGTGCCCACTCGGTCAGTGCGGCGTACCGCGCGGCGCGTGCGGCTGCTTGCAGACCTTCGCCCGATTCGCGGACGGTCACCCGCAGGATGGAATGCGGCACCGACAATCGGCGGCAGACGCCGGCGACCATCGCCGCTTCGTCCGCCGATTCGGGGCGTAATCCGTGATCGACGGTCGCGGCCACGACACGTCCCGGCCGGGCCGCCGATGCGAGGAGCAGCAAAGCGAGGCTATCGGGACCGCCCGACACGCCCAGCGCAAGCTGGCCACCCGGAGCAATCGAATTGAGATCGGCGGCGAAGCGCGCGACCGGATCGGTCACGCCCTCACTTGCACTTCGCGGTCTTGCGCGCGGCGGCGACGCGATCCTTCAGGCTGGCGCTCGCGGTGCTGCCATAAGCGGCGGTGAACTCGTCATAGACCCGGCAGGCATCGGTGGGCTTGTTGAGCTTCACCAGCGACTCGCCGAGGTAGAACAGGCTGTCGGGCGCCCGCTCGCCGCGCGGGTTGGTCTGGTAGTTCGCGGCGAACGCCTCGGCCGCATTGGCGGGGCGCCCGGCATCGAGATAGGCACGGCCGAGCAGATTCTGCGCGTAGCTGGCGCGGCGATGCTTGGGATATTTGGTGGCGACAGCGCGCAGCGCGGTCTGCGCCTCGCTATATTTCTTCTGCGTCCACAGACGATATCCCGCCATGTAGGCGTCCTCAGCGGGATCACCCGACGCAGCTGGACCGGTCGTGTCCTCGGTCGCCGCCGGTTCGGGCGCGGGCTTGGGGGGTGTCTTTACCGGCGCGGGACGCGTTGCGGCCGCCGGCGCGGGTAACGTCGTCGGCTCCCCCGGAGCGACGGCCGTGGGTTGCGCCGCACCGCTTTGTTCGACGAGTTGGAGCCGCGTCGTGAACTCCTGCCGGTCCTTGGTCACCTGCGCCGACAGGACCGAAAGGCGATGGCCCTGTTCCTCGACCTGCGCGGTGAGCTGGGTCACCGATTTTTCGAGCGCGTCGACGCGCGCGGTCAGGTCGTTGATCGGTGCGCTGGCCGGCATTCCCGCGACGGGCGGGGGCGTCTGGGGCGCCGCGATGTCGGGGGTGGTGAAGGCCTGATCGCCGCCGGGGAAGACCTTACGCTGGACCGCGCGCAGTTCCTTCTCGACCCGTCCGACCCGTTCCTCGATCGAGGACGGACGCTGGGCGACCGCGGCGGGCATCGCGAGAAGGGCAAAGGTCAGGGCGAGAGCAGGGCGGAAGGCGGGCATGATGTCTCCGGAACGGCCGATGCGAAAGCGGGCGGGGCGCACCCAAGCATAGCCAAGCTGAAGGGTCGGTGAAACCGTCAGCCCGGTATCGCGCTGCCGGCAGTGGGCGTCGCGCCGTTCGCCTGCCCGGCGGCGCGCTCGCGCAACGCGGGTGCGGTGAGCGAAATGTCCTTGGCGGCGCGGTCGGGATCGCCGCCGATCGCGATTTGCGTCGTTCCGAGCGTGAGCAGGGTCGCGCCCGGACGCCCGGTCGTCAGCAGCGGTGACACCGCATCGGCCGGCACTTCGAACCGCTCACCGGGCTTGAGGATGCCCATGAACAGCGTCTTGCCGCCGTCGGACACGCGCACCCACACTTCCTGGCTTGCCCCGACGGTGACGGGGCCGTCGGGGGACGCGGCCGGCACGGGGGCAGTGGTTTGCGTTGGAGTGGCGGCGGGTTGCGGCGATGCCGTCGTCGGCGCGTCAGAGGCCGCCGCCGCGATCTCGGTCGCGCTTTCGCTTGCGCCGCGCCAATAGAGGTAGCCGACGCTCACCAGCACCGCGACCAGCAGCGCGAGCAGCGCCAGTCCGATCGGCGGTGTCCGCCGCGGGTCCGCCGGTTCATAGGGCTGCGGGCGTTGCGTCTCGCGCATCGACGACCCGATCTCGCCCCGGAACTGGTCCGACATGGACTGCCCGTCCAGCCCCAGCAGGCGCGCATAGGTCTTGATGAAGCCCGCGCTGTAGGTGGGGGCGGGCAGGCCGGCATAATCGCCCCGCTCGATCATCTGCAGATGGCGGGTCGGGATGCGCGTGCGTGCGGCGACATCCTCGATCGCGAGCGCGCGCGCTTCGCGAGCGGCGCGCAATCGCGCACCGACCGTCGGCGTCGTCACGGAAACCTCCGTGTTGCTTTCGTTGCCGCTCACGCCTCTCCCCGGCTGCTGCAAGAATGTTGCACACAACACACGCACAATCGCCGAACTCTGTCAAACGACCCCGTTCGGTCCGCCTGATGGAACGGGCACTTAACCGATACGCACGCCGTGATCCGCCGCCCATTGCTGAAGCGCGGCGCGCAGGTCACGCGGCGGCGTCGCCAGCATGCCGGGCAGCGTCGCGCGCAATGCCGACAGATCGAGCGAACGGATCATCGCCTTGACCGGGCCGATCGCGGCGGGCGTGATCGACAGGCGATCGACGCCGAGGCCGAGCAGCGCCATCGCTTCCAGCGGCCGCCCCCCCATCTCGCCACACACGCCCACCGGCACCCCGGCTGCGGCGGTCTGCGCGGTGACGCGCGCTATGAACCGCAGGATGGCGGGGCTCAGCCAATCATAGCGCTCGGCCCGATTCGGATGCGCGCGATCGGCGGCGAACAGGAACTGGGTGAGGTCGTTGGTGCCGATCGACAGAAAGTCGAGCCGGGGCAGCAGCATGTCGAGGCTTTCGGCCAGCGCCGGCACCTCGAGCATCGCCCCATAGCGGATCGCCAGCGGCGGCTGTTTGCCCTTGCGGACCACGACCTCGCGCTGCGCCTCGTACAAGGCGCGTGCCTCGTCATATTCCCAGGGTTCGGACACCATCGGAAACATGACGTGCAGGGTCCGCCCCCCGGCGGCAGCGATCAGCGCCTCGGCCTGCGCCTTCATCAGCGCATCGCGTTCGAGTGCGAGCCGCAGCGCGCGCCAGCCCATGGCGGGGTTTTCCTCGTCCTCCGAATCCGGGTTCATGTAGGGCAGGACCTTGTCCCCCCCGATGTCCACCGTGCGGAACACGACCGGGCGCTCGCCCGCCGCCTCCATGATGTCGCGATAGAGGCGCTGCTGACGCTCGCGCTTGGGCAATTCCGCCGAGATCAGAAATTCGAATTCGGTGCGGAACAGGCCGATGCCGTCGGCGCCCGTCGTGTCCAGCGCTGCGACATCGTCGCGCAGGCCGGCATTGACCATCAGCGCCACGCGCGTGCCGTCGACCGTCTCGGGCGGCAGGTCGCGCATCGCGGCGAATTCGGCGCGGCGCTTCTGCCCGAGCTGAAGCTTGCCTTCGAACGCCTCCTCCATCGGCGCGGTCGGCCGAACGAAGGCGGCGCCCTGCGTGGCGTCGAGCAGGATCGGGTCACCGTCGCCGATCTGCTGGCGCGCATCGCGCACGCGGCCCAGCACCGGGATGCCCATCGCCCGCGCGACGATCACGACATGGCTGGTGAGCGACCCTTCCTGGAGGATCACGCCCTTCAGCCGCCGGCGATCATATTCGAGCAGTTCGGCCGGTCCCAGATTGCGCGCGATCAGGATCGAATCCTCGCGCAGCCCCAGCTGCGCGGCGGTGCCGAGCTGGCCCGACACGATCCGCAGCAGCCGATTGGAGAGGTCCTCCAGATCGTGCATCCGGTCGCGCAGCAGCGGATCGTCGATCTCGCGCATGCGCATCCGGGTGCGCTGCTGGACCCGCTCGATCGCCGCTTCCGCCGTCAGCCCGCTGTCGATCGCCGCGTTAATCCGGCGCGACCAGCCCTCGTCATAGGCGAACATCTTGTAAGTCGCGAGGATGTCCTGATGTTCGCCCGCGCCGCCGAATTCGGCCTGGCTCATCATCCGGTCGATCTGCTCGCGCATCTTGTCGAACGCTGAATAGACCCGATGGCGCTCCGCCTCGATATCCTCGGCCACCGTATGCTCGACCACCACGCGCGGCTGGTGGAATACGGCGCGGCCCGCGCCCATCCCTTCGACCAGCTTGAGCCCGGTCAGACGCGCCGCCCCGGTGTCGCGCAGTCCGCCGCCGCGCGTCGCCTCGTCGATCAGGCCGGCGCCGGCGATCAGCTCGGCCAGCACCATCGCGACCGTCTGCAGCGCCTCGATCTCGACCTCGTCATAACGGCGCGATTCGACATGCTGGACGGTCAGCACGCCCACCGCCCGCTCGGCGCGGACGATCGGCACGCCGGCGAAGCTGTGGAACAAGTCTTCGCCCGTCTCCGGCTTGTAGGCGAAGTCGGGGTGGCTGGTTGCCTCGGCCAGGTTCAGCGTCTCGTTCTTCTCGGCGATCGTGCCGGTCAGACCCTCGCCCATGGCAAGGCGCGTGACGTGGACCGCCGCCTTGTTCAGGCCGTGGGTGGCGAACAGTTCGAGCTCGCCGCCGCGCAGCAGGTAGATCGAGCAAACCTCGCTGTTGAGCGCCTGCGCGATGATGTCGACGACCTGGTCGAGCTTGGCCTGCGCGGGCGCGCGCGCCGCCATAACGTCATGCAGCCGCGTCAGAATCTCGCGCGCGGCGATAGTGGCGGATGCGGTGGCCATGGGTCGGCGCTAACAGAAAGGTTCGGTCCGGTCCAACAGCGTACCGAAGGCGGCGGATCGGGTCAGCGCCGCCGGGCGAGCGCGGCCTCGGACTCGGCCAGCAGGGCCGCGATGATGTCCACGACGGGCTCTTCCTTCGTGACCATTCCGACCGACTGGCCCGCCATGACCGAGCCATGTTCGACATCGCCCTCGATCACCGCGCGGCGGAGCGCGCCGGCCCAGTAATGCTCGATCTGGAGCTGCGCCTCGGCCATCGCCAGCCCGCCCTCGTCGAGCGCCTGCGCCACCTCGCGCTGCTTGGCGGTGAACAGCGCCCCACCCGCATTCCTGAGTGCGCGCACCGGTATGACGGGAAGGCGGGGGTCGATCTGCACGCTGGCGACCGCGTCACGCGCCGACGCGCGGATGAACGCCCTCTTGAAATTGGGGTGCGCGATCGACTCGGTCGCGCACACGAACCGCGTGCCGAGCTGCACGCCCGCCGCGCCCATTTCCAGGTAGCCGGCAATCGCCTCGCCCCGGCCGATGCCGCCCGCGACGAAGACGGGAAGCTGATCGGCGATCTCGGGTAGCATCTCCTGCGCCAGCACGCTGGTCGAAACGGGGCCGATATGGCCGCCGGCCTCCATCCCCTCGATCACCAGCGCGTCGACGCCCGACCGGATCAGCTTCTTGGCCAGCGCGAGCGCGGGCGCGAAGGCGATCAGCCGGGCGCCCGTCTCCTTGATCGCCTCAAGGCTTCCCTTGGGCGGCAGCCCGCCCGCCAGCACCACATGCCCGACACGATGCCGGCCGCAGATCGCGATCAACTCCATCAGATCGGGATGCATGGTGATGAGGTTCACGCCGAACGGCCGGTCGGTCAGCGCGCGGGTGGCGGCGATCTCCGCGTCGAGCAGCGCGGGGGTCATCGCGCCGCAGGCGATCACCCCGAAGCCGCCCGCGTTCGAGATGGCGGAGACGAGATTCCGTTCCGACACCCACGACATGGCGCCGGCCATGATCGCATGGTCGCTGCCGAGGAACGCGGCGCCCCGCGCCATCAGGCGATCGGTTCGGGGCGAGGGGGAGGATGCGGGCGCGGTCGCGGGATCGATCATCCCGGTCCTCTGCCCGTCCCGCCCGGCGCAGGCAAGCGCCGTCCGGAAAGCATTGGCGCGCGATCTGCGCGGTCGTACAACGCCGCCATCCTCCGCTTACGGGATGCCGTCCCCTCCATGTCCGATCCCGCGGCCGATCCTCACGCAGCACCGGTCTTCTATGATGCGTCGGGCCGCCGCCGCCGCCGTTTCCGGCTTGCCATGCTTGCCTTCGTCGCGCTGCTCGTCCTGGCGTTGGGGCTGTTCGCGGTGTCGATCCTGGAGGTTCTCCCGCCGCCTCAGCTTCCGTTCGCCGTGGAAAGGGCCTCACTGCATGGCGAGGCGGTGGCCGATGCACACCATGCCCGGCGGCCCTTCAAGCGCGCGTTCCATTATGCGCGGCGGATTTTCGGTCCGTCGAATCCCGGCACTGCGCAAGCAATCGCCTTTCACGTGCCGTGGGATGATGCGAGCACGGCGTCCCTGCGCCAGCACGTCAACGATCTCGACTGGGTCGTGCCGGGCTGGATGTCGGTCACCGGGCCCGACCATCGGATCACGGAGGTGCCGGACGCCGCCGCCAAGGCGATCCTGAGCGCGGCGTCGCGTCGGCCGAAGATCATGCCGATGGTCCAGAACTCGCACGACGGCGCATGGGATGGGGCCGGGATGGCCGCGTTGCTGGCCCGGCCGGCCGAGCGGGCAAGGTTCCTGACGCGCGTCGAAGCGCTGCTGGCTGCGAATCAGGCGTCGGGCGTGCTGTTCGACTTGGAAAGCCTGCCCGCCGCATCGCTGCCGGATTATCGCCGGCTGCTGAGCGAGGCACGCCTCCGGTTAGGGCCGCGCGGATGGATCGTCTCGCTCGCGGTGCCGGTCGGCGATCCCGCCTGGAATTTGCCCGCCTTCGCCGCCGTCGCCGACCGCCTGTTCCTGATGGCGTATGACGAACATTATCAGGGCGGCGCCCCCGGGCCGATCGCCTCGCAGCCATGGTTCGTCGATCAGGTGACGCGTGCGGCTCGCGGCATCCCGCCTGAAAAGCTCGTCGTCGCGATCGGCAACTATGCCTACGATTGGACGCTGGGCGGCGAAACCACCGCCCCGTCGATCGAGGAAGCATGGCTTGCCGCGCACGATTCCGGGGTCATGCCGGCCTATGACGCCGACAGCGCGAATTCCCGCTTCGCCTACGAAGAAGGCGGGCGGCAGCACCGGGTCTGGATGCTGGATGCGGCGACCGCCTACAATCAACTCCGCTGGCTGCGCGCGAGCGGCCTGAATTCCGTCGCCCTGTGGCGGTTGGGGGCCGAGGACCCGGCGCTCTGGTCATTGTTCGGGCGAGCACATCGGACGTTGCCGTCGCCCGCCGCGATTTCGACCGTTCCCGCAGTGACCAATGTCGACATCGAGGGGACGGGCGAAATTTTGCGTGTGGGCGCGACCCCGCAGGCGGGCCTGCGGCAGGTGACAATCGCTCCCGACGGCAGCATCGCCGGAGTCTCGTTCCGCCGGTTGCCGTCCCCCTACCGCATCGAGCGGACGGGATATCGACCGGGATTGGTCGCGTTGACGTTCGACGATGGTCCGGATCCCCGGTGGACGCCGCCGATCCTGGACATCCTGAAGGCACAGCACGTGCCGGCCACCTTCTTCATGGTGGGGGAGAACGCCGTCACCGAACGGCGCCTGCTCCAGCGTGAGATCGACGAGGGGCATGAGGTAGGAAGCCACACCTATTCCCACCCGAACCTGGCCGCGGCGAGCGACCGCGAAACCCGGCTGGAGCTCAACGCCAACCAGCGCCTGTTCCAGGCGTTCACCGGGCGCTCGCTCCGTCTGTTTCGTGCCCCTTATTTCGGGGACGCGGAACCGACCACGAGCGACGAAATCGGTCCCGTCGCCGCCGCGCAAAAGCTAGGCTATCTGTCGGTCGGTCTGCACGTCGACCCGGATGATTGGATGCGGCCCGGCGTGTCGGCGATCGTCGAACGCACGATCCGCCAGGTGGAGGCGGGCGACGCCGATCGCAGCGCGCAGGTCGTGCTGCTCCACGATTCGGGTGGCGACCGGGCGCAGACGGTCGCGGCCTTGCCGATCATCATCAGCGAGCTGAAGGCGCGCGGCTACACCTTCGTGCCGGTGTCGACGCTCGCCGGATTGGCGCGGGACGCGGTGATGCCGCCCATCTCGGCCAGCGATCGTATGGCCGCCCGCTTCGACCTGACGCTGTTCACTGCGCTGGGTGATCTCCAGATTCTGTTGTGGTGGGTGTTCGCGGTCGCCATCACGCTGGGCATCGGGCGAGCGGTGATCCTGTCCGGACTGGCCCTGTGGCAGGCGCGGATCGAAGTGCGCACGATGTTCCCCCCGATCGACCCCGATCGCTTCGTCAGCGTGCTGATCCCGGCTTTTAACGAGGAGCGGGTGATCGAACGATCGGTGCGGCGGGTGCTGGAAAGCCGGGATGTCGCGCTGGAAGTGATCGTGATCGACGACGGCTCGCACGACCGCACGTCCGAAATCGTCCGCGCGGCCTTCGCCGACGAGCCGCGCGTCAGGCTGCTCACGCTGGAAAACGGCGGAAAGGCGCGCGCGCTGAACCAGGGGCTGCGGCTGGCGCGGGGCGAGATCGTGATCGCGCTCGACGCCGATACCCAGTTTCTGCCCAAGACGATCGCGCGGCTGGCGCGCTGGTTCGACGACGAACGGCTTGGGGCGGTCGCGGGCAATGCCAAGGTCGGCAACCGCGTCAATCTGGTCACGCGCTGGCAGGCGCTGGAATATATCACCGCGCAGAATCTGGAACGACGGGCGCTTGCCCGTCTCAATGCCGTGATGGTCGTGCCGGGGGCGGTCGGCGCGTGGCGGCGGGCGGCGATCGAACAGGCGGGGGGCTATCCCGCCAACACGCTGGCCGAGGATCAGGACCTGACCATCGCGATCCAGCGGCTCGGCTGGACGGTGCATTACGACCAATATGCGGTCGCGCTGACCGAGGCTCCGGAGAGCGTCCGCGCGCTCGCCAAGCAGCGCTACCGCTGGGCGTTCGGCACGCTGCAATGCCTGTGGAAGCATCGCGGGGTGATCGCCAGCGGCAGGCCTCGCGGGCTTGCCCGGATCGGCATCCCGCAGGCGATCCTGTTCCAGATCCTGTTCGCCGCGATCTCGCCGATCATCGATCTGGCGCTGCTGCTCAGCCTGTTCGGGACATGGTCGACGGTGCACGCCCATGGCTGGGCGCAGAGCTCCGGCGATATCTGGCGGATGCTCACCTATTGGTCGGCCTTCACCGCGATCGACCTGCTGGCCGGGGTGATCGCGTTCGCGCTCGAACGGCGCGAACGGTGGCGGCTGTTGTGGCTGCTGATCCCGCAGCGGATCGGCTATCGCCAGATCATGTATTATGTCGTGCTGAAGGCACTCAGCGCGGCGGTGCGCGGGATCGTCGTCGGCTGGGGCAAGCTGGAACGGAGCGGCCGCGTCACGGCCTGAACGGCCACGCTCACCGTGAAATCGGGATGGCGGGCCCTGCGTTTGCGCAGGGCGCGCCGGCTGCTCAGGCCTCGTCCGTCGCGTCGAGGCCGTAGGCGGTGTGGAGGACGCGCACCGCCAGTTCGGTATAATCCTCGAGGATCAGCACCGAGACCTTGATCTCGCTCGTCGTGATGGCGAGCACGTTGATGCCGCGATCGGCCAGCGCCTTGAACATCGCGGCGGCGACGCCCGCATGGCTGCGCATGCCGACGCCGACCACGCTGATCTTCGCGACAGACGTGTCGTGCACCAGCTCCTGAAAGCCGATGACCTCCTTCGACCGCCCGAGCACGTCGAGCACGCGCGCCAGCTCCGCACCGGGCACGGTGAAGGTCACGTCGGTCGATCCACCGACATGCGCCACGTTCTGGACGATCATATCGACGTTGATGTTGGCCTCGGCCAGCGGGCCGAAGATGCTGGCGACCGCGCCCGGGCGGTCGGGCACCGCAGTCAGCGTGACCTTCGCCTCGTTCTTGTCGTGGGCGATGCCGGTGATGAGCTGGCGTTCCATGCTGATTCCTTCGATCTCGTCCTCGTCCACGATCATCGTGCCGGGCAGGTCGCCGCCGTCGGGCGCGTCGCCGAACGACGACAGAACCTGGACGCGGACCTTTTCCTTCATCGCCAACCCGACCGAGCGGGTCTGGAGCACCTTCGCCCCCACGCTCGCCAACTCCAGCATTTCCTCATAGGTGACGTAGCGGAGCTTGCGCGCCTTGGGCACGATGCGCGGGTCGGTGGTGTAGACGCCGTCGACATCGGTGTAGATGTCGCAGCGATCGGCCTTCATCGCCGCCGCGACCGCGACCGCCGACGTATCCGATCCGCCGCGTCCGAGCGTGGTGACGCGGCCGTCCGCCGTCAGCCCCTGGAAGCCGGGTATCACCGCCACTTCGCCGCCGGCCATCGCCGCCGCGAGCTTTTCGCTGTCGATCGTCCCGATCCGGGCCGAGGCATGCGCGTCCGACGTGGTGATCGGCCATTGCCAGCCGAGCCAGCTCCGCGCGTTCACGCCCATCGCCTGCAGCGCGATCGCGAGCAGGCCGCTCGTCACCTGCTCGCCGCTTGCCACGACCACGTCATATTCGCGCGGGTCATAGAGTGGGCTCGCCTCGCGGCAGAAATTGACCAGCCGGTCGGTCTCGCCGGCCATCGCCGAGACCACCACGGCGACCTCGTTGCCGCGTTCCACCTCGCGCTTCACACGGGCGGCGACGTTGCGGATGCGCTCGATCCCGGCCATCGACGTGCCGCCGAACTTCATCACGATACGGGCCATGGGGTGCGGCTTCTTTGTAACTTTGTTGCGTGGGAAGGCGCTTGGGAATGCGCCGCGCGCCTGCTAGCGGTCCCACCGCATGAACGCAACACGCACCATCGATCCGGCCGAGGCGGCGCATTTCGGGGCGCTGGCCGCCGATTGGTGGGATCCGCGCGGCTCGTCAGGGATGCTCCACCGGCTGAACCCCGCGCGCCTCGCTTATCTGCGAACGCAGGTGGATGCGGCGTGGGGCCTCGATTCGCGCGCGCTACGTCCGCTCGCCGGACGGCGCGCGCTCGATGTCGGCTGCGGGGCGGGGCTGTTGTCCGAACCGCTCGCCCGGCTGGGTGCCGCGGTCACGGGGATCGACGCCGCGCCCGAAAACGCCGCTGCCGCACGCGCCCATGCGGAAGGGCAGGGCCTCGCGATCGACTATCGCGCGGGCGAGGTGGCGACGCTTGCGGGCGAGCGGTTCGATCTGGTCGTGTCGATGGAGGTGATCGAACATGTCGCCGATCCCGCCGCGTTCATTGCGACGCTGGCGGCGTTGCTCGCGGAGGACGGCCTGCTGATCCTGTCGACGCCCAATCGCACCCCCTTGTCGCGACTGGCGCTGATCACCGTCGGCGAAGGGCTGGGCATGGTGCCGCGCGGGACGCATGACTGGTCAAAATTCGTGACGCCCGACGAATTGTCCGGGCATATCGAGGCGGCGGGGCTGTCCGTGATCGACATAAAAGGCCTGTCGTTCGATCCGCGCACGGGCTTTGCGGTGTCGGACAATAAAGCGCTCGATTACTTCCTGACCGCGCGGCGCGCCTAGCTCAGCCGGTCGAGCGCCTCGTCGCTCAGCGAGCCTGGCACGATCATGATCGGGCAGGGGAGCTTGCCGGCGTCCGACCCGGCGAAATGCGCGACCAGCGGTCCCGGCGCGCCTGTCGCCGCCGCCCCGAGCACCAGCGCGGCGACGTCGTTCCGTTCCTCCAGCAGCTTGCGCACGGCGGTCACGCCGCCGCCCTGGCGGACGATGATGTCGGGCGTGATGCCCGTCTCCTCAAGGAGGGCGCCGGCCGCCTGGTGGACCATCGCCTCGATCCGGAGCCTGTCCTCCTCCTCCATCGCATCCTGCACGCCCTGCCACTGGACGAATTCGGCCTGAGGCACGAGCGCGAGGATGGCGATGGCGCCCCCGGTCTTGGCGGCGCGCCGCGCGGCGAAGCGCAGGGCGACCCGTGCCTCGGGCTGATCGTCGACGACGGTAAGGTAAGTACGCACGCAACGAAGGATTGCGCGTTCGCGCCGCCAAGGCAAGCGAGCCTTGACCCTTATCGCCGCCTGTCCGAAAGGGGCGCGACGTTTCCGCCTGCCTGGAGAGGCCCGCCCGCCCATGCCGATCGAGATCAAGATGCCCGCTCTGTCCCCCACCATGGAGGAGGGCACGCTTGCCAAGTGGCTGGTGAAGGAAGGCGATACGGTGAAATCGGGCGATATCCTCGCCGAGATCGAGACCGACAAGGCGACGATGGAGTTCGAGACGATCGACGAGGGGACCGTCGCCAAGCTGCTCGTGCCCGAGGGCACCGACGGGGTGAAGGTCGGCGCGGCGATCCTGGTGCTGGCGGGCGAGGGCGAGGATGCCTCCGCCGCCGCGTCCGCGCCCGCAGCGACGGAAGCGCCGAAGGCCGAGGCGGCGACCAAGGAGCCGCCGGTGGCCGAGAAGGGCTATGGCGCCTCGCCCGCGACCGATCCCAAGCCGTCCGAAACAAACAAACCGGCGCAGGGCACGGCTGCTTCCGCGCCCGCCGCCAAGGGCGACCGGATCAAGGCGAGCCCGCTCGCCCGCCGCATCGCCGAGCAGCAGGGCGTGGACCTGTCGGGCGTATCGGGTTCCGGCCCGAACGGCCGCATCGTCAAGGCCGACGTGGAGGGCGCCAAGTCCGGCGCGGCCAAGCCGGCCGCCGCTGCTCCCGCCCAGCCCCCCG
>NZ_JBMDXG010000191.1:0-17944 GCF_048594985.1 Sphingomonas sp. | reverse complement strand
GGGGGGGGGGGGCGGGGCGCCGCGGGGGGGGGCCGGCGCCCCCCGCCGCCCCCCGCGGCCGGGTCGTACGGAATTCGACCTGCTTGTCGTACGGCGCGCCGAGGATCAGCCGCTTGATGTAGATGCCGGGAACATGGATGGCGTCGGGATCGAGCGCGCCGACGGGCACGATCTCCTCGACCTCCGCCACTGTATGCTTGCTCGCCGCCGCCATCGGCTGGTTGAAGTTGCGCGCCGTCTTGCGGAAGATCAAATTACCCGCCTCGTCCGCTTTCCAGCCCTTGATGATCGACAGATCGGCGACGATCCCGCGTTCGAGGACATAGGTCTCGCCGTCGAACTCGCGCGTTTCCTTGCCCTCGGCAACGACGGTGCCGACACCGGTCTTCGTGTAGAAACCGGGAATGCCCGCCCCGCCCGCGCGCACCCGCTCGGCCAGCGTGCCCTGCGGGCAGAATTCGACCTCGAGCTCGCCCGCCAGATATTGCCGCTCGAACTCCTTGTTCTCGCCCACATAGGAGGAGATCATCTTGGCGATCTGGCGGCTGCGCAGCAGCTTGCCGAGCCCGACCCCGTCGATCCCGGCATTGTTCGATACGACCGTGAGCCCCGTCACGCCCGACGCCTCGATAGCGTCGATCAGGCGCTCGGGAATGCCGCATAGGCCAAATCCACCGGCGCAGATGGTCATGCCATCGCGCAGCAGCCCGTCGAGCGCCGCCGCCGCATCGGAGTAGATCTTCTTGGCCACGAACCCTCCACCGCAGTTGCGAACGGCTTAGAGGCGTGAGGCGCGGCGGGTCAACATTGCGGGCCGGCCCGGCGCGGCGCTATGGCCGGATCATGACCAGTTCCCGGACCGGCGGACGCATCCTCGTCGACGCCCTCGCCGCCCAAGGTTGCGACCGCCTGTTCACCGTGCCGGGCGAAAGTTTCCTGCCCGTGCTCGACGCGCTGGTCGAAGTGCCCGCCATCGATGTCGTCGTATGCCGGCAGGAGGGCGGCGCGGCGTTCATGGCAGAGGCGGACGGCAAGATGACGCACCGCCCCGGCATTGCCTTCGTCACGCGTGGGCCCGGTGCGACCAATGCCTCGATCGGCGTCCATGTCGCGATGCAGGACTCGACCCCGATGATCCTGTTCGTCGGCGACGTGGCGCGTGACGCGCGCGACCGGGAGGGTTTTCAGGAGGTGGACTTTCCCGCTTTCTTCGCCCCCCTCGCCAAATGGGCGGCGCGGATCGAGAGCGCGGATCGCATCCCGGAATATGTCGCGCGCGCTTATGCTACCGCGCTCAACGGGCGTCCGGGCCCGGTCGTACTGGCGCTGCCGGAGGATATGCTGGAGGATCGAGCCGAGACGCCCGACCGGCCGCGCGTCGAGCGTGTCGCGCAGGCCTGCCCGCCGAGCGCGGTCGCCGACGCGCTTGCTGCGCTCCGCCAGGCACGCGCGCCGGTGGCCATCGTCGGCGGGGCCGACTGGGACGAGAAAGCCGGCCGCGATTTCGCCAATTTCGCGCGCCGCGCCGGCCTGCCCGTGGCCGCCGCCTTCCGCCGGCAGGACGCGCTGTCCGCCGATTGCCCGGTCTATGCCGGCAATCTCGGCTATGGCCCCAATCCCAAGCTGGTCGAGCGCGTGCGCGCGGCGGACCTGCTGCTGGTGGTCGGCGCACGTCTGGGCGAGGCGACCACCGACGGCTATACGATCCTCACCCCCGATCATCCGGGCCAGACCCTGATCCATGTCCATCCCGATCCGGAGGAATTGGGGCGGGTCTATCGCGCCGACGTCGCGATCTGCGCCGATACACGCGCCTTTGCGGGCGCGATGGCAGACGCCAGCGATCATTCGATCCATTTCGAGACCGGCCGACAGGCACATGCGGAATGGCGCGACTGGTCCACGCCCGCGCCGAACGGCATGGCGCTCGACCTCAACGCATGCTGGGCGACGCTGCGCGAGACGCTGCCGCCCGATGCGATCGTCTGCAACGGCGCGGGCAACTTCTCCGCCTGGGCGCATCGTTTCTGGCATTACGGCTCGCAACCGAGCCAGCTTGCGCCGACCGCCGGGGCGATGGGCTATGGCGTGCCGGCGGCGATCGCGGCGGCGTTGCGCTTTCCCGACCGGCGCGTGGTCGCGGTGGCGGGCGTTGGCGACTTCCTGATGAACGGGCAGGAACTCGCCACCGCCGCCAAAACGGGCGCGCGCGTCCTGATCCTGCTGATCGACAATGGCAGCTATGGCACGATCCGCATGCATCAGGAGCGGCGCTACCCGACGCGCGTCTCCGCTACCGACCTCAGCAATCCCGACTTCGCCGCGCTCGCGCGCGCATATGGCGGCTGGGCGGAAACGGTCGAGACGACCGCGCAGTTCGCGCCCGCGCTGGAGGCGGCGTTGCGCCAGCCGGGCATCGCCCTGCTCCACCTCAAGACGGACATCGAACGGATCGCGCCCGCGCTGACCATCGCCGGATTGCGCGGCGAATGAGCGACGCGCGGCCCCTCCTTCTGTTCGACTCGGGTGTCGGCGGCCTCTCCGTGCTGCGCGCGGTGCGCGATCTGCTGCCACAGGCACCGATCGTCTACGTCGCGGACAATGGGGGGTTTCCCTATGGGACAAAGTCCGAGGCGGAGATCAGCGCGCGCGTGCCCGCTTTGCTCGGCCGGCGGGCCGAGCGCTACCGCCCGCGCCTGATCACGATCGCGTGCAACACCGCCTCGACCATCGCGCTGGCGCATGTCCGCGCCGCGCTCGACCTGCCCGTCGTGGGCACGGTGCCCGCGATCAAGCCGGCGGCGGAAAGCTCGCGGACGCGCGCGATCGGCGTGCTCGGCACAGAGGCGACGGTGCGCCAGCCTTATGTCGACGATCTGTCGGCGCGCTTCGCCGGCGACTGCCTCGTCCTGCGCCACGGCTCGGCCGGGCTGGTAGCGCTGGCCGAGGCGGCGTTGCGCGGCGAGGCCACGTCCGACGCCGCTTTTGCCGCCGCGCTTTCAGGCCTGCTCGACCAGCCCGGTGGCGAGCGGATCGACACGATCGTGCTCGCCTGCACTCACTTCCCGCTGGTGGCGGACCGGCTGGCGCGCGTCGCGCCGCGCCCGCTGACCTTCGTCGACGGCGCCGCCGGCATCGCCCGTCGGATTGCCACCCTGACGCGGGATCAGGCGTGGCCCGAAACGCTGACGGAGGGGATCGCGGTCTTCACCGCGCCGGTCGACGTCACGCCTCCGCTGCGCGCCTCGCTGGCTGCCCTGGGACTGACGCGGATCGACCTTCTTTGATCAATCGCAAACCGTTCTCACTGGAAAACCGGCATTTTGGACGGTAGATGCTCGCCTTCGCTGCCGGGGACTTCACTTGGACTACTCCCGCGTTTTTACCCAGGCGATCGATCGGCTCCATGCCGAAGGCCGCTACCGCGTCTTCATCGACATCCTCCGCAACAAGGGGATGTTCCCCAATGCGCGCTGCTTCGCCGGGCATAACGGGCCGAAGCCGATCACGGTCTGGTGCTCGAACGACTATCTTTCGATGGGCCAGCATCCGGACGTGATCGCGGCGATGGAGGAGGCGCTGCACGACGTCGGCGCGGGCTCGGGCGGCACGCGCAACATCGGCGGCAACACGCACTACCATGTCGATCTGGAAGCGGAACTCGCCGACCTTCACGGCAAGCAGAACGCGCTGCTCTTCACCTCGGGCTACGTCTCGAACGAGGCGACCTTGTCGACGCTGGCCAAGGTGCTGCCCGGCTGCGTCATCTTCTCGGACGAGCTCAACCACGCCTCGATGATTGCGGGCATCCGCAATTCGGGCTGCGAGAAGCGCATCTTCCGCCACAACGATCTCGACCATCTCGAGGAACTGCTGGCCGAAGTCGATCCGCAGACGCCCAAGCTGATCGCGTTCGAAAGCGTCTATTCGATGGACGGCGACATCGCGCCGATCCACGCCATCTGCGACCTCGCCGACAAATATAACGCGTTGACTTACCTCGACGAGGTTCACGCGGTCGGCATGTACGGGCCGCGCGGCGGCGGCATTTCCGATCGGGACGAGGCCGCGTCGCGGATCACGATCATCGAAGGGACGCTCGGCAAGGCGTTCGGCGTGATGGGCGGCTACATCGCGGCCGACAAGATGATCATCGACGTGATCCGCAGCTACGCGCCCGGCTTCATCTTCACCACCTCGCTCTCGCCCGTGCTGGTCGCGGGCGCGCTGGCGAGCGTGCGCCACCTGAAGGCATCGAGCGTCGAACGCGACGGCCAGCAGGCGGCGGCCGCGCGCCTCAAGGCCATGATGCGCGACGCCGGACTGCCGGTGATGGATTCGACCACACACATCGTGCCGCTGATGGTCGGTGACCCGGTCAAGGCCAAGCGCGCAAGCGACATCCTCCTCGCCGAATATGGCGTCTACGTGCAGCCGATCAATTATCCGACCGTGCCGCGCGGCACCGAGCGGCTGCGCTTCACCCCGGGACCCAGCCACAGCGAGGAGATGATGCGCGAGCTCGTCGATGCGCTGAGCGAGATCTGGGACCGGATGGAGATGCGGCTGGCGGCCTGAAGCCCGGCGGAAGCGGCGACGGAGCGGATCACCCCCGTCGCTTACGACCCGCGCGCCGGGCCAGGATCGCCTGGAGGCGATCCCGCTCTTCGCCCTGCGCCGCATATGGCGACGACAGGCGATGGCGCTCACCCTGTCGCCGCGCTGTCCGATTGGCCGGATCGAACAGTCCGGCGCCATCGAGCAGCATCATGAGCCCACCAAGGCTGAAGACGAAGCTGGCCAGTACCAGCGCGAATTCCAGCACCGTGGGTTCGTGCGGCGGAGCGGCCATCAGCGCGCGCAGCCATAGGCAGGCGCCCACGCCCGCTCCTATCGCAGCCAAGCCGGCCGCGCGGATCCGGATGTCACGCCAGGTCATCGCCGCCCTCCATCCTCACGACGATCTGCGCGATGCCCGAAAGCGCGCTGGCATCCGCTACGGCCGAGCCGCCATGGCAGAGCATGATGTCAGCGCCCTCCTCGTCCCCGTCCGCCAGCACACAGCCGACGGCATCGACCTCGAAATCGAATCCAACGCGCGGATCGCAGACGCCTGCGGCAAGGTTCCGCGCCTGCGCGATGCGGGCAGGATCGGCATCGACACCCCGCGCCTCGATCGCCACGAAGCCGAGCCACGCCGCGTGCCGCGCGGCCCGGAACAGCCATGTGCCGCTGCCGCAGCGCGGATCGACGATCCGCACTGCGCGCCGGCCCGCGCGGCGCAATGCGATCAGCGCATGATCGATCCGGTGAAGCACAGCCCGATCCTCGGCGGCGATCGCCAACGGCATGCGCCATGGCGACGCGAAGCGCAGGCTGGCCGTCCGCGCAGGGCTGGTTGCGGCCGGTTGCATTGCAACGGTCATGTTCGGTCTCCTGGAACCGCGTCTCGGGACATGTCCTGCGCCATCATGACAGCGTGACCCGGGGCGTCAGCGGCTCGGCACTCAACTCGATAACGGCATGCGCGAAGGCGTGGCGCTCCCAGCGCGCGAAGCGCAGCGCGGCGTCGCGCGAGACGAAACTGCCCTCCAGCGCCCCGCCCTGCTCCTGCACGAGCCAATGCCCCCCGCGGTCGAGCCCGACGAGCAGGATGGTGTTCGCGAGATCCGGTTGAAGCGGGTCCGGATCGCCTACGATGGTCTCCATGGACATTCTTCCGCCGGGAACAGGCGCCCGGCAGCGCGGCCACGCAAATGCGCGCGGCCGCCGCTTGATTAGGGCCATGGCGCATTTAAATTCGAGATCGATTCCCGGCCGACACCATAGTGTTTTCATAGCAATCGGCCCGTTCGCACCCGTCCGGCTGGCCTCCGCGCGGATGCGGCGTTAGAGGCGGGGCGATCCGAATCGACTGGTGCCCGGCACGGCCTTGCCGCCGCATCGTCGCTTCATCCTTCTTGCCGGAGCCGCCGCAGATGAGCAGCCAGATCGCCAACGACGTCCAGCCCGACGGCTTCTTCACCCGCACCCTCGCGCAGGCCGATCCGGCGGTGTTCGCCGGCGTGCGCCACGAAATCGCGCGCGAGAAGGACCAGATCGAGCTGATCGCCTCCGAGAACATCGTGTCCAAGGCGGTGCTGGAAGCGCAGGGCAGCGTCTTCACCAACAAATATGCCGAGGGCTATCCCGGCAAGCGTTACTATCAGGGCTGCGCACCCTCGGACGAGGTCGAGCAGCTCGCGATCGATCGCGCCAAGCAGCTGTTCGGCTGCAGCTTCGCCAACGTCCAGCCGCATTCGGGCGCGCAGGCCAATGGCGCGGTGATGCTCGCGCTGACCAAGCCGGGCGACACGATCATGGGGCTGAGCCTCGATGCGGGCGGGCACCTGACGCATGGCGCGCGCGCGGCGCTGTCGGGCAAGTGGTTCAATGCCGTCCAATATGGCGTGACGCGCGATACCCACCTGATCGACTATGACGCGGTCGAGGCGACGGCGAAGGAAGCGCGTCCGACCATCATCATCGCCGGCGGCTCGGCTTATCCGCGCCACATCGACTTCGCGCGCTTCCGCGCGATCGCCGATGCGGTGGGCGCGTTGTTCATGGTCGACATGGCGCATTTCGCCGGGCTGGTCGCGGGCGGGGTCCACCCCACCCCGTTCGGCCACGCGCATGTCGTCACCACCACCACGCACAAGACGCTGCGCGGTCCGCGCGGCGGCGCGATCTTCACCGATGACGAGGCAATCGCGAAGAAGATCAACTCGGCGGTGTTCCCGGGGCTCCAGGGCGGCCCGCTGATGCACGTCGTCGCAGCCAAGGCGGTGGCGTTCGGCGAGGCGCTCCAGCCCGACTTCAAGGCCTATGCCCAGGCTGTGGTCGACAATGCCAAGCCGCTGGCAGCCCGCCTCAAGGAGCGCGGAGCCTAGATCGTCTCGGGCGGCACCGACACGCACCTCGCGCTGGTCGACCTGACGCCGCTCGGCGTCACCGGGCGCGACGCGGACGAGGCGCTGGAGCGGTGCGGCATCACTTGCAACAAGAACGGCATCCCGTTCGATCCGCTGCCCCCGGTCAAGACCAGCGGCATCCGCGTCGGATCGCCGGCGGGCACGACGCGCGGCTTCGGCATCGCCGAATTCCGCGAGATCGCCGACATGATCGCCGACGTGCTCGACGGCCTGCGCAAGAATGGCGAGGCCGGCGACGCGCAGGTGGAGGAGAATGTGCGCGGCCGCGTGAAGGCGCTGACGGCGCGCTTCCCGATCTATCCGGAGCTGTAAGCCTCTTGCGCTGCCCGTTCTGCCAGCATCCCGACAGTCAGGTTAAGGACAGCCGTCCGGCGGAGGACGGCGCGGCGATCCGCCGCCGCCGCCAGTGCGAGGCGTGCGGCGCGCGCTTCTCGACCTTCGAACGCACGCAGCTGCGCGAGATCACGGTCGTCAAGAAGGACGGCGCGCGTCAGCCGTTCGATCGGGCCAAACTCGAACGCTCGATCGCGATCGCCGCGCGCAAGCGCCCGATCCGTTCCGAGCAGATCGAGCAGTTCGTGTCGGGCATCCAGCGCCAGCTCGAACATTCGGGCGAAAGCGAGATCGCGGCGGACGATGTCGGCCGGATGGTGATGGACGGGCTGCAACAGCTCGACGATGTGGCCTATATCCGGTTCGCCAGCGTCTATAAGAACTTCAGGGAAGCCAAGGACTTCGAGGCGTTCGCGGGCAGCGTTTCGGAGCAGCAGGGCGAGTGACTGGGGTACCGCAACCGGCCATCGTCCTCGTCCGTCCGCAACTCGGCGAGAATATTGGCAAGGCGGCACGGGCGATGCTCAATTTCGGGCTGACCGACCTGCGCCTGGTCTCCCCCCGCGACGGCTGGCCGAACCCCTCCGCCGGCCCGGCCGCATCCGGCGCGGACAGCGTGCTGGAACAGGCGCGCGTCTATGACAGCGTGGCGGAGGCCGTCGCGGATCGCGCGCACGTCTATGCCACGACCGTGCGCAAGCGTGGCGTCACCAAGCCGGTGGTCACGCCAGAGCAGGCGGCGGCGGCGATCCGCGCCGAGCCGGGGGGCAGCGCGCTCCTCTTCGGGCCCGAACGTTCGGGTCTGGAAACCGACGACGTCGCGGTCGCGCGGACGATCCTGACGGTGCCGATCAACCCCGAATTCGGCAGTCTCAACCTCGCGCAGGCGGTGATCCTCGCCGCCTATGAATGGTCGAAGGGCGAGGCGCTGGAACAGCCCCCCGTCGTCGCGATCGATCCCCCTGCCCCGCAGGCCGAACTGGACGGGATGATCGATCAACTCGACACGATGCTGGAGGCGGCAGGCTATTATTTCCCGCCCGACCGTATCCCCGCGACGCGCCGGACCTTGCGCACGCTGCTCACGAAGCCAGGCTGGAACAGCCAGGAGGTGCGAACCCTGCGCGGGGTCTTGTCGGCGCTCGCCCGGCCCCGGGCGCGCTAAGCCGGGCTTCTTGCAAAGAACGGCAAGTTGAGCGATTGTTTCGCTACGTTGCGGAGCACCGACGATGCTGAAGATCTTTTCCGTTACTGCCGTTCTGCTTGGTTTCACCGGAAGCGCGCTGGCGCAGACCCCTACGGCGATGCCGGCCGCGGCCGTTGCGGAGCGGAAGGGCCATGACAAGCTGATCTGTCAATCTATGGTGGCCACCGGCACCCGCCTTGGGACCAAGAAGATCTGCCTGTCGAAGCTCGATTGGGAAGCCCGCCAGAAACAGGATCGCGACTGGCTTAACGAGACAAGCCGGGCGCGGCTGTTCCAGAGGGAATAATCGGAGTTCAGTAATCTTGGGGAATGGGGCGTGCATCCTCAGCCCCGGAGCGCGTCGAACCGCTCGGCCTCATACGCGATCGACGCCTCGACCAGGGTTTCCCACAATTGTTCGATCGCCTGTCTGGGAAGGCCCAGACGTTCCGCATGCGCGCCTGCGTTGGCGATCACCTCGGCCTTGCGCGCTTCGTCACGCACCATATGGCGTTCGGGCTTGATCCGCGCGGCCGCACGCATGTAGCCGAAGCGACGCGTCAGCAGCGTGACCAGCTCCCGGTCGAGCGCGTCGACGCCGGCGCGGACCTCCGCCATCGTGGTGCAGTCGTCGGGATCGTGAATGTCGGCCATCGCCCGCGCATAGGGGCCGGCCGCATGGGCGTGCAAGCTTGACTTCGCGCCCGCCCGCCGCCATAGGCGCGCCTTCGCAATTGGCCCCGCACCCCCGGTGAAGCGGCGGCCCTGCCTTCTCGCTCACGAGATCATGCAGCGCGGTTCCGGGATTTCCGCCATCGGCTTCGGCCATCGGCACAACGCAATTGAAGGACGACATCATGTCGAAGCGCACCAGCGCCAAGTATAAGCTCGATCGCCGCATGGGCGAGAATATCTGGGGGCGTCCGAAGTCCCCGGTGAACAAGCGCGAATATGGCCCCGGCCAGCATGGCCAGCGCCGCAAGGGCAAGGTGTCGGACTTCGGCATCCAGCTCAAGGCGAAGCAGAAGCTGAAGGGCTATTACGGCGATGTCACCGAAAAGCAGTTCAAGAAGGCCTATACCGAGGCGTCGCGCATGAAGGGCGACACGGGTCAGAACCTGATCGGCCTGCTCGAGCGCCGGCTGGACGCGCTGGTCTATCGCGCCAAGTTCGCGCCGACCATCTGGTCGGCCCGCCAGCTGGTCAGCCACGGCCACGTCCGCGTCAACGGCGTGAAGTGCAACATCGCCAGCCGCCTGGTGAAGCCGGGTGACGAGATCACGCTCGGCACCAAGGCACAGGAAATGGCGCTGGTGCTCGAGGCGCAGGGCCTGTCGGAGCGCGAGATTCCGGAATATGTCGCGGCCGACGGCACGGCCAAGGTCACGTTCGTGCGCGTTCCGACGCTCGACGAGGTGCCCTATCCGGTCAAGATGGAGCCGAACCTGGTCGTCGAGTTCTACTCGCGCTGATCCGGATCATCGATGAAATTGAGAGGCGGCCTCGCAAGAGGCCGCCTTTTTTATTGCATCGCCGCGCGGAGGAAAGCCTCGCTCTCCTCGAGGAGGCGCTTGCGCGCACCGCTGTCCCGCAATTGGTGGTCTAGATCTGGAAAGGTGACGAGCTGCACCTTCCCACCCGCGCCGCGAATTCGAGACTCCATCACCGTCGATTGCGCGTAACCGACATTCGCATCGAGCGTGCCGTGAAACAGCAAGACGGGAGCCTTGATCTTCGCGGCATTCTGCGATGGCGACGCCTCACGCACCTCGGGCCCCGTGCCGATGAAGTCCCGGACCAGACGATTGTCCGTCCAGTTCAGACTTTCGGCCTTCAGCATGGCCAGGTCGGTCACCGGCGCGATCGCCACTACCGCCTTGAACAAGTCAGGCGCGATCACCGCGGATTGAAGCGCGGCATAACCACCGTAAGACCACCCTACGATGCCCAACTTCGCGGGGTCGGCGATGCCCTGCGCGACCAGCCAGCGGCCGGCATCGGCCACGTCACCGATCGCCGTTTTCCAGGAGCGGAAGCCGTTCTTCTGATACCAGGCGTCGCCATAGCCGGCCGACCCGCGAAACTGCGGCTGCAGCACCGCGAACCCCTGATGCGCATAGAATTGGGACAGCCAGTCGAATCCCCATTCGTCGCGGGCCGACGGCCCGCCATGCGGCATGACAATGGCCGGCAGCCCCTTCGCGTTCTCCTTGCCGGGCGGCAGAGTGAGATAGGCAGGGATAAGAGTGCCGTCCGCCGCCGCATAGGTCACGGCTTTCATTTCGCCGAGGCTGGTGCCTTCAAGCGCGCCTCGCGCCGGCAGAAAGATATGCAGGTCGCGTGTGTCCCGATTGAGAAGGTAATAGTAGCCGGCGTCCTGATCACTGCCCGCAAAAATCAGCAGTTTTCGCTCGTCGATGCTGGAATCGATCAATCGGAGAAGCGGTGCCTTGGGAAGCGCGCGGCCGAGGGTCTTTGCCAATGCCGCCATTGCGGGATCGAAATAGACCACCTCGCTGACCTCGGTCGAATATGTCGCGCCGATCACCCGCCGGCGTCGTCCGACGCGGGAAAGCCCGCTCACATCGACCTTCGGGTTGGAAAAGATCAGGGTCTGTTTTCCGGAACCGTCGAGCGCCATCGAATACAGTGCGTCGCGGCCATCCAGCTTCATCAAGCCGTAGGCGATATTGAGCTCCCGATCGACGGCATAAGGATTGAAGCCCTGTCCGGTGCGTGAATCATAGTCCGACAGCTTTTCCCAGCCGCGGGAGCCGTTTCGACGGTACATGTAATGGGTTACGCCGGTCATCATGCCGGTACTGCCGGCGACATCCGTCATGCCCATGATCCGAATCGTTCCGTGACCATCGCTGATATATTCCTCGGCATCGGACCGGACACCTTCGATCGACTTGGCGGCGAGGGTCATGGTGTCGACCCGATCGACGCCATACCCTTCGATCGCCGAACCGATCCGGGTCCCCGTCGCATCGTTGGGCAGATAAGTACGCGCCATCAATACGGCGCCCTCTTCACCCGGCAGCCAATCGATCACCTCGCCATCACTGAGCTGCACGCCGCGTGATTTCGAGGTCTGCCGCGTTCCGAGCTGCCGAACATTCCCTCCATCCGCGTCGACGGCCAGGAGGCGGGAGAAATTGACCTTGCGGCCCTCGATATCGACCACGCCATAGATCGAGCATACGAGGCGTATGTTGGAGACCCAGCCGCAGCGGCCCAGCATATCCGGATTTCCGCTCGCCCGTGCGACGACTTTTGCGACCGCGCCTTCCTCGACACCGCGTACCACGAGATAGGATCCTTGGCCGGCGGCTGGTGCGATGAAGGCGACCTTCCCGCCGTCGGGCGACAGGCTCATCTGCTCGATGTCCTCCCGCATCCCGAACAGCGCGGCAGGGGATGCGGACGGGCGCTCTCCCAACACGGGTTCGGCCGCATATGCGGCCGTGCTCATCAGAAGAAGCGCGCACACGACCGCACGGCCGCCAAGCTGGTTCATTTGTCCCCCCCAAAAGAATTCCCCGCCCACGATGCTGCGCGGTGCGTAGGATTTCAGCAAGCCTCAAATATCGTCCCGCGTCCCGACAGGCTCCTTCACAACGCCACGCCTTGCGCTCGTCATCATCGGGGGCCATCTGGCGCCCCTGCCTCGACCGGAGACATGATCGCGATGACCGCCCGCCAGCCCGCCGAATGGATGCCGCACGAGGCGGTATGGATCGGCTTTCCGAGCCATGCCGAATTGTGGGAGGACGATCTCGCGCCCGCGCAGGAGGAAGTGGCGGCTTTCGCGCGCGCGGTCCATGCCGGCGGTCGCGGCGAGACGGTGGTGCTGGTCGCCAATGACGATCAGGCAGCCGAGACGGCGGTCGACCTGGCCGGCGACGCGGCCGAGGTGACGGTGCAGCCGTTCGGCGACATCTGGCTGCGGGATACGGGGGCGATCGTCACCCTGGGGCCGGCGGGGCGGCGCGCCGCGCGCGTCGGCTTCAACTGGTGGGGCGGCAAAGAGCAGCGGCCGGGCGACGAGGGCGTCGGCGCGCGGCTGGCGGAGGCGGCGGGGTTCGCGGTCGACCGCCACGATTGGGTGCTGGAGGGTGGCGCGATCGACGTCGATGGCGCGGGACTCGGGGTCACGACCGAGCAATGCCTGCTCAATCCCAATCGCAATCCGGGGCTGTCGCGCACCGATATCGAACGCCGGCTGGCCGATGCGCGCGGGGTCGATCGCCTGCTGTGGCTGGGCGATGGCCTCGCCAACGACCACACCGACGGGCATGTCGACAACCTCGCCCGCTTTGTCGCCCCCAACCGGCTGGCCATTCCCGAGCCCGCCGACGACGATCCCAACACGGCGATCTATGCCGATGCGGCGGCGCGCGCGGAGGCGTCCGGGGTCGAACTCGTCCGTCTGCCCTCGCCCGGCCTGGTCGAGGTCGATGGCGCGGCGATCCCGGCATCCTACATGAACTTCTACATCGGCAATGCGGCGGTGGTGGTGCCGATCTACGGCGCGCCGAACGACGCGGCGGCGGTCGAGGCGGTGCAGGCGCTGTTCCCCGATCGGATTGCCGTCGGCCTGCGCGCCGACCATATCCTGACCGGCGGTGGCAGCTTCCACTGCATCAGCCAGCAAATCCCGCGCGCCTGACAACCACGCCCTCCGGAGAGCCGAATTGACCGAGATCACCGTCGCTGCGATCCAGCTCGCTTTTTCCAGCGATATCGAAGCGAACATCGCGAAGGTATCGGATCGCGTGCGCGAGGCCGCCGCGCGCGGCGCGCAGGTCATCCTGCCGCCCGAACTGTTCGAGGGCGAGTATTTCTGCCGGGTCGAGGATGAGGGGCTGTTCGCCAACGCCCGCCCGACCGCCGAGCATCAGGCGGTAACGGCGATGCAGGCGCTCGCGGCCGAGCTCGGCGTGACGATCCCCACCAGCTTCTTCGAGGCCGACGGGCCGCATCACTACAATTCGCTGGCGATGATCGGCCCCGACGGCGCGATCCAGGGCGTATATCGCAAGAGCCACATCCCCGATGGTCCCGGCTATGAGGAGAAATTCTACTTCCGTCCCGGCAATACCGGCTTCAAGGTGTGGGACGGCCCCGACGCGAAGCTGGGCGTCGGGGTGTGCTGGGACCAATGGTATCCCGAAACCGCGCGCGCGATGATGCTGATGGGCGCCGAGATCCTGTTCTATCCCACCGCGATCGGCAGCGAGCCGCACGACACCAGCCTCGACACCGCCCGCCTGTGGCGTCGCGCGATGGTGGGTCACGCCGTGTCGAACGTCGTGCCGGTGGTCGCGGCCAACCGGGTCGGAACCGAGCATGGCCAGACCTTCTACGGCACGAGCTTCATCACCGATGAGCGCGGAGACATCCTGGCCGAGCTCGACCGCGAGGAGGAAGGCGTGATCGTCGCGACGCTCGACCTCGATCGGGTGAAGCGCCACCGTGCCGCCTTCGGCTTCTTTCGCGACCGCCGCCCCGAATTGTACGGCCGGCTGGTGCAGGATATCTGACGCGCTCAATGGCTCCGCGCTTGTCGCTGCACTGAATCTCTTCAAGAAAGACGGTGCCTCGACAGGCTCAGCACGAACGGGATGAAAGTGGCCGATAACCGCATTGCCTGGCTAAACGGCGACTATCTCCCGCTTGCCGATGCCAAGGTGTCTGCGCAGGATCGTGGCTTCCTTTTCGCCGACGGCATTTACGAGTTCACCGCGGTGCTCGACGGGCGGCTGGTCGATGGCGCGAGCCACCTTACGCGGTTCGCGCGGTCGGCCGAGGGGCTCGGCATCGCCCTCCCCCTGCCGCTCGACGAGATCGCGGCGGTTCAGCGCGCCCTGATCACGCGCAACGCGCTCGACCAGGGCGGGATCTATTTCCAGCTGACGGCTGGACCCGCCGAACGCGACTTCCTCGCCCGCCCTGCGCGGCCCACCTTATTGCTATTCACCCAGGCCAGCGACATCCTGGACAAGCCGGCCGCACGCACCGGCATCGTGGTGAAGACCGTGCCCGATCCGCGCTGGGCGCGGCGCGACCTCAAGACGATCAACCTGCTGGGCCAGGTCTTCGCCAAGCGCGAGGCCGCCACCGCCGGCGCACAGGAGGCGTGGCTGGTCGACGCGGACGGCTTCGTGACCGAAGGCGCTTCCTCCTCCGCGCTGATCGTCACCGCCGACGGCGTGCTCGTCACCCGGCCCAACGGACCCGATATCCTGCCCGGCTGCACGCGCAAGGCGGTGCTCGCGATCGCCGAGCGCGACGGGATCGTGGTGGAAGAACGGCTGTTCACGGTGGTGGAGGCACTGGCGGCACGCGAAGCAATCCTGACCAGCGCCTCCAATTTCGTCGTCGCGGTGGTGACGATCGATGAACAGGCGATCGGAGACGGCCGTCCAGGCCCGGTCGCCGCGCGCCTGCGTGAATTGTACATCGAGGCTGCACGGGCGAGCTGAGGTCGCCGGGAGGCGGCTCGCAAGGATGGATGGAGAGGATGGTGGGTCCGCCGGGGCTCGAACCCGGGACCTCTCGATTAAAAGTCGCTTGCTCTACCGACTGAGCTACGGACCCGACCGGCTTGCGCCTCTATGGATCGGGCGCCGCCGGGTCAACCGCGCGCGGGCCTGCGCGACCGTACAGGCGCCTATGCGCCATGTCGGCGCGATGCCGATCAGCGGGTCGAGTACGAACCGCCGGCATGCGAGACCACGGTGCGGAATCGTAAGGGCCGGCTTTTGAAAGCGGCCGCCATCCCAGAGGAGGATGTCGAGATCGATCACGCGCGCACCCCACCGCCGCCCGCGCCTGCGGCCGAAATCCGTTTCGATCCGCTTGAGCAAAGCGAGAAGCGCCAGAGGCTCGAGCGGCGTCTCGACGATCGCCGCTGCGTTGGCGAAGCGACGGATCGAAGGGCCGAGCGGTGCGGTGTCCAGCACGCGCGACTGCGCCACGATCCGTATTCCAGCACCTGCCAGCGCTCCGACCGTCGCGACCAGAACCCTGCGCGGCCCGCCGTGGCGACCATGCGGACGGTTCGAGCCGAGACCAATGGCGTAACGATGCATGGCCCCGCCCTAGCCGGGGAGCATCGCCGGGAACAACGTGCGACAACCTATCTCCGGCGTGTCTTGTATCGAACGGAATAGATTGCGAAGGATTAGCATGGCCGTCGCGACTTCCGCCGTCACCCCCGCCGCCCCCCGCCCCCTGTGGCGACACCTTTATGTTCAGGTGATTGTCGCGATCCTGCTGGGCGTGCTCGTCGGGCATGTCTGGCCGGAGACGGGGGTGGCGCTCAAGCCGCTGGGGGACGGGTTCGTCAAGCTGGTACGGATGGTGATCGCGCCGGTGATCTTCCTGTCGCTGGTCACCGGGATTGCCGGTCTGGGCGAGTTGGGCGGCGTGGGGCGGATCGCGGCCAAAGCCTTTGCATGGTTTCTTGGCTTCTCGACACTCGCGCTGATCCTGGGACTGATCGTGGCGAATGTCGTTCAACCCGGCGCCGGCCTTCATATCGATCCGGCGACGCTCGATGGCAGCAAGGTGGCCGATTATGCCGCCAAGGCGCATGAGGCGACCTTCTCCGCCTTTCTGCTCAACATCATCGCAACCACGCTCGCCAGCCCGCTGGCGGAGGGCGAGATCCTGCAGGTGCTGCTGGTCGCGATCCTGTTCGGCGTGGCCATGATCCTGGTCGGGGAAAAGGCCGCGCCGCTCCTCACCGTATTCGAAAGCGCGACCGCCGTCGTCTTCCGCATCGTCGCCATGCTGATGGCGCTGGCCCCGATCGGCGCATTCGGGGCGATGGCGTTCACCATCGGCCAGTATGGCGTCGGCGCGCTCGCCAGCCTCGCCGGGCTCGTGGCGACCTTCTATCTGACCTCGCTCGCTTTCGTGCTGCTCGTGCTCGGATGCGCGGCGCGCCTGTTCGGCTTCTCGATCCTCCGGCTGATCCGCTACCTCAAGGAGGAGTTGCTGCTTGTCCTCGGCACGTCGTCTTCGGAAGCGGCGCTGCCCCGTCTGATCGAGAAGATGGAGCGCGCGGGCGTCGCCAAGCCTGTGGTCGGGCTGGTCGTGCCGACCGGCTATTCGTTCAACCTCGACGGCACCAACATCTACATGACGCTCGCCGCATTGTTCATCGCGCAGGCGTGCGGCATCCATCTCTCGCTCGGCCAGCAATTGCTGCTGCTCGGGGTCGCGATGCTGTCGTCGAAGGGCGCGGCGGGCGTCACGGGCGCGGGCTTCATCACGCTTGCGGCGACCCTCGCGATCGTGCCGGCGGTGCCGATCGCGGGCATGGCGCTGATCCTCGGCATCGACCGTTTCATGAGTGAGTGCCGCAGCCTGACCAATTTCATCGGCAATGCCGTCGCGACGATTGCGGTCGGGCGCTGGGAAGGCGCGCTCGACCGCGACAAGCTCGATGCCGCGCTATCGGGCCGCGTCGTCGACTGACTTTTCGGGGAAGCGCGCATTCTCGGCGTCCTTCCACGCATCGTGCAGCACATCGCGCGGCCCCGCGATCCCGATCGCGCGCATCGCCGTCAACCACGTGTCGGCGACATCGGCCGCGCGCGCCTGAAGCGGCGACGGCGGCTGATCGTCGATCCAGTCTTTGAGCGAGACCGAGTTGGTGGCGAGCAGCACGATCGCCGCGACCGCGATCGCGGTGCTGGCCCAGCCGAACCCCTCGATATCGTCGACGATCGGGTCGGGCAGATCGACGGGGGACGGTGTTTCCCTGGGCATCATCAACCTCAGAACTGGTAGTAGATGAAGGGTGCGACCCCTTCAAACCGCATGGCATCGATGATCATGATGGCGATCCCGGCAGCGACGCCCATCAACGGCGCCGGAGCCTCGCGCAGCGTCATCGCCACGCGCTGCCCGAGATCGGGCGGCGTGAAATGGATCGCCATTCCGCCCACGATCAGGACCAGCGCGAGCGGGGTCAGCACCGCACTTTCCATGCCCGATCCGCCGAGGCCGGCGAGATAGGCGATCGCGCCGCCGAACGTATCCGAACGGAAGAAGATCCAGCCGATCACCACGATGTGGAACGTGACGAACCAGCCGAGTAGTTTGGGCGCGCGCGGAAAGCCTTCCGGGCGATGCCGATCCCACACTCGTTCGAGCGCCAGCACACCGCCGTGAAGCGCACCCCAGATCAGGAAGGTCCACTTCGCACCGTGCCAGAAGCCGCCGAGCAGCATCGTCACGATCAGGTTGACGCACTGGCGCCCAAATCCCTTCCGATTGCCACCGAGCGCGCCGATGTAGAGATAATCGCGCAGCCAGCTCGACAGGCTGATGTTCCAGCGCCGCCAGAAATCATTGAGCGAGACGGCTCTATATGGCTGGTTGAAGTTAAGCGGGAATTTGTAGCCGAGCAACGCCGCCAGCCCGATCGCCA
>NZ_JBMDXG010000190.1:0-7990 GCF_048594985.1 Sphingomonas sp. | reverse complement strand
GACAAGGCGGTCACCGTGATCCTGAAAGCGGTCGACGCCGAGGACGCCCCGCTCCACCTGCCGCTCGGTCCTGCGGCGCACGCGAGCGCCGAGCGGAAGCTCGCCGCCTTCCGCCGCGACCTCGACGCCTGGCGCGACATCACGATCGCCACGGATTTCGGCCCGACCTGAGTGCCGGCCCCTGTGTAACCGTCAACATGCCCTTGGAGAGCGACCATGATCGCAGCCCTGCCTGACTTCGCCCAGCAACTGGTGCCGGCGAATGGTATCAAGCTCAACGCCGTCACGGGAGGCTCGGGTTCGCCGATCCTCCTGCTCCACGGCTGGCCGGAAACGTGGTGGGAGTGGCAGCAGGTGATGCCGCTGCTCGCCGATCATTTCAGCGTGGTGGCGATCGATCTGCGCGGCGCGGGATTCTCCGACTGCCCGCAGGGCGGCTATGACAAGGCGACCATGGCGCGCGACGCGCACGAGGTCATGCTTGCGCTCGGGCATGAACGCTACGCCGTGTGCGGGCATGATATCGGCGGCATGGTCGCCCTGGCGCAGGCCGCCATCCATCGCGAAGCCGTCACGCACCTGGCCGTGCTCGACGTTCCGCTTCCCGGCTGGACCGAATGGGAGGCGACGGTCGCAAGGCTCTGGCATTTTGGGTTTCACGCCAGCCGGGATCTGCCCGAGCGCCTGCTCCACGGCCGAGAATATGATTATGTTTCGGCCTTCATGGCCGAGCGCTTCTACGACTATAGCAGTTTCGATCCGGCGAACATCGAGATTTACGCGAAAGCGATGGCGCTTCCTGGCCGCTTGCGGGGCGGCATGGAGTGGTATCGGACCCTGACCGCCGACCATGCGGCGGCGCTCAGATACAAGGAGCAGCCGCTCGAAATACCGGTGCTCGGCTTGGGAGGGGACCAGCGCTTCGGCGCGCAGATGGTGCCGATGCTCGAGCAATTCGCCACCAATGTGACGGGCGGCGCCATCGCGCGGTGCAGCCACTATGTCGCGGACGAGCGGCCGGATGAGGTCGCGGCCGCATTGATCGATTTCCTCAAGACCCACTGAAACCGGCGCCGTCGTGCGCCGGGCAGATCAAGAAAAGGAGACTGTAATGAACGCTCCCGTCATTCGCGGCGTCAATCACATCGGCATCACCGTGCCCGACATCGAAGCCGCCAAATCCTTCCTGGCCGACGCTTTCGGCGCCGAACTGATCTACCAGTCGTTCGGGCCGCAGGATCCGCCCCGGCAGGGCGCAGAATTCGAGCGGGCCGTCGGCGCATTCCCGGGGACGATTGTGCGCGCGCAGGCGATGGTCAAGATCGGCACCGGGCCCGACATCGAGCTCTTCGAAATGCACGGGCCCGAACAGGCGCAGCCGATCCGTGCGAGCGACTTCGGAATCACGCATTTCGCGCTCTACACCGACGATATCGACGCATCGGTCGAGCGTTTCGAGCGAGCGGGCGGTACCCCGCTGACGGCGCCGCGTGCCATTCCCTATGCGACCGAAAAAGGCCCCAGAAACAAGGTCTGCTATTGCCGCATGCCGTGGGGCACGACGATGGAATTCATCACCACGCCTGACCGCATGGCCTATCACGACCAGACCGATTTACGCAGATGGCAGGACGAGGAATGAGCAGGGCGCGGAAGGCGCGTCAAATCAGGGCAGCAATTCCCGCAGGTGATGGTCGATCACGCCGATGAAGGCGCGCAGGCGTTGCAGGTGCTTCAGATCGCGATGATAACCCATCCAGATGTCGCGACTGGGCGGTTCTGCCGGAAGGTCGAGCTCCCGTAGTCCCGGCGTCTGGTTGCCGACAGCGCGGGGCAGGACGGCGATGCCGACACCCTGCCGGCACATGCGCGCCTGAACATTGCGGTTGTTCGAACGCATCACCGGGACCGCGTTGGGGAAGCTCTCCTGGAGCCAGCCGATATCGGGGAAATGTCCCGTCGAGGTATCGTGCGTGATCAGGCGGAAGCCTGTTCCGTCGCCGAACACCGGATCGGGCGCGCTGGCGGAAACGTAGACGCCGTAGTTCAGTCGCGCGAGCCGCCGTTGAACGATATCGGAGGTGTCGAAGGGCACGATCCGGAAGGCGATGTCCGATTCACGCTGGGCGAGGCTGAAGAGGCGCGTGCCCGTCAGGATCTCGACATCGACGCCCGGATAAGCGTTCGTATATCCGGCGATGATCGGAGGCAGGACATAGGCGCCGAACCAGTCGGCCGAGGAGATGCGCAAGGTGCCACGCAGCTTCTGCTCCTGCCCGGCAAGCCGCCGCTCCATGGCCAGCGCGCCTTCCTCCATCTGCTCCGCCAGCGAGACGATGGTGCTCCCCTCCTCCGTCAGAACGAATCCGTCGGCCGTCCTCTGAAAGAGCGTTTGACCGGTCGCCGCCGCCAGCGCGCGGAGGCGCCGTCCGACGGTGGGGTGGCTGAGACGCAACGCGCGCGCCGCGCCGCCCAGCGTGCCGACCCGTACCAGGGCCAGGAAGATGCGGACGTCGCTCCACTCCATCTTTTGCTCCCGCGCTGCATTGACCTTGTCGAGCATAGCATCCGCTCGAACGATCGCTGATCGATCTTTCCGCCTTCACCGTGGCCGATCGCTCGGCGGACTCTTGGGCAGCATCAGATCTTCTATTTTGTCAGCTCATGCGATTGGAGTGACGTGTGCCCAAAACCGGGAAATCACGACAGAGTCTTCGCGAACCGAAGACGCCACACGCTTAACTGACCGGCGCGTCGCCGATGCGCACCACGGGCACGCCAGCGCTTTTACTTCAGTGACGCCCGCCCTTCCGATGGTGCCCAGCACGCAAACCTTGGGTTCGATGCCCGCCACAGGCGGCCCCGGACGATGATGTAGCGCCCGTCGGGCGTTCGCAGCGGCATCGCGCCCAAACGCGGCGGGCGGGGGACGGGTCCGGCGAAAGCGGGTGGACAAGGCCGGCGCGCCGCGCGAAGGCGCACCCGGACCTCTCGCGGCTGGAGACCTGATTGATGCCCGCACCTGCCCAGACGCTTCTGCTGTTCGGCGCGACCGGCGACCTGTCCCGGCGGATGCTGCTGCCCTCCCTGTTCGGCCTCGACGCGGACGGATTGCTCCCGAAGGATCTGTGCATCTTCGCGACCGCGCGGACCGAAACGGACGACGCCGGTTTCCGTGAGACCGCGAAGACCGCGCTCGAACCGATCATGAAGGATCGCAAGCTCGACCGCGACGTGCTCGATCGCTTCCTGGCGCGGATCCACTACGTGCCGGCCGACGCATCGAAGCCCGAGACGCTGCAACGGCTGGGCGAGGCGGTGGGATCGCGCCGCGATCAAGGTGTCGCGATCTTCCTGTCGACCGCGCCGTCGCTGTTCGAGCCGACCATCGCCGGGCTGGAGCAGGCCGGGCTGGCGGGACCGGAAACGCGGCTCGCGCTCGAAAAGCCGCTCGGCCAGGATCTCGCCTCCTCGATGGAGATCAACGACGCGGTCGCGCGCGTCTTTCCCGAGAGCCGGACCTTCCGCATCGACCATTATCTGGGCAAGGAGACCGTCCAGAACCTGCTGGCGCTACGGTTCGGCAACATCCTGTTCGAGCCGCTGTGGAATGCCACCGCGATCGAGCATGTCCAGATCACGGTCAGCGAAACGGTCGGGCTGGAAGGGCGGACCTCCTATTTCGACGACATGGGCTCGCTGCGCGACATGGTGCAGAACCACATGCTCCAGCTGCTCGCTTTGGTCGCGATGGAGGCGCCCGCGCAATTCACCGCGACCGCGATCCGCGACGAGAAGGTGAAGGTACTCCGTTCGCTCCGCAAGCTGGACGCGGCGAAGGAAAGCGTGATCGGCCAATATACCGCCGGCGCTGTCGGCGCGCAGCCGGTGCCGGGCTATCTCGACGAACTGGGCAAGCCGTCGGGCACCGAGACCTTCGTGGCGGTGAAGGCGCATGTCGACAATTGGCGCTGGCAGGGCGTGCCCTTCTACCTGCGCACCGGCAAGCGCCTGCCGAGCCGCAAGTCGGAGATCGTGATCCAGTTCAAGCCCGTGCCGCATTCGATGTTCGAGGGGCGCGGCGCGGTGCTCCAGCCCAACCGGCTCGTCATCTCGATCCAGCCGGAGGAGAATGTCACGCTGACGATGATGTCCAAGGTGCCGGGGCTGGACCGTGACGGCATCCGCCTGCGCGAGGTGCCGCTGCAGATCGGCATGGACAATGCCTTCGCCGACGTCCGCCGCCGCATCGCCTATGAGCGCCTGCTGCTCGACCTGATCGAGGGCGAACCGACCCTGTTCGTCCGCCGCGACGAAGTGGAGGCGCAGTGGGAGTTCATCGACGCGATCCGCGAAGGCTGGACGCTCAATTCGATGAGCCCACGCAACTATCCGGCGGGAACCTGGGGCCCGGCCGCCGCGATTGCACTGACCGAACGCGATGGAGTGACCTGGAATGATTGAGGCCGAATGGTGGGAGCATGACGACGCGGAGGCCTTTGCGGAGGCGGTCGCGGGCGATCTCGGCTTCATCGTCGAAAGCGCGCTCGACGCGCGCAACGCCGCTTTGCTCGCGCTGTCGGGCGGGAACACGCCGGTCAAGGCGTATGAGAAGCTTGCGGGCATGAAATATGACTGGAAGCGGGTGACGATCATCCCCGTCGACGACCGGCTGGTGCCGCTGACCGATCCGCTGTCCAACGTCGCGATGCTGGCCAAGATCTTCATGCCGAAGGGCGCGCGCGTCGTGCCGCTGGCCCCCGCCGAGCTCGACTACAAGGCCGCGGGCAACTCCGCCGACGCGCTGCTGCAGGACATGAAGTGGCCGCCCGACGTGGCGCTGCTGGGCGTCGGCGGCGACGGGCATACGGCGTCGATCTTTCCCGGGCCCGATCTCGACGCGGCGCTGACCGCGCCCAAGACGCGCCGCGCGATCGGCGTGATGCCCGATCCGCTGCCCCCCGAAGCGCCGGTCGCGCGCGTCACGCTAACCCGCGCGGCGATCCTGCAGGCGCGCGCGCTGATGCTGTGCCTGACCGGCGATGCGAAGCGCGCGATCGTCGAGCAGGCGATCGAGGACGGCGCCGGATCGACCGTTCCGATCGGCCGCGTGCTGGCCGAGGCGGAGCAGCCGATCGACATTCACTGGGCTGCCTGACCGCCGGGCCGCATCCGTCCCCATGCGAGGCGGGTGCGGCCGGCGCGGCGCGGGGACGGTTGCGTCAGGCGGCCTCGTCCGTGTTCAGCCACCATCGCTCCGTCCCCTCCAGGCCCAGCGCGGTGAGAATGCCGGTGGCATAGGCCCCGGTATCGATGCCGATGCGGTTGGTACGCACGTCGGGCGTCCGCACCACCGTATGGCCATGGACCACCGTCACGCCATGGTCGGCCTCGCTCGTCAGGAAATCGCCCCGGATCCAGCGGAGGTCGCTCTCCGCCTGTTCCTCGATCGGCACGCCGGGGCGGATGCCCGCATGCGCGAAGAAATAGTCGCCGAAGCGGATGCCGTGACGCCCGGCGCGCAGGAAATCGAGATGCTCGGCCGGGATGAATCCGACCAGGTCGGCATTGGTGTAATAATCGGGCAGATCGAGCATCCGCTGGGGCACGTCGTAGCTCTCGAACGTCTCGCGCCCGCCATAGCGGAGAAACTGCTCCATCCCCGTCGCATCGGGATCGTCGGCGAAGCGGAGCAGCATCTCCTCATGATTGCCCATCACGAAATGGAAGGTGGCGAAGGCGGGCTGATGATGCAGCAGATGATCGATCACCGCGCGCGATTCCGGGCCGCGGTCGATCAGGTCGCCGAGCAGGACGATGTGGCTCTCCGCAGGCGTGCGGCCCGCGTCGTCGGCCTCGATCCGGGCAAGCAGCCGAGCGAGCAGGTCGAAGCGCCCATGCACGTCGCCGATCGCATAGACGCGCAGGCCAGGCGGGATGGAGGGCGCGGGCCCCTCGGGCGCGGGCGGCGGCTTCCTGCCGAAGCCCAGCAGGCGCCTCAACGCGCGCGCACCCGCACCGGGACCGGCACGTTGCAGATGTCGACGCCGCCTGCGGGTGCGATGAAGAAATCGTCCTTCCGATTGGCGCGCGCGGCGACATAACGCGCGAAGCTCGCGCCGTCGGTGGCGAGCATTTCGAAGCGCGGCTGTTCGGCCTCGGGCAAGTCGCGCGCCGGCCGGATCGAGCGGATCCGTACCTGATCGGCGGCATCCTTATAGAAACCGAGATTGCCGGTGCCGCGCGGCAGGCTCGACAGATGCTCCACCCCCTCGATCACGCGGCCGACCAGCGCGACATTGCGGTCGAGGTGGCGCGGCGCGTGGCCGATCACGACATAGAGTTCGGCGCCGCTGCCGGTATCCGGCGCCATGTCGCGGCCCACGCCCAGCATGCCATAGCAATGGACCGGCCACGTCGATCGGCCATCCGACGCGACGGGCCAGCCACGATAGAAGCCGACCCATTTGGCGTAGGGATCGCGCGTCTGCCACGACATGCCCGCGCCTTCGTTCATCGAGCCCGAGCCGGTAACGGCGCCGGCCGGTGCGGCATAGTCACTGGCGGGAGCGACGGCCAATCCGGGCGGCAGCGGCCGCGCGGCGGTCACCTCGCCCCATTGCACGACATAATTGTCCTGCACGCGGTTGATGCCGGCGCCGTCCCACCAGTGCGCCCGCGCCAGCGCGCGGATATTGGCGATGTGGCGGGGCGCGAAGGGCGCGGGCATCAGCTGCAGGACGATACGGCGCGGCGCCCCGCGCGCGCCCGGCGCCAATTCCATCACCAGCAGGTCATCGGGCGAAATCGCGCGCCATTCGCCGGCCGGGGCCTGCGCCACGATCTCCGCCGGCTGCTGCGCGGCGGCCACGGTGGAGACGGCCACCAGGGTGAGAAGGAATGGAAGAAGCGGAAAATGCATGCGGGCGAGCCTGCCATGCCGCATCTCCTTGCGGAAGCCCCCGCCACGCGATAGGGCGCCCGCTCCGGCGGAATGGAGCGGTGGCCGAGTGGTCGAAGGCGCTCGCCTGGAAAGTGAGTATACGGCAAAACCGTATCGAGGGTTCGAATCCCTCCCGCTCCGCCATCCTGACATGCGCCGCCGTCCGCCGACCCCGCCCACGTTCAAGCCGCCGCCACTACGCTCCGTGCCGCACCAGCGGTTCACGGGACAAACCCTTCGTTCGTTCCAAACGACGGCTTTTCGATGAAGCGATCGTTCCAGCGCTATGGCAACACAGAGCCCCTACGCAATCGCTTGCGAAGCAAGATCGGCTGCGGCGTCCCGCTTCACCTGTGCGGCCTTTCGCTCCGAATAACGGTCGACAAGCTGATCGGAATGCGGCCGGGTGAGGACGGTAAACCGAACCAGCTCCTCCATCACGTCGACAATGCGGTCATAATAGCTCGACGGGCGCATGCGTCCGGCCTCATCGAACTCCTTAAACGCCATCGCCACGCTCGACTGATTGGGTATGGTGATCATCCGCATCCAGCGGCCGAGAAGGCGGAGCGTGTTCACTGCGTTGAACGACTGCGAACCACCCGACACCTGCATGACGGCGAGCGTGCGACCCTGGGTCGGCCGCATGCCGCCGAACTCCAGCGGCAGATGGTCGATCTGTGCCTTCATGATGCCGGTGATCTGGCCATGCCGCTCAGGGCTGCACCAGACCATGCCTTCGGACCAGAGCGCGTGCTCGCGAAGCTCATGGACGGCGGGATGATCGTCGCCCTTCACCTGATCAGGCAAAGGCAGATCGCTGGGGTCGAATATCCGCACCTCGGCACCGAACAGGATCAGCAGCCGCGCCGCTTCCTCGGCGGCGAGCCGGCTGAAGGACCGCTCGCGCAGCGACCCGTAGAGCAGCAGGATGCGCGGCGGAGGCTGATCGTCGCCGAGGCCCGCACCCGGCCGGGTAATCACGACGCTGCGATCAAGCGCGGGGAGGTGATCGGGGTCGGTCAGCGGGCGGAGACGGGTCATGCA
>NZ_JBMDXG010000019.1:0-9195 GCF_048594985.1 Sphingomonas sp. | reverse complement strand
GGCGATCGATATAGATCAGGCAGGTGCCGTCGTCGCGGCGGGAGACGACGTGGGCGTCCCAGATCTTCTGGTAGAGCGTGCGCGGGCTGGACATGATGCGCGTCAGTTAGGCCGCGACGCGCGCGCGCTCAAGAGGCCGCCGCGCCCGAGGTGCGGATCGCCGCTCCGCCCCTATATCAGGGCGATGCGCGCGCGACTCCTCGGCCTCCTGCCCCTCCTCCTCGGCGCCTGCGGGCCGACCGGCTCTGCCTCGCAGGCCCCGCCGCGCGAGCAGGCCGCGCCCCGCACGACCGGGCTGGACGACGCGGCGATGGCGCGCACGGTCGCGGCGGCCGCCCGGCTCCCGCGCCTGCGCTCGCTGATCGTGCTGCGCGACGGCGCGACCTTGGCCGAACATCGCTTCAACGGCGGCCCGCCGCTCGATTGGCCGGTCAACATCAAGTCCGCCTCGAAATCGGTGCTGTCCGCACTGGTCGGGATCGCGATCGATCGCGGCGTGCTGGAGGGCGTCGATCAGCCGGTGCTGTCCGTGCTCCGCGCCGACGCCCCCGCCGCGCCCGATCCGCGCCTCGCCCGGCTGACGGTCGGCAATCTGCTCTCGATGCAGGCGGGACTGGAGCGGACCTCGGGCGAATATTACGGCCGCTGGGTCTCCAGCCCCAACTGGGTCCGCTTCGCGCTCGCGCGGCCGTTCGTCGACGCGCCCGGCGGGGCGATGCTCTATTCGACCGGCAACACCCACCTCCTCTCCGCCATGCTCACCCGCGCGAGCGGACGCAGCACGCATGCGCTGGCGCAGGACTGGCTCGCCCGTCCGCTCGGCATCGCGATCCCGCTTTGGCCGCGCGATCCACAGGGCATCTTCTTCGGCGGCAACGACATGCTGATGAGCCCGCGCGCGCTCGCCCGTTTCGGCGAGCTCTACCGCCGGGGCGGCGTGATCGACGGCAGGCGCGTCCTGCCCGCATCGTGGATCGAACGGAGCTGGACCCCGCGCACCGTTTCGCCGTGGAGCGGGGGGCAATATGGCTATGGCTGGTTCATCGGCGAGGCGCGCGGCCACCCCGTCCGCTTCGCGTGGGGCTATGGCGGGCAGATGGTCTACGTCCTGCCCGATCTGGCGCTGACCGTCGTCATGACCTCCACCTCCGACGGCGCGCGCGATACCGGCCACGTCGCCGCGCTCCACGCTTTGCTCGCCGACGGGATCGTGCCCGCGGCCGAGACGGGCGGCGGTGACGCGGCGCGTCCGGCGCTCTAAAGCTCGGCGCCAGCCCTCTCCCCCACCCGGCCGCCCACGAACGTACCCTGAATGGGCGGCCGGGTGGGGGAGCGGGCCGGTGCCGCTTCCACGTCAGTGGAACACAGACTAAGACCCTCTCCATGGCCGAACGCTTCGAACGACACCGCCAGCCGTGGCGGCCCGACGAGATCCAGAAGCTGCACCAGCTCGCGAAGAAGGGCATGGCGCTGCGCGCGATCGCCAAGGCGCTGACGCGGAGCGAGGAATCGGTCAAGGAACGCGCGAAGCTCGACGGGCTGTCGATCGCCAAGCTGCACTGATCGACGTGGGCACGCCCGAGCGGTTCGACGCGATCGTCCTCGGCGCGGGCGCCGCCGGGCTGATGTGCGCGGGCGTCGCCGGTCAGCGCGGCCACCGCGTGCTCGTGATCGACCATGCCGATCGGCCGGGGCGCAAGATCCTCATCTCGGGCGGCGGGCGGTGCAACTTCACCAATCTCGGCACCGCGCCCGATCGCTTCCTGTCGGCCAACCCGCATTTCGCGCGCTCGGCGCTCGCGCGCTACACCCCGGCCGACTTCCTCGCCTTGGTCGATCGCCACCGCATCGCGTGGCACGAAAAGACGCTCGGCCAGCTCTTCTGCGACGGGTCCGCCGCGCAGATCGTCGACATGCTGCTCGCCGAATGCCCCACCGACCGGGTCGAGATCGCGACCGGCCGCGCGATCGCGAACGTGGATCATGCCGACGGGCTCTACCGCCTCCGCTTCGGCGATCGCAAAGCGGAGGCGCCCGCGCTCGTGATCGCGACCGGCGGCCCGTCCATCCCCAAGATCGGCGGCAGCGGCTTCGCCTTCGATCTCGCGCGCCGGTTCGGGCTGAAGGTGGTCGAGCCGCGCCCCGCGCTCGTGCCCCTCACCTTGCCCGGCGACGAGGCCTTGTTCCGCGCGCTCTCAGGCGTCTCCGCGCCCGTCGTCGCCCACCACGCAAAGGCATCCTTCGCCGAGGCGGCTTTGTTCACGCATCGCGGCTTGTCGGGCCCGGCGATCCTCCAGGTGTCCTCCTACTGGCGGCATGGCGAGGAGATCGCGATCGACTTCCTGCCCGATCGCGCGCCCGGCTGGCTGACCGGGGCCAAGCGCGCCACCCCGCGCGCGACGCTCGCCCGTATGCTCGCCGCCGCCCTCCCCGACCGCCTCGCCGCCGCTCTCGCGGAACGGCTGGCGCTACAGGGCGAGCTCGCCAACCTCCCCGACGCGCGCCTGGCGGAGGCCGAACGCGCGCTCGCCGCATGGCGCTTCCGCCCCAACGGCACCGAAGGCTTCGCCAAGGCCGAGGTCACCGTCGGCGGGGTCAGCACCGCGCAGCTTTCGTCGCGCACCATGGCCGCGCGCGACGTGCCCGGCCTCTACGTGATCGGCGAAGCGGTCGACGTGACCGGCTGGCTCGGCGGCTATAATTTCCAATGGGCTTGGGCCAGTGGCTGGGCCGCCGGGCAGGACCTCTAGGTCGTGAACTTATAACGCGCGCGTTGCGCCCACGCGCAACGGCGGAAATAAAGGATAGCGGTCCGGCGGCCGCCGAGATCAGTTATCCGGAGATCGACAGCCGACGGACGGTCTCCACCGCGTCGGCAAATGCGTGCGGGTTTTCCTGCGGAAGATTGTGCCCCGAGGCTATCGTGCGGTGTTGATGCGGACCGATGAAGGAGCCGGCTTGGTCCGCCGTCCCGCCTGGTTTCAGCGGATCGTCTTTGCCGTCCAGCGTTACCGCCGGAACCACGATCTTCGGCTTCTCTCGAAGACGCGCTTCAAGGTCCTCATAGGTCGGGTCACCTGCCGCCTGCCCGAAGGCGAAACAATAGGAATGGATGACGACATCCACGAAGTCTGGATTGTCGAACGACGGCGCGCTTCGATCGAATGTGGCATCGTCGAAACGCCAGTTGGGCGACCATTGCTGCCACAGGAGCCGACAAAGCTCGCGGCGATGTGTGGCGAGACCCTCCCGTCCTCGCTCGGTTTGGAAATAATGCTGATACCATAGCACCGATTCCAGAGCGGATGGGAACGGATGGCGCATACGCTCGACGTCGATCACGTCGTAGCTGGCCAGGGATACAAGGCCTGCCACTCGGTCGGGCCAGAGAGCCGCCGCGACACAGGACGCGAGACCTCCCCAGTCATAGCCGGCGAGGATCGCGCGTTCGATGCCCACGAAGTCCAGCAGGCCGATCAGGTCAGAGCCCAAAGCCGCCTGCTGCCCGGAGCGCATGGTTTCGACAGATCTGAATTGCGTAGGTCCGAAGCCACGAAGGTAAGGCATGATCACTCGCGCCCCGGCTCCCGCGAGGAGAGGCACGACGTCTGCGTAGGCATGTATGTCGTAAGGAAAACCGTGGGAAAGTACGACCGGCCAGCCATCTGCTGGACCGACCTCCTCATAGGCTATGTGCAGTGCCTCGGTGTGCGCCAACTTCATAACCGATTTCTCGACGTCGAAAAGTCATTGCGCTTCTGCCGCCGCAAATGTGTCGAAGCAACCTTTGCCCGTCCCTCACTCGCGCCCCAGCTTGCCTTTCAGTGCGTCGATCCGCTGTGACGCCTCGGCCTTGGTGATCCCCTCGGACGGCAGCGCCTCGCCCGCTTCCTCGCTCAGCGTCGCCAGATAGCTGGCCTGCGCGCCCGTCATCGGCTCGTCGCCCGAGACCCACTCGGCCGGATCCTTCTCGGCATTCGATCCCGGATGAGCGTCGAGCTTCGGATTGTGCATGTCGGCCATGATCGATTCTCCAATGTTCTACTTATGTTCTAAACGGCGGAAGCGCCGCCGCGTTCCCCGCGCCCGAACCGATCGCCTAACCCCGTCGCCCCTGCGAAGGCAGGGGCCCATCTCTCTCCCCTCCGCCACGCCGCCCCCTCGCAAACGCCACGACAAGCCGATGGCCGACCGCCGCACGGACCTCTATGACCGGCCACGGGGGCACGATCGCGAAGCGGCGCGCCGGGGGGAGAAGGACATGTCGAAACCTGCACAGGCAGCCGGCTGGCTCGTCGCGGCGGCGCTGCTCACCGCCGCCCCGCTCGGCGCGCAACCCGTCCCAGCTGCAGTGCCGCAGGCCACCGAAGAAGCGCTCGATTCCGACCGCCGGCAACGGATCGACACCTATGTCGCGGCGGAAATGGCGCGGCAGCGTATTCCCGGCTTGACGCTCGGCATCTATCGCCACGGCGTTCCGCTCTACCTCAAGGGCTATGGCCTCGCGGACATCGAATGGCGCGTGCCGGCGGGCGCGGACACGCGGATGCAGACCGGCTCGCTCGGCAAGCAGTTCGTCGCCGCCGCCATCCTGCGCCTGGCGGAGGAGGGCAAGCTCGACATCGACGCCAGCGTCACGCGCTATTTCCCGGAGGCGCCGCCAAGCTGGCGCGCGATCACGCTCGCCAACTTCCTTTCGCACACGTCGGGGATCGGCACCTACGATACGGACGCGCGCACGCGGCCCGGCGGGCTGTTCGATTATCGCCGCGACTTCACCGAGGATCAGCTCGCCGCCGCGATCGTGAAGCTGCCCGCCGAATTCCGCCCCGGCACGCAGTGGAGCTACAACAACACGAACTACGTGCTGCTCGGCATCCTCATCCATCGCGTGACGGGCAAGAACTACGGCGACTATCTCCACGATACCTTCTTCGCGCCGCTGGGCATGCGCGACACGCGCGTCATCTCCGATACCGACATCGTCGAACGCCGCGCCTCGGGCTACGAAATGAAGGGCGGCGTGCTGAACAATCAGGCGTGGGTCTCGGCCACCTTCAATTCCACCGCCGACGGGACGATCTATACGACGGTCGAGGATATGGCCCGCTGGGATCGCGCGCTGTACGGCGATGCGATCCTGAAGCCCGCCTCGCGCGCGCGGATGTGGACGCCCTTCGGCCTTGCGGACGGTAAGGCGAACGGCGCCGGATACGGCTTCGCCTGGTTCATCGATGCGACCAACGGGCACCGCCGCATCGCGCATAGCGGCGCGTGGCAGGGCTTCACCAGCGATCTTACGCGTTTCCCCGACGACGGCCTGTCGGTCGCGGTGTTCGTCAACCTCGATTCGGAACATGCCCGGCCCGATCATATCGCCCACGTCGTCGCCGGGCTCGTCTCCCCGGCCCTGATGCCGCCCCCGGCGACCGCGCTGCCCGACGATCCCGCGCGCGCCGCGCGGCTGCGCGCGCTGCTCGAACGCGCCTCGACCGGCGCGAGCATCGCGGCCGATTTCGACGCCGGCGCCCCTCGGCCCACTCCGCTGCTGGCGAGGGATCTCGCCGCCGCCTTGCCCGCGGGCTGGCGCGATGCCCCGATGACGCTGGTCCAGCGCGACGACCATCGCGGCGGGGTGCGCTACGGCTATCGGGTGGGGCCGGCCGGCGACACGCGCCTGCTCGTCGCGACGTTGCTGCCGTCGGGCCGGCTGATGGACCTTTCGGTCCTCCCCGATCCCGACAGCCGGTGATCGGCCGGGCGATCGCCGCCCATGTGGCCACCGCCGCCGTCGGGAGTTAAGGCCGGCGAGGAGGACCGATCATTGGCACAGCGACATTCCGACCCCGCCCGCATCATCGCCCGCGCCGCGACCGGGGCGGCGTTCCTGATCGCCGCCGGTGCCGGCGCTTTCTCCGGCGCGCGCGCCGCTGCCCCCGCCTACCCGCAGGATGTCGGCGGCTGGACCCTCGCCGAAAGCAGCGACGGCAAGGGCTGCTTCCTGACCCGCATTTATGATCATCGGGGCGACACGACGCTTCTGCTGGGCCTCGATGTCGACGGCTCGAACCATCTCTCGGTGCTGAACGCCAATTGGTCGATCAAGCCGAAGGAGCGGCTGAAGCTGACCTTCCGCCTGTCGGGCGGAACCTACCCCCGGCATTTCGCGGTCGGCATGGCGTCGGACGGAAAGCAGGGGTTCGTCACCAACTTCGAAGCGAAGTTCCTGCCCCTCTTTGCCGCCTCGCGCGACCTGTTCGTCGCGAACGGCGCGGTGCCCGTCGAACGGCTCCCGCTGGACGGCAGCGGGGCGGCGCTCGGCGAGCTTCGCAAATGCGTCGCGGCCCAGCGCGCGAAGCCCGCTCCGGCGCCCGGCAAGACCACCAAATCGGACGATATCCCCGAGGACCCGTTCGCGCCCGCGAACAGGGACAAGCGTCGCCGGTGAACCGATCCAGCCATGTTGCGCTGCAAAATTATCGCTTCTTATCAGCGCAGTATCGGCGACCTCTCACGAACGCCTGGCCGGACATGCTGCACGGCTGATCACAATCGGATTGTTGGAACATCCGCTGTCGGCTCTGGTTGTTGCGATTGGTTAACGACTGAGAGAGATGGTTATGTACTCACTTGCGTCCAGATTTGCCCCCGTGATGGTCGTCGCCTGCGCGGTCGGACTCGGCGGTTGCGCGACGAAATCCTACGTGCGCGAGCAGATCGCCCCCGTCAGCCAGCGCGTCGATTCGCTCGAATCGCGTCTGCAGGCGACCGACGGCACCGCCAGGCAGGCGCTGGCCGAGGCACAGGCCGCGTCGCAGCAGGCGCAGGCCAACGGGCAGCGGGTGGACCAGCTCACCGGCCGGGTCGACGGCGTCGATCAGCGGCTCCGCGCGCAGGAAGCGCGCCCCAAGCGCGCGCGTCACTGATCGCGTCCAGCCGCGACGATTGGTAGAGATCGATCGGCAATCCCTCTCGGCCGCCCTTCGCGGGGCGGCCGATCTCTTTTCGGGGCACGTCAATCAATGAAGCTAGCCTTGCGGGTTCTGGTCGCGCTCGCCCTGACCGTCCCCGCCATGGCGGACGCGCAGCCGGCGGCCAAAGCCGGTTCCTCGGCGAAAACGAAATCAGCGAAAGCCAGGTCGTCGGCGTCGGCCGGGCGGGCCGCCCCGGCGAAGCTTGTGGCCGACATCAAGCCGGCCGACCCCCCCATCCTCCCCTCGGCGGAGGTGGCGCGCGTCGCCCGGTGGGTCGCGTCGTCGCACGACAATCAGGCGCTGCCTTATGCGATCATCGACAAGACGGGCGCGGCCTTGTTCCTGTTCGATGCCAAGGGTGAACAACTCGCGGCCGAACCCGTGCTGATCGGCATCGCCCCGGGCGACGATGCCACGCCGGGGGTCGGCAACAAGTCGCTGGCGGAGATCGGCCCGGCCGAAAAGACCACCCCAGCCGGGCGTTTCCTTGCCAAATTCGGCCTTCCCTTGGGCGGCGAGCGGATCCTGTGGGTCGATTATGCGACCTCGGTCGCGCTCCACCCCATCCCGGCGGACGCCGCGAAGAAGGAGCGGCGGCGCGATCGGATGCTGTCGCCCACGCCCGACGACAACCGTATCACCTTCGGCTGCATCAACGTGCCCCGCGCCTTCTACGCCAAACTGCTGCGCCCCCGGTTCCAGAAGAAGGGCGGCTATGTGTACATCCTGCCCGACACCAAACCGATCGAGGACGTCTTCCCCCGCCTCCGCGTTCAGGCGCTGGTCGATGGCGACGAAAGCGATCAATGATTTTTTAAGTCATTGATTTAATTGAATTAAATCCGCGCTCCGTTCGCTTTGGCGTAAACTTTCGTCAACTTTGAAGCACCGCCGCGAAGGCCCGCACCGCCGCCGCCTCGCCCGCCGGATCGTTCCACACCGATCCGCACACCGCCAGGAAGTCCGCCCCCGCCTCGATCAGCGGCGCGGCATTGCCCGGCGTGATGCCCCCGATGGCCACGCACGGCAGCTCGAACAAGGTGGTCCACCAGCCGAGGATCGACGGCTCGGGCCGGTGCCGCACCTCCTTGGTCGTCGTCGGATAGAAGCTCCCGAACGCGACATAGTCGGCGCCCGCCTCCCCCGCCTCCATCGCCAGATGCCGGCTGTCGTGGCACGTCACCCCGATCTGCGCGGCAGGCCCGAGCAGAGCCCGCGCCTCGCGCGGATCGCCGTCGCCCTGCCCCAGATGCACGCCGTCCGCGCCGAGCCGCTTGGCCAGCCCCGCGCTGTCGTTGACGATGAATGCCACGTCCCTGTCCGCGCAGAGGCGCTGGAGCGGCTCGGCCAGCCGCGCGATCTCATGCTCGCTCACGCCCTTCAGCCGCAGCTGGAACGCCGCCACCGGGCCCGCGTCGAGCGCCGCGCCGAGCCGATCGGCGAAGCCCACCTCGATCACGGGCGGGGAGATCAGATAGAGTTGGCATGCCGGTCGCGGCGCGGCTTCGAACCGCGCGGCGAAGCCCGGATCGAGCATAACCGCCTCGTCGCTCGCGCTGCCCTCGTCGATTTCGTTCTGCATCTCGCGTCCAGTGTCCACATTCGCCGCTGTCCCGGCCGGCCGTGCCCTCGGGGGCGGCTGGCGGTCAAGCGCGTCCCGACAGGATCAGTAATAGCCCGCCTTGCGGCACAGGGCGAAGAGCCGCTTGGTCGTCGGATGGTCGCGGCCCAGCTTGGCGCGGGTCGCGTAGCGGTTCGCGCACGCCTTCCGCGCGACGGCTTCCGACGCGCCCATCGGCGCGGCCGGCTTGGTGCCGGCGCGACGCTCATTGTCGGCCTGCACCGCCGCGCCGCCCGCCCAGCCGACCATCGCACCCGGATCGAGCGCGGGCCCGACATCCTGCGCGGCGGCGGGTACCGCACTCAGGGCGAACAGCAGGAGCGGCCATTTTCCCGTCATCGACATCGCATTCTCCCACGGCCGGACTTTCCGAGGACGAGACAGCCGGCTTAAGCAGAGCCATGGCCAAGCTCTATTTCTACTACGCCTCGATGAATGCGGGCAAATCGACCGAACTCCTGCAGGCTAGCTTCAATTACCGCGAGCGAGGGATGCGGACTATGCTGTGGACGGCGGCGGTCGACGACCGCTACCGGCCCGGCGCGATCACGTCGCGGATCGGCCTTACCGCCGACGCTCACGTATTCGACGCCGCGACCG
>NZ_JBMDXG010000189.1:0-2788 GCF_048594985.1 Sphingomonas sp. | reverse complement strand
GCGACGATCGTGCCCGAATCCTTCATCCCCGCAAGATGCTGGATCGCGCCGGAAATCCCGCCCGCGCGATAGACCGAGGGGGCGACGATCTTGCCCGTCTGGCCGACCTGATAATCGTTGGGCGCATAGCCCGCGTCGACCGCCGCGCGGCTGGCGCCGACGGCGGCATGGAGCTTGTCGGCCAGCGGATCGATCAGGCGGTGGAACTCCTCCTCCGACCCGAGCGCGCGTCCGCCCGACACGACCACCTTGGCGCTGGTCAGTTCGGGCCGCTCGGACGCGCTGGTCTCGCACCCGACGAAGCTGGACAGGCCGGCATCGCCCGCGCCCGACACGCTTTCCACCGGCGCGGCGCCGCCTTCGGCCGCCGCCTTGGGCAAGGCGGGCGCGCGCCCGGTCAGCACCATCTTCGCATCGGTCGACCTGACCGTCGCGACCGCGTTGCCGGCGTAGATCGGCCGCGTGAACGTGTCCGGCCCCTCGACCGACAGCACGTCGGACACCTGCATCACGTCGAGCAGGGCGGCGACGCGCGGCGCGACATTCTTGCCGTTCGACGTCGCGTTGAACAGCAGCGCGTCATAATCGCCCGCCAGCCCGACGACGAGCGGCGCCACGTTTTCCGCCAGCATCTGCGCATAAGCGGGATCGTCGGCAAACAGCACCTTGGCCACGCCCGCGACCCTAGCCGTCGCCTCGGCCGCCGCGCGCGCCTCGTCCCCCGCGCCCGCGACGAGGGCATGGACCTCGCCCAGCTTCGCGGCGGCGGTGAGCGTCGACAGGGTCGCGTCCTTGGGCGCGCCCGCGCCATGCTCGATCAACACCAGCACGGTCATGCGACGACTCCCAGATCCTTGAGCTTGCCGACCAGCGCGTCGACCGAGTCGAGCTTGATGCCCGCCTGCCGCTTGGCCGGCTCCTCGACCTTGAGCGTCTGGAGGCGCGGGGCGACGTCGACGCCGTAATCGGCGGGCGTCTTCTGCGCGAGCGGCTTGCTCTTGGCCTTCATGATGTTGGGCAGCGAGGCGTAGCGCGGCTCGTTGAGGCGCAGGTCGGCGGTGACGATCGCGGGCAGCGCAAGGCTGATCGTCTCGAGCCCGCCATCGACCTCGCGCGTCACGTCGACGCGGTCGCCCGCAAGCTCGACCTTCGACGCGAAGGTGCCCTGCGGCCGGCCGGCGAGCGCGGCCAGCATCTGCCCGGTCTGGTTGCAATCGTCGTCGATCGCCTGCTTGCCGAGCAGAACGAGGCCCGGCTGCTCCGCGTCCATCACCGCCTTCAGCAGCTTGGCGACGGCGAGCGGCTCGACCTCCTGATCCGACTGGATCAGGATGGCGCGATCGGCGCCCATGGCGAGCGCGGTGCGGAGCGTGTCCTGCGCCTTGGCCGGCCCGACGGAGACGGCGACGATCTCGGTCGCGGCGCCCTTTTCCTTCAGGCGGATCGCTTCCTCGACCGCGATCTCGTCGAAGGGGTTCATCGACATCTTGACGTTGGCGAGCTCCACGCCCGAGCCGTCGAGCTTCACCCGCGGCTTCACGTTATAGTCGATCACCCGCTTGACGGGGACGAGTATCTTCATCGCATCCTCTGTCCGCAACCTGTGCCGCGCCCTCTAGCCCCGGACCGCCGGGTAAGTCGAGTGCGGGACGGGGGCGTGTACGGGAAATGGGGGGCCGAACGGGGCGGTCATGGGAGGGCGAAGTTGACAAAGTTGACAGGTGCGAAGGGTATGGGCGGGGGGCTGGTGAATGGGTTTCAGTCGCAGGAGCTTGAGGAACATATTTTCACTTTGTATCACATTTGTTCTCATTTTCAAACAGCCGGTTTGCCTCACTGTGTTGACGGGGCCGCCCGTGTGGCTCAGCCTGCCCGCGCGCTGTCAAATATCTCAGCCATCGAGATGATCGAGCGCGCATGGCGTCGGGCAACCGCCATGCGATCGGAGCCGTAACCTCCACCGAGTGTGCTGGCCAGCGGGATGGCGCGGGACTTTGCCAGTTGAGCGACAAACCGGTCGCGGGAGATCAGGCCCTCGTCCGTAAGAGCCAGCCGACCAAGCCGGTCGTCGATATGCGGGTCAACTCCAGCCTGATAAAGGATGAGCTCGGGCATGAATTCGTCAACAACCTGCGGCAGCGTCTCACGTAGCACCGTCAGATAGCCCTGGTCGCCCGTGGCATCGGGCAACGGTATGTCCAGTGAAGAGCGGACTTTCCGAACCGGGAAGTTTCGCTCCGCATGAATTGAGAGCGTGAAAATATCGTCTCGGCCAGCGGTGAGACTTGCCGTGCCGTCGCCTTGGTGAACGTCAAGATCCAGAATGAGCAGCCGTGACACTTCGCGCTCGGTGATCAGCCGGTTCGCGGCAATAACGAGGTCGTTGAAGACGCAGTATCCCGCGCCAGTATCGAAGAGCGCGTGATGGCTGCCGCCAGCCGCATTGCCGGCAAAGCCGTGCGTGCGAGCAAGGCGCGCCGCGAGCCAGGTTCCCCCAGATGACAATTGCGCGCGAAGCGACGTTTGTTGGGTGATCGGGAACCCGATGCGCCGCTCCTTATCCGCGGGGACGCTCAGGCTGAAGACTTCCTCGACATATTCGGAAGCGTGAACCGCTTCGATCCACTGCCTCGGCATAGCCTCGGGCTGATGAAGAACGAGGGGCCGGCCGGTCTCCCGCAAAGCCTCCATCACGAGCCCATATTTATCAAAGCGCATACCCGTCCCGGGAGCACCAGGAGCGACGTAGCCGGGGTGGTGAACGATATGCATCGAGTACCGACGGTCT
>NZ_JBMDXG010000188.1:0-2303 GCF_048594985.1 Sphingomonas sp. | reverse complement strand
AGCGGGGTGTTGAGCGCGGTGAAATCGCGCGTGTCGCCGGGCTGGGCGAGCAGGTCGAGCAATGCGTCCGCGCTCGCCGGGATCGCCCAGCGCGCGAGGATGGCGAGCTGGCGCACCGCCTCCGCCGTCCAATAGAGGACGCCATCGGCCATTGCGGGATCCTCCTTGCGCAGCGACCAGGGCGCCATGTCGGCGAAATAGCGGTTGGCGAGCGCCACCCCATCCCACACGATCTCCAACGCGCGATTGAGCGCAAGATCGTCCAGCGCATCCTCGATCCGCGTCAGCAACTGCCCGAGGCCGAGCTGATCCTGCGCTGGGCCCGGGGCTGGCACGATCCCGCCGCCATTCTTGGCGATGATCGACAGGCAGCGCTGGGCAAGGTTGCCGAGCCCGTTGGCAAGATCGGCATTGCAGCGGGTGACGATCGCCTCGTGGCTGTAGCTGCCATCCTGCCCGAAACTGACTTCGCGCAGCAGGAAGTAACGCAACTGATCGACCCCGTAGAGGTTTGCCATCTCGATCGGGTCGACCACGTTGCCGACCGACTTCGACATCTTCTCGCCCCGGTTGAGCAGGAAGCCATGCCCGAACACCTGTTTTGGCAGGTCGAGCCCCGCCGACATCAGGAATGCGGGCCAGTAGACTGCGTGAAAGCGGACGATGTCCTTGCCGATCACATGCAGGTCGGCCGGCCAACGCTTTGTTTCACCAGGATAACCCGCGCCGGTGAGATAGTTGGTGAGCGCATCGACCCAGACGTACATGACGTGGCCGGGGCTGTCGGGCACCGGCACGCCCCAATCGAAACTGGTGCGCGAAATCGACAGGTCGGACAGGCCGCCCTTCACGAAGCTCACCACCTCGTTCCGCCGCCCCTCCGGCCGGATGAAGTCGGGATTGGCTTCGTAGAAGGCGAGCAGACGATCGGCATAGGCCGACAGGCGGAAGAACCAGCTTTCCTCAACGGTCCATTCGACCGGCGTGCCCTGGGGCGAGAGTTTGGTCCCCCCTTCCCCCTCGACCAGTTCCTCCTCGCCATAAAAAGCCTCGTCGCGGATCGAGTACCAGCCTTCGTAGCGGCCGAGATAGATGTCGCCATTGGACTGCATGGCGCGCCACAACGACTGGCTGGCGGCATAATGATCCGGCTCGGTCGTCCGGATGAACCGATCGAACGAGATGTTCAGCGCATCGCCCATCGCACGGAAATGCCCAGACATTTCGTCGGCAAGCGCCCGCGGGGTCATGCCCAGATCGCGCGCCTTCTGCGCCATCTTCAGCCCATGTTCGTCCGTGCCGGTCATGAAGAACACATCGCGCCCCTGCATCCGGCGGAAGCGCGCGATCGCGTCGGTGGCGATCGCTTCATAAGCATGGCCGATATGCGGCCGGCCATTGGGGTAACTGATCGCGGTGGTGATGTAGAAAGGGTCGGCCATAGGCCTCAGCCTTTAGCGGCGCGCTCCACCGGGGCAAGCTTCGCTAAGAGCCCGGCGATCTCGAACACCGTCGTCTGTGGATCGGCCGATTGCCGGACGGCCCGGTCCGCAATGTCGCGCGCCTGCCGCCACAACGCCACCCGCTCCGCCAGCAAGGGCGGCGGCGCACGGCGCGCCTCCGCCGCGATCCGCGACGGCGCACGTTCCAGGAACGCCTCATAGCGTGGTTGCGCAGCCTTCAGCGACAGCGTGCGGCCGAGCGCGGCGCGCAATGCGTTGGACGGGTCGCCGTGCACCGCAAGCTTGTCGATCGCCGCGTCCAGCCCGGATATGTCGAGGCCCGCAAAGCGCAATGCCTCGCCCGGCGCGCCGTCCGCGACCGCGACCAGCGCCTCGATCTCCGTCGCCTCGGCATCGGGCAAGGCGCGGCGAAGCGCGACCGCGGTCTGTTCGGCGTCGAGCTGTTCGAAGCGGAGCAGCCGGCAGCGGGACCGGATCGTCGGCAACAGTCGGCCCGGCGCATGGCTGACCAGCAGGAAGACCGTACCTGCCGGAGGTTCCTCCAGATTCTTGAGGAGCGCGTTGGCGGCGCTCCGCTCCATATCGTCGATCGCGTCGATCACGATCACGCGCCGACCCGAAAGGCTCGGCGTCGTCGCGAACAAGGGCTGGAGCCCGCGCACCTGATCGACCGTGATCGACCGCGCCAGATCGTCGGACGAAGACTTGGTGAGCCGTTCGAGCAGGCGGAAATCGGGGTGCGACCCCGCGTCGAGCAGCGCCGCCACGCGATGCGTGTCGGGAACCGAAAGATCCAGGCCCGCCGGCGCGGGCCCCGCCGCCTCCGCGCGCAGGCGGCGG
>NZ_JBMDXG010000187.1:0-5735 GCF_048594985.1 Sphingomonas sp. | reverse complement strand
CCCAAACCCGAGCAGCCGACATTGCTCTGACGTTCGAAAGGTCACGAAAGATCATGCTGATGGCGCAGGGTCGCCCCGCCAAGCTCCACTACCTCGCCAATGGCTTCCGCGTGCTGGTGCCGGGCGATCACGTCGTCTGTGCCCGGTCGGGTGTGCCGATCGCGATTGAGGATCTGCGTTACTGGAGCGTCGGACGGCAGGAGCCTTACTCGACCGCCGCGCTCGCGACCGAAGCGGAGCAGCGCGCTTGAGGTCGCTGCTTGCGCCGGTCTTGCTGCTTGCCGCCACCGCCTGCATTCCGCGCGCCGCGCCGCCCGGGCCGGCCACGCCGCCGCCCCCGGTCGGGCTGCCGGTCGCACCGCCGCCGCCGCAGATCGTCCCGGCCGACATGTTCAAGCTGCACGGCCGTCCCGAGCAGGGCGCGCTGGTCGAGGGCACGGCGCCGATCGGCACCGCCCTGCTGTTGCTCGACGGCAAGCCGGTGCGGTTCGCGACGGATGGACGCTTCATCATCGGCTTCGACCGCGACAGCGGGCCCGCCGCGCTGATCGAGGCGCGGATGCAGGACGGCCGCCTGCTGCGCCTGCCGCTGACCGTCGCGCCGCACGCCTGGGACATTTCCGAGCTGCCGACACTCCAGCGCGGCACCACGCCCAGCCCCACGTATCAGCGCATCCGCGCCGAGGAATTGCGCCAGATCGAGGGCGCGCGCGCGGTGAACGCCGACAGCGACGGCTGGCGCCAGCGCTTCCGCTGGCCTGCTTACGGGCGGATCAGCACGCTGTTCGGATCGCAGCGCATCTATGCCGGGGGGCAGCGCGGCGCCTATCATGGCGGGCTCGACATCGCGAAGGCGGTGGGCGCGAAGGACATTACTGGCACACCCGCTCTCTCGCCGGCCGACGGCGTGATCGTCCTCGCGACCGACCGTCCCTTCAGTCTCGAGGGCAATCTCGTAATGATTGACCATGGCTTCGGTCTGGTGAGCGCGATGATGCACCTGCAGCGCATCCAGGTGAGAACGGGCGACCGTATCCGCCAGGGCCAGCCGGTCGGCACGATCGGCATGACCGGCCGCGCGACCGGGCCGCATCTGCATTGGGGCATGACCTGGAACGGCGTGCGGATCGATCCGATGAGTCTGGTCGGGCAGATGCCGGGGGGCGGCACGCCATGACTATGACGTCGCCCGAAGCCGCGCTGGCTCGTGCCGGTGAGGCGCACCGGAGCGGCAGACCCGAGGAGGCGGTCCGCTTGCTGCAGGGCGCATTGGCGGACCCACGCCCCGATCCGCGCGCGCTCAATCAGCTGGGCCTGAGCTGTCTGGCGCTCGGTCGGCCGGGCGACGCTCTCGCCGCTTTTACACGCGCGACGGCTGCGGACCCGCGGGCGCTGCCATTATGGTTGAACGTCGCGGACGCGCACCGCCGTCTGGGTCAGGCTGCCGAGGAGATCACCGCGCTCGACCGGGCGCTGGCGATCGACGCTTACAGCCTCCCCGCCCTGTTCGCGAAAGCGGCGGCGCTCGAACAGTCCGGCCGGCCGGAGGACGCGGTCAAGGTGTATCGCAACCTCCTCGCGGCCTATCCGGATGCGGACAAATTGCCGCCCGAGGCCCGACCGGCCCACGCCCGCGCCCGCGAGGCAGCGGACCGCGACGCAGCGGAGCGGGCCAAGCAGTTGCAGGTTGCGCTCGATCCGATCTACCTAGCGCATGAAGGGGAGGACTTTCGGCGCGCGCGCGCCTACGCCGACCAACTCACCGGCCGTCGCAAAATCTACGCTCCGCAGCCTGTCGCGGGGCATTTCCCGTTCCTGCCGGCATGGGAATATTTCGACGAAGCGCTCTTCCCCTGGCTCGCCGAACTCGAAGCCCATACGGATCGGATCCGCGCGGAGCTGTTGGCCCTGTGGCACGATACAGGCGAAGCGCCGCAACCCTACGTCGCCTATCCCGCCGGGGCTCCCGTCAATCAGTGGGCCGAGCTCAATCATTCGCCCCGTTGGGGGGCCTATTTCCTATGGCGCGACGGCGTCCGCCATGATGCGAATATGGCGCGGTGCCCGGAGACGGCGGCGCTGCTGGATCGGCTGCCGCTGCTCGACGTGCCCGGCAAGGGGCCGACCGCCATGTTTTCGATCCTCGACCCACATACGCGCATTCCACCCCATACGGGATCGACCAACATTCGCGGAACCGTCCATCTGCCGCTGATCGTGCCGGGGCAGTGCGCATTTCGGGTCGGCGGCGAGGTCCGCGAATGGCGGGAAGGGCAGGCATGGGTGTTCGACGACACGATCGAGCATGAGGCGTGGAACGACAGCGATCGACCGCGCGCCATCCTGATCTTCGATTGCTGGAACCCATTCCTCACGGAAATGGAACGCAGGGTCGTACGCGCGGCGGGAGGATGACGCGCTGTCAGCGGTTCTCGCGCTGCACGCGGACCGCCAGCTGTTTGTTGACGTTGGCGAGGTAGCTGCCCATCGCGGCCTTGCGGATCCGGATCGCGTCGCCAGGCTTGGGATCGGCCCGGAACTGGATCGAGTCGACCTGAACCCACGTCGCCCCGTCGTCCAAAACGAAGACCCAGCGCCCATTCCCACGTTGGGACGCCCGCGCGATCGTCGCGCGCAGCTCGGTCTCCTCCTCGCGCTGTTCAGAGCCTGCGGTCTCGCGCTTGCCGCCAAGGAGGTTAAGATCGGGCACGTTGAACCCGAACAGCGAGCGTTTGACCCGCCGCGCCTCTGCTGCATCGATCACGACGACCTCATGCTTGCTCGTCGCGGCGTCCAGCACGGCAGCCTGGGCATCGAAGCATCCGAGCCTTGCGGTTGCGTCCGTCAGCTTGCGGCATTCGAGCAGCGGAGCCAGCGCCGCACCGACCCTATCCTCGTCACGAGCGGCCGCCGGCGTCATTGGCAGGCTCATCAGCGCGAGCGCACAAGCGCTTGAGATCAAGGTCTTTCCCGAAGGCAATTTCCGCCTCTGAGGCAAAACTGTTGCGGTTTCGCTACACTGTTGCGCGTACCATTTCCCGGACATGAACGTCAGCTTTACAGTGCGGTGCAGCATCAGGCATGTCCCCACAATCGTCGTGACGCGAAAAGCGCCGCGATCGCACGGGACCGGTATCATGGGGCCGGTTTCAGACAAGGGGATTTGAATCGTGACCAGAACCCACCATCTTCTCGGGCGTTCCGCTCTGGGGAGCGTGACGCTTCTCGCCGGCCTCCTGCTGTCGGGCCAGGCCTTGGCGCAGGGCGCGCCGCCCAGCGCTTCTCCCGACGTTGCCGAAGGGCAGGACGTCGTCGTCACCGGTTCGCGCATCGCGCGCCCGAATCTGGAGGGCACCAGCCCGGTTACCGTGGTGGGTCAGGAGCAGATCGCGCTGCGCCCCGGCTCAGCCAACGTCGAAAACGTGCTGAACGATCTTCCGCAGGTCACCCCGACGACCTCGTCGACCTCGAACAACCCCGGCGGCGGCGTCGCCACGGTCAACCTGCGTGGCCTTGGCTCGCAGCGCACGCTCGTGCTGGTCGATGGCCGTCGCTACATGTCGTACGACGTCAACCAGATCGTCGACTTGAACACCATTCCGTCCGCGCTGATCCAGCGCGTCGACGTGGTGACGGGCGGCCAGTCGGCCGTTTACGGTTCGGACGCAATCTCGGGCGTGGTCAACTTCATCCTGAAGCGTGATTTCTCCGGCATCGAGATCAACAGCCAGTACAATGTCACCGGGCGTGGCGACGGGCAGGTCTGGGATCTGAACGGCACGATCGGCACGAACTTCGACGACGGTCGCGGTAACGTGACCATGTTCGCGCAATACACCAAGCGTAAGGCGACCTTCGCCGGCGAGCGCAGCTTCGCGCGCAACGCGCTCAACGACATCGACGGCGAGCTGGTCGCCGCCGGCGGTTCGCCTTCGGTTCCGCAGGGTCGTATCCAGGTCGCCGGTCTTGGCGCCGCGACTGGCCTGGGCTGCGACATTCAGGACTTCGGCACGGCGCCGGGGCAGAATTCGTGCTACCTGCCGGCCGATGGTTACAATTATTCGCCGATCAACTATCTGCAGGTTCCGCAAGAGCGTTTCCTCGTTTCGGCGATGGCGCATTACGAGGTCAGCGACGCCTTCCAGCCGTACATGGAAGCGCAATTCGCCAACAACCGCGTGACCAACCAGCTGGCTGCAACCCCGATCAGCAACGGCACGCCTTATGGGGACGGCGTGGTCGGCCAGATCGCCCTGCAGACCAACTCGCCCTTCTTTAATCCGGCGCTGCAGGCCGCGCTGACCTCGCTCGACACGGACGGTGACGGGTACGTCAATTCGAACTTCACCTTCCGCACGACGCAAATCGGGCCTCGCGCCAATTTCGACGAACGGAACGCATTCCGCGTCGTTGCTGGCGCGCGGGGCGATATCGGGGCGGGGTTCAGCTACGATGGCTATTATTCGTACTCGCGTACGAAGAATTCACAGCGCCAGCTGGGCAACGTTGCCATCAGCAACTTCCTCAACGCCGTCACGACGACGTTCGATGCCAACGGCAATCTGGTCTGCGCCGATGCAGCCGCTCGGCTGGCGGGCTGCGCCCCGGCGAATATCTTTGGCCTCAACCAGCTGAGCCCCGAGGCAGCAAGCTACATCTCGGTGGGCGCGACCAACCTCGAGGAATATACCACGCAGGTTGCCAGCTTCGTCGTGACGAACAACAGCCTGTTCGATCTCGGCGCGGGCGGCGTTGGCATCGCGGCCGGTCTCGAATATCGTTCCGAAAAGGGCCGGGTTGATCCCGATACTTACCTCGCGAGCGGCAACGTCGCCGGCTTCAACCCCGGTCAGGCGACCGCGGGCGGCTACAACGTGAAGGAGGCTTTCGCCGAAATCCACGTGCCGCTGCTGCGCGATACTTTCGTCAACCGCCTCGAAGTCAATGGCGCCGCGCGTTACACGAAATATTCGAACGCGCCGGGTGAGGTCTTCACCTGGTCGGCGGGTGCCGAGCTTGCGCCGATTCCCGACATCACCTTCCGTGGTCAGTATCAGCGCGCGATCCGTGGGCCGAGCGTCAACGAGCTGTTCCTCGGCAACACGGTGAGCTTCGCCGGCAATGCCGACTTCTGCGGAACGGCGGCTGCGGCTGCCGCTGGCACGCTTCGCGACATCTGCACCGCGCAGTTCAACGCTGCTGGTGCGCCGGTGGCGCGGATTGGTGATCCGGCGATCCAGGATCCGAACAATGTCAACCCGCTGACCTTTATCGGCGGTAACCCGAACCTGCGAGAAGAAACCGCCAAGACCTTTACGGTCGGCGCGGTGGTCACGCCCACGTTCCTCCGGGGTTTCTCCGCCACTGCCGATTATTACAACATCAAGATCGATAATTATATCAATACGGTCGGGACGTCGAATATCGGCAATCTCTGCTTCGTTCAGTTCAATCAGGACTATTGCAATCGCATCGTTCGTAATTCGTTCGGTGAGATCGACACGTTCAGCGATCGCAATGCGAACAGCGGTGGCCTGAAGACCGAGGGTGTCGACGTGACCGTCGGTTACAGCTCGTCGATCGGCCAGCTGTTTGCCAACGATGCCCGCCTGAGCTTCCAGTTCAACGGCACGCGTCTGATCAAGTACAACTTCACCCCCGTCATCGGGCTGGACACCGTCAATCGGTGCGCGGGCCGCTTCGGCTTCAACTGCGGCGTTCCGACGCCGAAGTGG
>NZ_JBMDXG010000186.1:0-4057 GCF_048594985.1 Sphingomonas sp. | reverse complement strand
AGCCGGTAAACAAAGCGTGCGCCGCATGCGCATCGTTGATCCCGCCGGCCGCCATCCGCCGGATGCCGAACAGCAGCAGCCGTCGATACGGACTGGCCGGGACGGCGTGCGGCAGCAGCATCGTCTGCGTACTTTGGTCGTGCTTCATCGGGCGGCGCTCCATCGTCGAGCCGCCATCGTTCCACCTGCGCTATTGCAAGTCAATCGCAATTAGTCGGATGAACGGCTCATTCCGGCGGAGTGCCGTTCGCCGCCAGTACCGCGCCCGCGAGATAGAGCGACCCACCGATCAGGATGATTCCGGATATGCCCTCCGCCGCGATGGCGTCGAGTGCAGCGGGGGCGTCCGACGCGGCGGTCACGGTCAGCCCCAAGGGGGCAGCCGCCGCCGCAACGGCCGCCGCGTCATGGTGCGCGTGGCCGGGAACGGGCACGGCGTGGAGGACGAGCCCGCTGCCGGCGAAGGGCTCGAGAAAACCGCGTACGTCCTTGTTGGCGAGCATTCCGATCACCATCCGGAATGGCTGTCCGGGCGCGCGGCGCGCGCGGAAGAATTCGGCGACCGCGCGCCCCGCCGCCGGATTATGCCCGCCGTCGAGCCATAGTTCGCTGCCCTCGGGCAGGGTTGCGGCGAGCGGGCCCGCCGCCAGCCGCTGCAACCGCGCCGGCCATTCGGCCCAACCCATCGCCGCGCGGTAGGCGGTAGCCGGCACGGCAACCGCCTGTTGGTGCCGCAGCATCGCCACCGCAAGCCCCGCATTCATCGCCTGATGCGCGCCCGGCAGGCGGGGCAGGGGCAGTTCGAGCTCGCCCGATTCATCCTTGTAGTGCAGCCGCCCGCGGTAGGCGGTCGCATCCCACGTACCGCCCTTGGCCAGCCAGTGCGCGCCCTTCTCGCGCACGACGCGCCCGATCTCATTCGCCTGCGTTGCCGGATAATGGAGGGTGATCAGCGGCACGCCGTCCTTGGCGATCCCGGCCTTCTCGGCCGCAATCTGCTCGATCCGGTCGCCCAGGAACTGCTGGTGGTCCAGCCCGAGCTGCGCGATCCCGCAGATGGCGGGATGTTCGATCACGTTGGTCGCGTCGAGCCGGCCGCCAAGACCCACCTCGATCACACACACCTCGGCCGGCGTCCGCGCAAAAGCGAGGAAGGCGGCGGCGGTGGTGACCTCGAAGAAGCTCGGGCCGATATCCCCGGCCGAATCGAGCACCTCGGCCAGCAGTGCGGCAAGCTGCGCGTCGTCGATCAGCGACCCTGCCACCCTGATCCGCTCGTTGAAGCGGACGAGATGCGGGCTCGTGTAAACATGGGCGCGGTGCCCTGCCGCTTCCAGCGCGGCGCGCAGGAAGGCGCAGGTCGATCCCTTGCCGTTCGTGCCCGCGACATGAAACACCGGCGGCAACGCGCGGTGCGGATTGCCCAGCCGGTCGAGCAAGGCGGTGATCCGCTCCAGCCCCAGGATGTCCGCGCCCGGCGAAAGCGTGGCGAGCCGGTCGAGCTGCGCCTGCACGGCGGGGTCGGAGGAGACCGCGTGATCGGCCATCAGCGCCGCCCGCGCGCGGCCCCGTCCGCGCCCGCGGTCACGCCGCCTGCTTGCCGGGGCAGAGGTAGGCGATCAGCCGCGCCAGTTCCGCGCGCAGCTTGTGGCGGTGGACGACCATATCGAGCATGCCATGATCCAGCAGATATTCGGCGCGCTGGAAGCCTTCTGGCAGCTTCTCACGGATGGTCGATTCGATCACGCGTTGCCCCGCAAAGCCGATCAGCGCGCCCGGCTCGGCAAGCTGCACGTCGCCCAGCATCGCATAGCTGGCCGTGACGCCGCCGGTGGTGGGATCGGTCATCACCACGATATAGGGCAGCCCCGCTTCGCGCAGCCGCTGGATCGCGACCGTCGTCTTGGGCATCTGCATCAGCGACAGGATGCCTTCCTGCATCCGCGCGCCACCCGCCGCCGTGAAGATGATGTAAGGGCATTTCTCCGCGATCGCCGCCTCGATGCCCGCGACGAAGGCGGCGCCGACCGCCAGCCCCATCGATCCGCCCATGAACGCGAAATCCTGCACGCCGACGATCGTGCGAAAACCCTCGATCGTGCCCGATGCGTTGATCAGCGCGTCGCTTTCTCCCGTCTTGGCGCGAGCGGCCTTGATCCGGTCGGCGTAGCGCTTTGAATCGCGGAACTTGAGCGGGTCGTCCCTCACCTGCGGCGATGGCAGTGGGGTGTAGATGCCGCTGTCGAACAGCAGGTCGAACCGCGCATCGGGCCCGATGCGCCCGTGATGCTGGCATTTCGGACAGACCGACTGGTTGTCCTCATATTCCTTCGTAAACAGCATCGTCCCGCAGCTCGGGCATTTGTGCCAGAGATTGTCGGGGGTCTCCTTCTTCTGGAGGAAGGGGACCGCGTTGCGGACGCGATCGATCCAGCTCATGCCGCATACTCCTCACGCGCGGCGTGAACCGCGCCGCTCAAATCCTTGACGAGGGCCAGAACGTCCGGCGCGGGATCGCGCTTCGCCTCGTCCGCCACCGCGATCGCGTCGACGATCGCCGAACCCACCACCACGCCGTCGGCGACGCGCGCCACCGCCGCCGCCTGTTCGGGCGTGCGCACGCCGAAGCCAACCGCGACCGGCAGCTCGGTTGCCGCCTTCAGCCGCGCGACCGCCGCCGCCACGCTGTCGGCGGCCGCCGCCTGCATCCCCGTGATGCCAGCGACCGAAACGTAATAGAGGAAGCCGCCCGCGCCTTCGAGCACGGCGGGCAGGCGCGCGGTGTCGGTCGTCGGCGTGGCCAGCCGGATCGGGGCGACCCCGCGCTCGCGCAGCGCAGCGCCCAGCGCGGCATCCTCCTCGAACGGAATGTCGACGCAGATCACGCCATCGACCCCGGCTTCGGCGCAGGCCTCGGCGAACCACGCCGCACCCCGTCGCAGCATCGGGTTGGCATAGCCCATCAGGACGAGCGGCATGTCGGGATGCCGCGTGCGGAAGTCGCGCGCGATCGCGAAGATGTCGGCCGTCTTCGTGCCCGCCGCCAGCGCGCGCAGATTGGCGCGCTGGATCGCGGGCCCGTCCGCCATCGGATCGGTGAAGGGCATGCCGAGCTCGATCACGTCCGCCCCGCCTTCAACCAGCGCGTCGAGGATGGCGGGCGTTGCGGCGGGCGACGGATCGCCGGCGGTCACGAACGCCACCAGCGCCGGCCGCGCCTTGGCAAAGGCTTCGGACAGTCGGCTCACAGCGACACGCCCAGACCGGCGGCGATCGTCGGAATATCCTTGTCGCCGCGCCCCGACAGGTTGAGGATGACGATCTGATCCTGCCGATAGTCCCGTGCCTTGCGGACGACCGCCGCCACCGCATGCGCGGATTCGAGCGCGGGGATGATGCCTTCGGTCTTGGCGCAGAGCTGGAACGCGTCGACCGCCTCCTGGTCCGTCGCCGCCTCATACTTCACCCGGCCGATCTCGTGCAGCCAGCTATGTTCGGGCCCGATGCCCGGATAATCGAGGCCCGCCGAGATCGAATGCGCCTCGGCGATCTGTCCGTCCTCGTCCTGCAGAAGGTAGGTGCGGTTGCCGTGGAGCACGCCCGGCGAACCGCCGTTGAGCGTGGCGGCGTGCTGGCCGGTGTCGAGCCCGTGCCCTGCCGCCTCGACCCCCAGCATCGCGACATCGGCATCATCGAGGAAGGGGTGGAACAGCCCGATCGCGTTCGATCCGCCGCCCACGGCGGCAACCAGCAGGTCGGGCAGACGTCCCTCCGCCTCCAGGATCTGCCGTCGTGCCTCGATCCCGATCACCGACTGGAAGTCACGGACCAGTTCGGGATAAGGATGCGGCCCCGCGACCGTGCCGATCAGGTAGAACGTGTCGTGCACGTTCGCGACCCAGTCGCGCAGCGCTTCGTTCAGCGCGTCCTTCAGCGTCTGCGCGCCCGCCGTCACGGGCACCACCTCGGCGCCGAGCAGCTTCATGCGAAAGACATTGGGTTGCTGCCGTTCCACATCCTTCGCGCCCATGTAGACGACGCAGGGCAGGCCGAACCG
>NZ_JBMDXG010000185.1:0-5314 GCF_048594985.1 Sphingomonas sp. | reverse complement strand
GAACAGCTGGTCGTCGCTGATCTTGCTGGTGGTCGCCTCATGCTCGATCTGCGCGCTCGGGTTGCGCACCTCGATATAGGGCACGGTGTGCGCGCCGCAGTCGCTGCCCAGGAGCAGGCTGTCGCACTGGGTGAAGTTGCGGACATTCTCCGCCGTCGGGCCGACGCGGACGAGGCCGCGATAGGTGTTGTCCGAACGGCCCGCGCTGATCCCCTTCGACACGATGGTCGATCGGCTGCCGCGGCCGAGGTGGATCATCTTCGTGCCGGTATCGGCCTGCTGGTGGTTATTGGTGACCGCGACCGAATAGAATTCGCCGACGCTGTCCTCGCCCGCGAGCACGCAGGAGGGATATTTCCACGTAATCGCGCTGCCGGTTTCGACCTGCGTCCACGACACCTTGGACCTTTTGCCCTGGCACAGAGCGCGCTTGGTCACGAAATTGTAGATGCCGCCGCGCCCCTGCGCGTCGCCCGGATACCAGTTCTGGACGGTCGAATATTTGATCTCGGCATCGTCGAGCGCGACCAGCTCGACTACGGCGGCGTGGAGCTGGTTCTCGTCGCGCATCGGCGCGGTGCAGCCTTCGAGATAGGAGACGTAGGCGCCCTTGTCGGCGACGATCAAAGTCCGTTCGAACTGGCCGGTATTGGCGGCGTTGATCCGGAAATAGGTCGACAGCTCCATCGGGCAGCGCACGCCTTCGGGCACGTAGACGAAGGTGCCGTCGGAGAAGACCGCCGCATTCAACGCCGCGAAGTAATTGTCGTGGATCGGCACCACCTTGCCGAGCCATTTGCGGACGAGATCGGGAAATTCCTTCAACGCCTCGCTGATCGAGCGGAAGATCACGCCCGCGCGTTCGAGCTCCGCGCGGAAGGTGGTCGCGACCGACACGCTGTCGAACACCGCGTCCACCGCCACCTTGCGGCCGCCCTCTACGCCCGCGAGCACCTTTTGCTCCTCGATCGGGATGCCGAGCTTCTCGTAGACGCGCAGGATTTCGGGATCGACCTCGTCGAGCGAGCCGAGCTTGGGCTTTTCCTTGGGCGCCGCATAATAATAAGCGTCCTGATAATCGATCGGCGGGATGTCGAGCTTGGCCCAATCCGGGCTCTCCATCGTCAGCCAGTGGCGATAGGCCTTCAGCCGATAATCGAGCATCCACTCCGGCTCGCCCTTCTTGGCCGAGATGAAGCGGACGATATCCTCGTTCAGGCCCTTGGGCGCGAACTCCTGCTCGATGTCGCTGGTGAAGCCCCATTCATAGGCCTTCTCGACCGCGGCATGCGCCTCGGCATTCTTCACGGGCGCGTCGGTCATGCCGGGACTCCCTCGGGCTGCGGCGCAGATTGTTGCGGCGCGGCCGGAGACGCGGCGAGACTGGCGAGGCTCACGCCCGCAAGCGCGCCGCGCATCGCGTCGTTGACGACGCCCCAATGCGGCCGGACCTGGCATTGATGATCGAGCCCGCAATCATGCCGTCCCGCCTCGACGCAGGCGGTCAGCGCGATCGGCCCCTCCACCGCCTCGACGATGTCGGCCAGGCTGATCTCGCTCGGAACGCGCGACAGGCGGAAACCGCCGCCGGCCCCGCGCGAGGAGACGAGCAGCCCCGCCGTCGCCAGCCGGCCGACCAGCTTCTGCGCGGTGGGCAACGGGATGCCGGTGCGTTCGGCGAGGCAGGTGGCGTTGAGGCGCGCGTCGGCATCGCGCGCGGCGGCGGCGAGCATTACGACGGCATAATCGGCGAGGTTGGACAGGCGCATGTTTAATCAGACTGATTCATTCCGAATTGCAGATGGTGGCTGCGGCGGCGTGGGTCAAGCCGTCGGGCGCGTCGCGATCCAGCTTCCGCAGACCAGAGCGATGCCGAGCGGCACATATTGCCAATGCCCGTCGAGCGCCAGCAGCCCGATCGCCGCGCTGCCGCCAAGGCCGAGCAGCCCCATCGCCTTGCCCCGCCGGCTGATCGCGCCGCGCTCGCGCCAGGCGCGGACGTGCGGGCCGAAGCGCGGATCGGCCAGCAGCCGCGCCTCCCATTCGGGATTGCTCTTGGCGAAGAAGAAAGCGGCGAGCAGCATGAACGGCACGGTCGGCATGATCGGCAGGAAGATCCCGATCACGCCCAGCGCGACCGCGATCATCCCGGCAATACGATAGACGGTGCGCATTCGCGCGCCCTGCGCCTGCCGGCGGCGGGGTGCAAGCGGGGGCGCGGCGCAGTTAGCGGCGTCTTCCCTCCGTTCGTGCTGAGCGAAGTCGAAGCACGGGTGGATCGCGAAGGCGGTGATCGCGGCCCACCCTTCGACTTCGCTCGGGCGAACGGGGTAGAAATGATTGCGCCCAGCGCAACGGCGCGATGACAAGTTCAAGCACGAGAGATTCCACCGAAGGTGAATGTCACCATAATGGTGACGCACGGCTCCCGGCCCGGCATAGCCGCGCCATGCGCCTCTTTCCCCTCGTCCGCCCGCTCCTCTTCTCGCTGGAGGCCGAGCGCGCGCATCGCCTGACGATCGACCTGCTCACGCATATGCCGGGGCGGCCGGCGCGGCACGATCCCGCGCTGGGCGTGACCGTGGCGGGCCTCGATTTCCCCTCGCCGGTCGGGCTGGCGGCGGGGGTCGACAAGGATGCGGAGGCGCCCGACGCCTTCCTCGCGCTCGGCTTCGGCTTCGTCGAGGTGGGCACGCTCACGCCGCTGCCGCAGGCGGGCAATCCGCGTCCGCGCCTGTTCCGCCTGCCCGAGGACCGCGCGGTCATCAACCGCATGGGGTTCAACAATGGCGGGCAGGAGGCGGCGCGCGCGCGCCTTGCACACCGCGCGGGGCGGCCCGGCATCGTCGGGGTGAATGTCGGCGCGAACAAGGACGCGGCCGACCGTATCGCCGATTATGCGGCGGGGGTGCGCGCGATGGCGCCGGTCGCCTCCTACCTCACGATCAACATCTCCTCGCCCAATACGCCGGGCCTGCGCACGCTGCAGGAGGCGGCGGCGCTCGACGAGCTGCTGGCGGGCGCGATCGAGGCGCGGGGCGCGGACGGCCCGCCGATCTTCCTCAAGGTCGCGCCCGATCTGGCGACGGCGGATGTCGACGCGATCGCGCGCGTGGCGCTCGACCGGCGGATCGACGCGCTGATCGTGTCCAACACGACAATTTCCCGTCCCCCGCTGCGCAGCGCCGCGCGGGACGAGGCGGGCGGGCTGTCGGGCGCGCCCTTGCGCGACCTCGCGCTCGAACGGCTGCGCGACTTCCGCCGCGCGACGGGCGGTGCCCTGCCACTGGTCGCGGCGGGGGGGATCGCGAGCGGGGCGGACGCCTATGCGCGGATCAAGGCGGGGGCGAGCCTGGTCCAGCTTTATACCGCGCTGATTTTCCATGGTCCGGGTCTTGCGCGCCGGATCGAAAAAGACATGATGGCGTTAACCAAGACTGAGGGCCACCAGAGTATCCGTACGGCCATCGGTTCGGATCGATGACCGTCCACCACAGGACGGCATCTGGAGAGATGCTATGGAGAATCGCCTTCTTGCCCTGTCGGCCGTGTTCGGGATGTTCCTGTTCTTCGGCATCAACTATCTGGCCGGCGTCGCGCTGAGCCTGCTCGTGGCCGACACGACGCGTGGCGCGCTGGTTTTGGGCCTGTCGCTGCCGATCGCCAGCCTGCTCTGTTTCGCCCTGCTGTGGATGCAGGTGGCGCGCGCCCGTCCGGGCAACCACGCCTGATTGTTTCCGCCCGGCGCTTGCCGGGCGCGAGCGGGGGTCTATCGTGGCGGGGATGATCCGCCGCTTCCTGTCTGCCCTGCTGCTCGCCAGCCTTTCCTGTCAGTCCCTTGCCGCACGCGCCGCGCCGGCCGCCGGCGCAGTCAGCGCCGCCGATCCGCGCGCCGCCGCCGCCGGGGTGGAGATATTGAAGGCGGGCGGCAGCGCCACCGATGCCGCGATCGCGATGATGCTCGCGCTCAACGTGGTCGAACCGCAGAGTTCGGGGATCGGCGGGGGCGGCTTCCTGGTCCATCACGACGCGCGCACCCGCGCCGTTACCAGCTTCGACGGGCGCGAGGCCGCGCCCGCCGCCGCCGACCCGCGCTGGTTCTACGATGCGGCGGGCCAGCCGCTCAGCCGGCGCGCGGCGATCCCCGGCGGGCGGAGCGTGGGCGTGCCCGGCAATCTGCGGATGATGGCGCTCGCGCATGCGCGCCACGGCCGTCTGCGCTGGGCGCGGCTGTTCCAACCCGCCATCCGCCTGGCGCGTAACGGGTTTGCGATCACGCCGCGCCTCAATCAGTCGCTGCGCAATTATGGCGGGCATGTCGACGGCTGGGCGCGCGCGCATTTCTACGCCGCCGACGGGACGCCCAAGACGGTTGGCACGATCCTGCGCAATCCCGCGCAGGCGGCCCTGTTCGCACGGATCGCCAGGCTCGGGCCCGACAGCTTCTATGTCGGCCCGATCGCTCAGGCGCTGGTCACGACGGTCAACCAGGCGGCGCGCAACCCGTCGCGGATGAGCGAGGGCGACCTAGCCAGCTACGACGCGCGCGAGCGTCCGCCGGTCTGCGCGACCTATCGCGTGTATCGCCTGTGCGGGATGGGGCCGCCGTCCTCGGGCGGGATCGCGGTGCTGATGATCCTGAAGCAGCTCGAACGGTTCGATCTGGCCGCGCTCGGCCGGGATTCGCCCGTCGCGTGGCATCTGATCGCGGAGAGCGAGCGCCTCGCTTACGCCGATCGCGACGCCTATGTCGCCGATCCCGAACATGTGCGGGTGCCGCTCGCGGGGCTGATCGCGCCCGATTATATCGCCGCGCGCTCGGCGCTGATCGCGCCCGACCGGACGATGGCCAGCATCGCGCCCGGCGCGCCCGCCGGCGCGCCGCCGCGGGTGCGCGCGCCGGTCAGCGAGCCCGCCGGCACCTCGTCGATGACTGCCGCCGATGCCCGCGGCAACGTGGCGGAGGTGACGTCGACCATCGAAAGCCCGTTCGGATCGGGGCTGACGCTCGACGGCATCTTCCTCAACAACGAACTGACCGATTTCGACATCGTGCCCGAACGCGACGGCGCGCTCGTCGCCAACCGGGTCGAAGGCGGCAAGCGGCCGCGCAGCTCGATGTCGCCGACCATCGTCTACGGGCCCGACGGGCAGGTGCGGATCGCGATCGGCGCGGCGGGCGGATCGACCATCATCGCGCAGGTGGCGAAGGCGATCATCGGCGTCGTGGACTGGAAGATGAGCGCACAGGACGCGATTTCTTTGGGACTGATCTATGCCCCCAGCCGCACCGCGATCGTCGAACAGGGAACCG
>NZ_JBMDXG010000184.1:0-6411 GCF_048594985.1 Sphingomonas sp. | reverse complement strand
GGATCGAAGCGACGCATGTCGCCTTCCTCATATTCGGCGGACGGCTTGACCGCGCCGGTCAGGAAACCACGGCCGAGCGGCGAATAAGCGACGAAGCCGATGCCCAGTTCTCGCGTGGTGGGAAGCAGGGCTTCCACCTCGCGTTCGAAGACCGAATATTCGGTCTGCAGCACCGTCACCGGCTGGACCGCGTGGGCCTTCCTGATGGTCTGCGAGCCGGCTTCGCTGAGGCCGAAATACTTGACCTTGCCCTCCGCGATCAGATCCCCGACCGTCCCGGCGACATCCTCGATCGGGACATCGGGGTCGACCCGATGCTGATAGAGAATGTCGATCTGCCCGACCCCGAGATAGCGCAGGCTGTTCTCGGTCACTTGCCGGATATGATCGGGCCGGCTGTTGAGCCCATATTCGCCATTCTCGAACGTGAGGCCGAATTTGGTGGCGATGACGATATCGTCGCGGAAGTCCCTGACGGCCTCGCCGAGGAATTTCTCATTCTCGCCCCAGCCATAAAGTTCGGCCGTATCGAAGAAGGTGAAGCCCAGATCGTAGGCACGTTTGACGAGGTCGAACCCGGCCTGGGTGTCGGCGGAGCCGTAGGCCATATGGAACCCCATGGCGCCATAGCCCATGGCCGATACTTCCGGCCCGTTACGTCCAAGTTTGCGCGTCTGCATCGCAGGTCCTTTTTTTGCGTGTGGCTCCAGAAATAAGCGGCCGGCGCCGATCCCGAATGCCCGATGGTCCCGAATGCTTGCCTGATCGTCCAGATCGCACGGCGTCATGCCAAGCGCTGAAATTGCCAAGTCCCGTCGTGCAGCTGCCACGAATACCCACTGCCTTACTACCCACAGGAACCACTCCATCTATCCACAGCTTTGTCACCATGGCGTGGCGGCGCGGCTTTTCGTTGTGCGCCGCACCCGCTAGCGTGGCGGCATGCGAGGAGAGTGCGATGATCGCCGACGAGTTTGAGGGCGAGCGCGACGACGACGCGCCGATCGACACGCTGGAAAGCTATTTCGAGGCGCGCAACTGGTCGTTCGAGCGGCTGGGCGACGAGGAGATCGTCGCGACCGTGCCGGGAAGCTGGGCGCAGTATGAACTGCGCGGCGTGTGGCGCGAGGCGGACCGCGTGCTGCAATTCCTGGCACTGCCCGATATCCGTGTCGCGAGCGACAAGCGTCCGGCGGTCTACGAGACGATCGGGCTGGTCAACGAGCAATTGTGGATCGGCCATTTCGAACTGTGGTCGTCGAACGGCATTCTGCTGTTCCGCCACGCCGCCTTGCTCGACGGATCGAGCGAGGCAGCGCTGACGATCGACCAGGCGGGCACGCTGATCGAGGCCGCGGTCGACGAATGCGAGCGTTTCTACCCCGTGTTCCAGTTCGTGCTGTGGGGCGGCAAGTCGCCGAGCGAGGCGATCGCCGCCGCGCTGATCGAGACGCACGGCGAAGCGTGAGCGACTTTCCGATCGAGGGGCCGGTGTGGTTCATCGGCTGCGGCAACATGGCCGGCGCGATCCTGCGGCGGTGGCTGGCGGTCGGGCTGGATCCCGCGCGGGTCACGATCATCCGCAAGTCGGAGGCGCCGTTCGCGGACGGCGTGACGGTGCTGACCGCGCCGCCGCCCGACGGCGCGGTGCCGGCGCTGGTCGTGCTGGGCGTCAAGCCGCACATGATCGACCTCGTCGCCCCCTGGCTTGCGCCGCTGCTCGCACCGGAGACGGTGCTCGTGTCGATCCTGGCGGGCGTCGAGCTGGAGACGTTGCGCGCGCGCTTCGCGGCGCCCGCGCAGATCATCCGCGCGATGCCCAACACGCCGGTCGCGATCGGCCGGGGCGTGGTCGCGCTGGCGGCGGAGGGCGGCGACGCGCATGCCCGCGAGCGGATCGCGCGGACGTTCGGATCGCTCGGGCTGGTCGAATGGGTCGACGAGGAACGGTTCGACATCGTCACCGCGCTGAGCGGATCGGGGCCGGCCTTCCTGTTCCGCTTCATCGATGCGCTGGCTCAAGCGGGCGCCGATGCGGGGCTGGCGGCCGACCAGGCGGCGCGGCTGGCGCTGGCGACCGTCGAGGGATCGGCCGCGCTGGCGGCGGGCGAGGACGAAAGCCCGCACGAGCTGGCCGAGCGCGTGGCGAGCCCCGGCGGCAGTACGCGGCGCGGCCTCGACGTGCTGGATCAGGATAACGGGCTCGTCCCGTTGCTGCGCGACACGCTGACCGCCGCGATCCTGCGCAATCGCGAGATGGCCGAGGCCGCGCGGCGCGGGTAGACCTTGCGATGGCCGCCATTCGATCTGGTCATTGTGCCGCCCCCATTTCCCCGTAAAGCTGGGCATCGATCGCCGGGATGTGATGCGGATGCGGGCCCGTCTGTGTTCTCTCGGCGGACGGAAAGGCGCTTCTTCAATGAGTGACGGTTCGGCGAGGATTTCCACCGGCAACCCCGGTCTGGACCAGGTGCTGCGCGGCGGGCTGCCGCCAAACCGGCTTTACCTGATCGAAGGGGAGCCCGGATCGGGCAAGACGACCTTGTCGCTCCAGTTCCTGCTGGAGGGTCGCGCGCGGGGCGAGAAGACGCTCTACATCACGCTGTCGGAGACGAGCGAGGAACTGAAGGTCGTCGCGGAGTCGCACGGCTGGGATCTGGACGGGATCGCGCTGTTCGAACTCGCGTCGGCCGACGACAGTCTGGGGGCGGGGCGCGACCAGTCGATCCTCCACAGCTGGGAGATCGAGCTGGGCGGCATGATCCAGCTCATCAAGGATGAGGTCGCGCGGGTGTCGCCGCGCCGGGTGGTGTTCGACAGCCTGTCCGAAATGCGGCTGCTGGCGCAGGACCCGCTACGCTATCGCCGTCACATCCTGGCGCTGAAGCAATTTTTCGCCGGGCTGAACACCACGGTGGTCATGGTCGACGATCATACGGCGAGCAGCGGAGAGCGCGACACGCACCTCCATAGCCTATGTCATGGCGTCATCACGCTCGAGCGGCTCACCCTAGACTTCGGCGCGGCACGACGGCGGATGCAGGTGCAGAAATTACGCGGCATCGACTTCGTGGCGGGCTACCACGATTTCGTCCTGCGCAAGGGCGGGCTCGACATCTTCCCGCGGCTGATCGCGGCGGAGCATCACACCCCTTTCATCGGCGAGCCGATCACGAGCGATGTTCCCGCGTTGGACGAGCTGCTGCATGGAGGCCCCGCGCGCGGGACGTGCACATTGCTGACCGGTCCAGCGGGGGCCGGCAAGACGACGCTCGCGCTCCAATATCTCGCGGCGGCCTGTCGCCGGGGCGAGAAATGCGTCATCTACGAATTCGATGAGCGGGTCGGCACGCTGATGGTGCGCGCGCGCGCGTTCGGGATCGATCTGCAGAAGCTGATCGACGATGGCCTGATGGTGATCCGCCAGATTGACCCTGCCGAGATCGCACCCGGCCAGTTCACCGCGACAGTGCGCGAGGAGGTCGAGCAAAACGGCGCGCGGATCGTCCTGATCGATAGTCTGAACGGCTATATGTCCGCCATGCCGCAGGAGCAGCAATTGGTACTCCAGTTGCATGAACTGCTGTCATATCTCAGTCAGGCCGGAGTCGCGACGTTCCTGGTCAACCCGCAACAGGGCTTCTTCGGGACAATGGCGACGGAGGGGCTGAACGTGTCGTACATCGCCGACGTTGTCATCCTGCTCCGCTTCTTCGAAGCCGAGGGACGCCTTCGCAAGGCGATTTCGATTGTGAAGAACCGCAGCGGACCGCACGAGGATTCCATCCGCGAGCTGCGTATCGATGCGCACGGCGTGCGCGTCGGCGAGCCTCTGTCCGACTTTCACGGCATCCTGAGCGGAACGCCGCAATATACCGGATCGACCGCACCGCTTCTGGAGGATCGCGGTCCCCGTGCATAGAAGCGCGCCGGAAGGCTATCGCGTCCTGATCGCGGCGCCATACGGGCGCGATGCGCAAAGCATGCACGATCTGCTCTCCCGCCATGGCTATGCGGCCACGACGTGCCCCTCGATCGCCGACATCGCGGGACAGATCGGGGACGATATCGGCGCGATCCTGGTAACCGAGGAGGCGCTGGTCGCGGAACTCACGCCGCTTGACCGCGCGCTGGCGGCACAGCCCGCCTGGTCCGACGTGCCGTTCATCCTGCTGGCCGGGCGCCGTGCCGGGCGCGAAGCCAGCAGTGCGGCAATCCGCCGCCGCCTGCCCCAGAGCGCGATCAACGTCGTCCTGCTCGAACGGCCGCTCAGCGCGGAATCGCTGATCAGCGCGATCGATTCGGCGATGCGCAGCCGCCAGAAGCAGATTGAGATACGCGACCGCATTACCGAGCTGGATGCGGAAAAGGCGCGCCTTGCGACCCTGCTCGACCACCTACCGGTGGGCGTCGCCTTCGTTGGCCCGGATGGCGGCACATTGCTGTCCAACCCGGCCTTCCGGCGCTTTCAGCCCACGGGCGAAATCCCATCGCGGCTGGAGGACGGCGAAGAACGGTGGGTCGGCTATGACGAAAACGGGGAGCGGATCCGGCGCGACCGGTTCGTATCGGTGCGTACGTTGCGGGGGGAGACGGTTGAAGGCGTCGAATTCCTTTATCATCCCGACGACGGCGCCGCCATCTGGACGCGGGTCAGCGGCGTCCCGCTGACCGATGCCCACGGTCAGATCATCGGTTCGATCTCGGTGGTCGTCGACATCGACGAGCAGAAGCGCACACAGGAAGCGTTGGCTTATGCCGCGCAGAAATTCGAGGCCCAGGTCGGCGAGCGGACCGCCGAGTTGGAGGATGCGCTTGCGCGGCTGAAGGCGGAGGTGGACGAGCGTGAGCGCGCCGAGGCGGCGCTGCGCCAGTCGCAGAAGATGGAGGCGGTCGGCCAGCTGACCGGCGGCATCGCGCACGACTTCAACAACATGCTGACCGGCATCATCGGCGCGATCGACATCATGAAGCGGCGGATCGCGTCGAACCGCATCGACGATCTCGACCGGTTCATGGATGCGGCCTCGACCTCGGCGCAGCGCGCGGCGTCGCTCACCGCGCGGCTGCTCGCTTTTTCGCGCCGCCAGTCGCTCGACAGCCGCCCGACCGACGTCGGCGCTTTGGTCCAGTCGCTCGGCGACCTGCTGGACCGGACGATGAGCGAGCAGATCGACGTTGCGATCCTTCCCGGCGACGGCGTTCCGGCCGCGATGGTCGACGCCAACCAGCTTGAGAACGCGATCCTCAATCTCGCGATCAACGCGCGCGATGCGATGCCCGTGGGGGGCACGCTGACGATCGAAACGAACCTTGTCGAACTGGCGGACGATGATGCCACGCGCGGGCCGAGCCTCCCGGCGGGACATTATGTCGCGGTCACGGTGTCGGATACCGGCACGGGCATGGATGCCGAGACGATCGAGAAGGCGGTCGAACCGTTCTACACGACCAAGCCGATCGGGCAGGGGACGGGTCTCGGCCTGTCGATGGTCTACGGGTTTGCGCAGCAATCGAACGGGCAGGTGCGGATCCATTCGACCCCGGGCGTCGGAACATCGGTGTCGATCCATCTGCCCGTGGCCGAGGGATACGCCCCCACCGAACCGGCCGAACCCACCGCTCCGGCGCATGAAGGCAGCGGCCAGACCGTGCTGCTGGTCGAGGACGACGCGTCGGTGCGGCTGCTGATCCGCGAGGTGCTGGAGGAACTGGGCTATGTCGTCGCCGAGGCGGCCGAGCCCGAGGCCGCGATCGCGCTGCTCGAACGGACCGATCGGTTCGACCTGATGATCTCCGACGTCGGGCTGCCCGGCATGAACGGCCGTCAGCTTGCCGACATCGCACGCACGCACATGCCCGACCTGCCGATCCTGTTCGTCACCGGCTATGCCGAGAATGCGACGCTGCGATCGGGCTTCCTCGGCACGAACATGGCGATGATCACCAAGCCGTTCCAGATTGAGCGCCTGTCCGCCAAGATCGGCGAGATGCTGACCTACGACAAAGCGGGCTGACCGGGCGGCGCGCCGCCGCCCGATCGCGCGCGCCCTACGCCGCCATGTCGAGGACCACGCGCCCTTCGATCTGGCCCTTGTGCATGCGGTCGAACACCGCGTTGATGTCGTCCAGCCGCGCGGTCTCGATCGTCGCCCTGACCTTGCCGTCGGCGGCGAAATCGAGCGATTCCTGCAGGTCGAGCCGCGTGCCGACGATCGACCCGCGCACCGTGATGCCGTTGAGGACGAGGCCGAAGATGTCGAGCGGGAAGTCGCCGGGGGGCAGGCCGTTGAGCGACACCGTGCCGCCACGGCGCACCATGCCGATGGCCTGTTCGAACGCCTTCGGGGAGACCGCGGTGACGAGCGCGCCGTGCGCGCCGCCGATCTCCTTCTTCAGGTAGGCGACCGG
>NZ_JBMDXG010000183.1:0-10731 GCF_048594985.1 Sphingomonas sp. | reverse complement strand
CGGCGGCATCCTCCGCGCTCCACGCGTCGGGAGCCTCGGGCTCTTCGGGAGCGGCGGGCGCTTGCGCTGCTTCGGGCGGCCGTGGGGCTTCCGGCGCGGCCGGGGCCAGCATCGCGAGCGCGGTGGGCGTGGGGCGCAACGCCGTGATCGGCGTGGTCGCGGCGATCCCGCCCGACGCGGTCAGCGCAAGACCCGACAGGATGACCGCGCCGGCCAGCGCCAGGCCGGTCCGCCCGCTGCGGGCGGACCGTGACAGACGGACGATCATGGTCAGCCGCTCCTTGAGCTCGGCGGCGGGGCCGAGCGCGCAGGCGGTTGCCCGCATCGGCGCGCGCGCCGACTTCACCAGCGCGCGGCCATAGGCCTCGGCGCAATGCGGCCGCCCGTTCAGCACGGTGGCGTCGCATGCCTTCTCCTGATCGGCGCGGAACGCGCGATAGGCGCGGTGCGCGACCGGATTGAACCAGTGGAGCGACAGGACCAGCAGGGCCGCGAGGTTGGCGAACAGGTCGCCGCGCTGGTGGTGCGCCAGCTCGTGCGCCAGCGCGAGCCGCTGCTCCTCGGCATTGTAACGCCGGGCGAAATCCTCGGGCAGCAGGATGAAGCGGCGGATCAGCCCGGTCGCCAGCGGCCCGCGCACCGCGCGGCTGCGGCGGACGGCAACACTGCCCAGCATGAATCCATGGTCGGAACGGCGCAGCGCCGTGTGCAAGAAGCGCCGGTGCCGGCCCAGCTCGCGGAACAGGAACACCGCCGCGCCGCCCAGCCATAGCGCGATCGCGATCAGGCCCCAGTCGGGGCCCGTTGCGGCCACCGCCTCGACCGGCGCGGGCAGGGTGGGCTGGATGTTGGCCAGGTGCGTGAAATCGAACCGGATCGGCATCGCCTTGATCGGCTCGGGCGCGTGCGGCAGGCGCGGCAGTGCCAGCCGCAGCACCGGCAGCAGCCACAACAGATAGGCGGCGCGCGCGCCGAAGCGCGCGGCGACCGGCCCGCGCAGCGCGAGCACAACCAGCATCAGCACGGTGCTGGCGATCATCGCCTCGACCAGCCACGCGATCACGACCGGAGCTCCTTCAGCAGCGCTTCGAGTTCGGCGATGTCGCTTTCGCTCAACGCTTCTTCCTGCGCGAGCTGCGCGACCAGCGGCGCGGCACGGCCCCCGAACAGGCGGTCGACCAGCCGGCGCGTCTCGCGCGCGGCATAATCGTCGCGCTCGACCGCCGGGCTGTAGAGATAGCGCCGGCCATCCTCCTCGTGCCGCAGCGCGCCCTTGGCGAGCAGGCGCGCGAGCATCGTCTTGATCGTGCTCTCGCTCCATCCGCGCGCGGGATCGACCCGCTCCGCCACCTCGGCCGCCGTGAGCGGACTGTCCGCCCACAGCACCTCCATCACCGCATGTTCGCCTTCACTGATCCGGTCGGGCATGATCCGAGTCTCCGATTACGAATGTGGCCGTAACAGACTACATCCGTAATCGTCAACTGGCGCCGGGGGGATTTTCGCCCCGGACGGCACCGGCCCTGCCCCCGGCACCCGGACAGGTCCGGGCGGCGGGGCAGGGCCGGCCTCATTTCGGAAGGGGGATGTCGCGCGTCAGGCGAGCTTCAGGCCTTCCTTGTTCCTCGCGACCGTCAGTTCCTTGTTCTTCTCCGCGCTCAGCTTCGCGCGCAGGCGGGGGAACAGGGTGGTCTCCTCCTCGCGCATGTGCTTCTCGATGTCGCTGCGGAACTGGCGGACCTTCGCGATCCAGGCCGGCGAATCCTTCGGCGTCTCGGTCAGCTCGTACAGATACTGCTTCACGTAGCCGTGATCCTTGTTGAGCTCGTCCGCCGCCTCGATCTCGCCCGCCTCGCGCAGCGCGGGATAGATCGTATTCTCTTCCTCCAGCGCATGCTTGGCGAGCATGTGCTTGAGGTTCATCAGCAGCGCCGCGCGCTTTGTCGGGTGCGCCTCGCTCGTCGCCTCGATCGCGTCGAACACCTTCAGCGTCAGCTTGTGCTCGTTGGCGAGCGCCTGGTCCCACTCGCCCGACAGGATCGTCGGCGACTGGACCGCGAGCTTGCGCGCGACGTTCGCCGCCAGCCCGACGGCAAGCCCCGCCGCCGCCGCGCCGATCACCGCGCCCTTGCCCTCAATCGAGAAGCCCGATTTCTTGAAGCGGCCGTCCGAACCGCGCGCTTCGTCCTGCGCGGCTTCCGAACGCTTGTTGCGGGTGGCTTGGGTGTTCCGGGTACGGGTCTGCGTGGCCATGTCCTTGCTCCTGACGGACGCGCGACGGCGCGCCGGATCAGGGGCATCAACGGCACAGGGACGGATAAGTTCTCACTTTGCTTCGCGAAATGCGCGTCGGCGCGCTCAACCGCGCAAGGCGTCAAGCCACGGCCCCGCCACGCCGTCGGACGGCGCGCGCCAGTCGCCGCGCGGCGACAGGCTCGCGGCGGCGGAAACCTTGGGGCCGTTGGGAATGGCCGACCGCTTGAACTGGCTGATCTGGAAGAAGCGGTAGCAGAACACCTCCAGCCACTTGCGGATGGTGTCGAGGTCGTAGGCGTTGCGCCCCTCCTCCGGAAAGTCGATCGGCCAGCGCCCCGCCGCCGCGTCGCGCCACGCATGCCAGGCGAGGAAGGCGATCTTCGCCGGGCCGAGACCATGGCGCACGGTATAATGCAGGAAGAAATCGTGCAGCTCGTACGGCCCGATCCGCGCCTCCGTGCTTTGCATCGCGCCGGAGGCGTCGGCGGGCACCAGCTCGGGCGAGATTTCGGTGCCGAGGATCGCGGTCAGGATGCGGTTCGCCTCGCCGTCGAACTGCCCGGTCTTGATCGCCCAGCGGATCAGGAACTGGATCAGCGTCTTGGGCACGCCGGCATTGACCGCATAATGGCTCATCTGGTCGCCGACGCCATAGGTGCACCAGCCGAGCGCGAGTTCGGACAGGTCGCCCGTGCCGACGACGAAGCCATCGCGCTGGTTGGCGAGGCGGAACAGGTAATCGGTGCGCAAGCCCGCCTGCACGTTCTCGAACGTCACATCGTAGACCGGCTCGCCCTCCCCGAACGGGTGGCCCAGGTCGCGCAGCATCTGGGTCGCGGACGGGCGGATGTCGATCTCCGCGCCGGTCACGCCCAGCGCGTCCATCAGCGCCCAGGCATTGCCCTTCGTCGTGTCGCTGGTGGCGAAGCCCGGCATGGTGAAGCCGAGGATCGACGAGCGCGGCCGGCTCAGCCGGTCGCACGCCTTGGCCGCGACGATCAGCGCGTGCGTCGAATCCAGCCCGCCCGACACGCCGATCACCAAAGTGCGCGCGCCCGTCGCCTGCATCCGCTTCGCCAGCCCCTCGACCTGGATGTTGAAGCTTTCGTAGCAATCTTCGTCCAGCCGCGCGGGATCGTCGGGCACGAAGGCGAAGCGCGGCACCACGCGCTTCAGCCCGACATCGGCGAAATCGGGCTCGACCGCGAAGCTCACGCGGCGGAAGCGCGCCTCGGGGTGGTCGTGCGCGGCGGCGGTGTCGTTGAACGTGCCGAACCGCATCCGCGCCTGCGCGATCCGCCCGACGTCGACATCGGCGACGATCAGCTCGGGCTCATGGTCGAACCGGCCCGACTTGGCGAGCAGATGGCCGAGTTCGTGGACCATCGCCTGCCCGTCCCAGGCGAGGTCGGTCGTGCTCTCGCCCGGCCCGCTCGCCGAATAGATATAGGCGGCCGTCGCGCGCGCCGATTGCGACGCGCCGTACAGGTCGCGCTCGCGCTCCTTGCCGACCACGATGTTGGATGCGGACAGGTTGCACAGGATCGTCGCCCCGGCGAGCGCGCCGTAGGAGGAGGGCGGGATCGGCGCCCAATAATCCTCGCAAATCTCGATATGGAAGACGAAGTCGGGAAGGTCCGACGCGGCGAAAATGAGGTCCGTCCCGAACGGCGCCTCCGTCCCCGCCACCGCGATCGTCAGCCCGGTCAGCCCCGCGCCGGCGGCGAACCAGCGTTTCTCGTAATATTCGCGGTAATTGGGCAGGTAGCTCTTCGGCACCACCCCCAGGATGCGCCCGCGATGGATCGCGATCGCGCAGTTATACAGCCGCCCGCTGCGCCGCAGCCCCGCGCCGACCAGCAGCACCGGGCGCAGCTCCGCCGACGCCGCGACCAGCGCCGCCAGCTCCGCCTCGACCCGGTCGAGCAGCGCGCCTTGCAGGTGCAGGTCGTCGATTGCGTAGGAGGACAGGCTGAGCTCGGGGAACACCACCAGGTCCGCCACCTGTTCGTGCGCCGCCCGCGCCAGCGCCAGGATCGAGGCGGCGTTCGCGCCCACGTCGCCCGTGCTCGCCGCCGGCGTCGCCGCCGCGACGCGGACGAGGCCATGGGCGTGGATCGAAAGGAAACGGTCGGTCATGCGCCTGCCTTAGAGCGGATCGTCGCCCCTGTAACGAGGCGCGGGCGCATTGGTGACATGGGTGGCCGCTCGCTCGTCACTTTACAGCATCAGGCATCAACCCGAACCGTTCGTGCTGAGCCTGTCGAAGCACCGTCCTCCAGACCGCCTCTCGGAACGCGTGCACAAGAGAAGCAGCCCTTCGACAGGCTCAGGGCGAACGAAAGCAAGCGAGCGAAAGTGAGGCCGCCCCCGATCAGGGAACCGTGACGACCCCGCCCGGCTGCGCGGGAAAGCTGCGCAGCACCGCCTCGCTCAGGTCGGCGGCGACCGCCTCGTCGCGCCCGGTCTTCGTCCCCGCCGGCCGCACGGTGATCGCGCTGCCCTGCCACAGGATCGCCTCCTCGCCGCGCTTGCGGATGCGCAGCTCCAGCCGCGTCCGCACCAGCGGCGCCAGGCTCTTCTTGGCGGTCGGCAGCGTGACGCTGATCCCGGCCCCCACGCTGCCGCCGACGCCGCCGGGGCTCGCCACCGCGCGGTCGACCGGCACGTCCGCCGCCGCCGATCCCACCTCTTCGCGCGTCAGCCGCAGGTCCGCGACCAGCGCCGCGTGGCCCGGCTGCTCCAGCGTCGTGAACCCCTTGGTCGCCAGCACCTCGCCCAGTGCGTTGACGAACAGCGGGGGCGGCGCCTCGGCCCCGGTCGCATCCGCCGCCTGCTCGACCGAGATCGTGCCCGACGACGGGATCTGCGCCGCCGCCCACGGCGCGCTCGCCACCGCCGCCACGACGCCCGCGATCCACCCGGCTCGTCTCAGCCTGCATCCTTCGCGCTGCCGGGGCGGCGCATCCCGGCCGGGATGCGGGCCCGCTCCCGGGATCATCCGGCGCGCAAGATAGGCGCATCGCCCTCCGCTTTGAAGGGGCGTGGATCGTTCAGGCGCGTTTCCGCTGCCGGGCGGAGAGAGGCGACCTCCGCCTCACGGCGGCGGCTGCCCTGATAATGGCCGGTCAATCGACGGATCGGGCGAGGCGCAGGGCGCTCCGACGATTGCGCAGCGATCCGCCGACAAGGCCGAACCCGCCGATCATCAACGCCCAGGACGCGGGCTCCGGCACGGCGGCGGTGTCGGCCACACGAACGTCGAATGCGATATTGTCCAGCCCCACGTCATAGCCGTCCGGCCCCCACCGTAGGCGGATCCCGTCGCCGAAATAGGCGCTGTTGATCGCCAGTGCGGCGTGGGTCGGCGATCCGGTGCCGACGGTGCCGGTGTAGATGGCTGCCCCGCTGAGCGAGGTGATGGCGAACGGCACCGTCGCCGAACGGTCGAGATAGGTGGCGAAGTCGAAGCCGATCAACGACACTTCATATCCCGCGGCGGCGGCGATGACGATTTCGGACGTGTATCCCGATTGACCGGCTCCACCCCAGACCACGCCCGGCAGGTCGCCATAGCCACTCCAATATTTCAGGAACGGTTCGTACGTCACGCCGGTCGCCGTCGTGATCGAACGATATTGCACGTCGGCGCCCGCGCTGTCCCCGTAACCTTGGCCGATCTGGGCGTAATTGCTGCAACCCTGATCGCCCGACGCGCCGCAGACGGGCTCGGAGAAGGTGAGCGTGGTCACGGCGGCGGCGGCCGGCGCGGATGCGGAAGCGGCGGCAAGCGCCGCTACGGACATGGCAAGATACTTCACAGGACAACCCCTTCTGATCGTTGGTCGGCGGGCCGCTTGTCGTTAACCGCCCGGCAACCTCAAGGATGGCGAGCCGATGAAATGACGATGAAGTGGCGAGGGCACTTCGCATGCCCGCGCGCGCGCTCTACCGCCCGGCACGCTCGGCACCGGATTGATCCCGTTGTCATATTCCTGAAATGTCGGGCGGCACTATGCGGGCTTCGCTCATGTCGGATACGCCATCGATCAGTCTCGCCGCGACCGCCCCCTTCCGATTGGGGACGAGCGAGGTACGCCCTGCGACGCGCGAAATCACGGGTCCCGGCGGGCGCGAGATCCTCGAGCCCCGGGTAATGCAGGTGCTGGTGCTCCTGGCCAACCATCCGGACGAGGTGGTTACGCGCGACCAGATGATCGATGCCTGCTGGGACGGGCGAATCGTCGGTAACGATGCGATCAACCGTACGATCGGCGTGATCCGGCGCGTTGCCGAGACGGTTGGCGGCGGCGCGTTCCAGGTCGAAACGGTGGTGAAGGTCGGCTATCGGCTGACGGAGGCCGGGGCAGCTTCGGCCGAGGACCGGTCCGCGCCGCCGGTGGGCCTCACGGCTTGGCAACCCGATCGCCGCACGGTCTTCAGTACGTTGGTGGCGGGGGTGGCGGGCGCGGCCGGTCTTGCCTGGTGGCAATGGCGCCGGTCGGATCCGGTGGCAGCCTTGCGCGCCGAAGGGTTGCAGGATGCGCGCGCCGGTACGTCGGAGGGGACGGCGCGGGGGCTCGCACTGGTCAGGGAGGCGGCGGTGCGCGCGCCGGACGATCCCGAAAGCTGGGGCGCGTTGGCGCTGGCGCGATTGCATGCCAATTACTTTAATTCGGGCGAGCGGGCGCGGACGCAGGCGCGCGCGGCGCAGGCGGACGCGGCGCAGGCGGACGCGCGGCGCGCGTTGCGGATGGATTCGGCGAACATCAGCGCGCAGGCGGCGCTGGCGATGGCGCTGCCGCCATTCGGCAACTGGCTCGCGTCCGAGAATGCGTTGCGCGCCGTCTTGGCGCAGGATCCCGACCAGCATGAAATGTGCGTCTGGCTGTCGCGCATGCTTGCGCGGGTCGGGCGGACGCACGACGCGCTTGGCGCGCTCGATCCGGTCGAACGCGACATCCAGCACAATGCCTCGGCGCTCTACTGGCAGTCCTATCTGATGTGGGCGGTCGGCCGGACGGCGGACGGCGACCGGGTCATCGACCGCGCGCTGCGGCTGTGGCCGCGCGCATATCAGGTCTGGTTCTCGCGCTTCTGGACCTATGCCTATAGCGGCCGCGCCGATGCGGCGCTGCGCATGGTCGCGGACACCTCCGCCCGCCCGCCGGGGATCCCCGAATGGAATTTCGCGCTGATCCGGTTTAGCGCCCGGGCGCTTGGCAGTCGTCTCGCCCCCGATGTCGATGCGGCACAGGCGGCGATTGTCGCGGCAGCCCAAAAGGGCACCGGCTTCGGCGAGATCGGCGTCGAACTATTGTCGGAGCTGGGGCGGCTCGATGCCGCTTTCGACATCGCGCGACGCTATTTCTTCATGGGAGACGCGGTTGCCACCCGGGTCCGCTATTCGCACGAGCAAGGCGCATATTCGGATCGGTCGCGGCTCAACACACGCTTCCTGTTCACGCCACCGACTGCGAACCTGCGCGCCGATCCACGATTCGCGGCCATGGTGACCTATCTGGGGCTGGACGATTATTGGCAGCGCAGCGCCACACAGCCGGACTTTCGCAGACGCGATTTGAATTAAACGGGGAAAGGCCGCTTCCGCTTTCAACCAAACCCGCCCGCCCTTGACAAATTAGAACAAATAGAGTACAATTTTAAGGATTGCGCTCTTTCTTATTGCAGGGAAGCCATCGACGCAGGTTTCCAACCGGCGTCACCTGTCCACCATCCTGCCGTGCCGGGTGCCGACATGCGCCGTCATGGCGTAAACTTCCGTAAACTTTGGCGCACTTCCGCCGCGTCGATGCGGCCGTAATCAGGCCGCCGCGCGCTCCGTGCGGACGCCGGTGAGCGAGGCGGGGCCGGCCGCGGCGATCTCGACCTCGATCAGGTCGCCGATCGCGCCGCCGTCGACCAGCACCGATTGCAGCCAGGGCGATTTGCCGAGCATCTGCCCGGGCAGCTTGCCGCGCCGCTCGATCAGCACCGCGCAGCGCCGGCCGACCGTCGCCCGGTTGAACGCGAACTGCTGTTCGGACAGCAGGGCCTGCAGCCGCTGGAGCCGCGCGTCCATCACTTCGGCCGGCACCGGGTCGTCCATCCTCGCGGCGGGCGTGCCCGCGCGCGGGCTGTATTTGAAGCTGAACGCCTGTGCGTGGCCCACCGCGCGCACCGCCGCCAGCGTCTCTTCGAACTCCGCGTCGGTCTCTCCGGGGAAGCCGACGATGAAGTCGCCCGAAATCGCGATGTCGGGCCGCGCGGCGCGCACCCGATCGATCAGGCGGAGGTAGCTGCCCACGTCGTGCGCGCGGTTCATCGCCTTCAGCACGCGGTCGCTCCCCGCCTGCACCGGCAGATGGAGGAAGGGCATCAGGCTTGCGACCTCGCCATGCGCCGCGATCAGCGCGTCGGTCATGTCGTTGGGGTGGCTGGTCGTGTAGCGGATGCGGTCGAGCCCCGGCAGCCGGTCGAGCACGCGGATCAGGCCGTCCAGCCCCTGGCGCCGCCCGGCCTCGTCCTCGCCCGTCCAGGCATTGACGTTCTGCCCCAGCAGCGTGATCTCGCGCGCGCCGCCGTCGACCAGCGCCTTCGCCTCGTCGACGATCGCCGTCCACGGGCGCGACACCTCGGCCCCGCGCGTATAGGGCACGACGCAATAGGTGCAGAATTTGTCGCACCCTTCCTGCACCGTTAGGAACGCGGTCGGCCCGCCCGATCGGCGCGCGGGCAGCGCGTCGAACTTGGACAGGACCGGCATGTCGGTGTCCACCGCTACGCGGCCGGCGGCCGCCTCTGCGATCAGCGCGGGCAAATTGTGATAGGCCTGCGGGCCGACCACCAGGTCGACCGCGCGCGCGCGGCGCGGGATCTCGGCCCCCTCGGCCTGCGCGACGCAGCCCGCGACCGCGATCATCGGCCGGCCGCCGTCGCGCCGGGCGATACGGCCGATGTCCGAATAGACCTTCTCCGCCGCCTTCTCGCGGATGTGGCAGGTGTTGAGCAGGACCAGCTCGGCCTCGTCGGCGCCCGCCTCGACCATGCCCTGCGCCTGCATCAGCTCGGCCATGCGCGCGCCGTCATAGACGTTCATCTGGCAGCCGAACGACTTGACGTGGAAGCTCTTGGGGGCGGGGCGGGGCATGCGGGGGCCATAGCGGAGCGGCCGGAGGCAGGAAAGCGGCCCTGCCACGGGGCGGGCCGCTTTCCCTCATCCGTCGATCAGATGAACGGCATCCTCTCCCTACGGTTTGGACCCGGTCTTGTGCCGGCCGTCATCCGGTGCCGTTCCGGAGCGGTGAGGTGGCGCCTAATGCCGGTTGCGTGGGACGGCAAGACGGATGCGTTTTTGTTATCGCTACCATGATGAAATTGTGGCGGTGCCGACACATTTCTCGTGCGTGACGCGCCCCGGACGACCCGCTAATCGCCCCCCGATGCCCGTGTCCGCCCCCCTGCGCCTCGATTGCGATGCCGACTCGCTGGTCGCCAACTGGCGCTTCCTGAAGACTGCCGGGGGCGGGGCGGCGTGCGGCGCGGCGGTCAAGGCCGACGCCTACGGGCTCGGCGCGGTCAAGGTGGCCCGGCGGCTGGCCGCCGCCGGCTGCCGCGACCTGTTCGTCGCGACCTGGGCCGAGGCGGAGGCGCTGGGGCCGCTGCCGGACGGCGTCGCGCTGTCGGTGCTCCACGGCATCCGCGCGGAGGACATGGCCACGGCGCTCGGCTCGCCCGCCCGCCCCGTGCTCAACAGCGCCGAACAGGTCGCCCGCTGGCGGGGGGCAGGCGGGGGCGCGTGCGACGTGATGGTGGATACCGGCATGAACCGGCTCGGCCTGAGCGCGGCGGAGGCGGCGTCGGGCCTGCTCGAAGGGCTGGCGATCGAAACGCTGATGAGCCACCTCGCCTGCGCCGACGAACCCGGCCACGCGCTCAACACGCGCCAGCAGGCCGCCTTCGCCGCCTTGCGCGGGCAGGTCTCCGCGCGCCGCTACAGCCTCGCCAACTCCGCCGGCATCCTGCTCGGCCGGGACTATGCGTTCGATCTGACGCGGCCGGGCCTGGCGCTCTACGGCGGGGTGCCCGTGCCCGGCGACGCGCGCCAGCGCGCCGGTCTCCGCCCGGTCGCCGCGATCAGCGCGGCGATCCTGCAGGTGCGGACGGTCGCGGCGGGCGAGACCGTGGGCTATGGCGCAACCTGGGCCGCGCCGCGCGACAGCAGGATCGCGATCGTCAACGCCGGCTATGCCGACGGCCTCCTCAATCGCCTCGCTGCCGGGCTTGCCGCGCACCACGACGGACGGCGCCTGCCCGTGGTCGGCCGCATCTCGATGGACATGATGGCAATCGATCTCGGCCCGGCGCCGCTGCGCGAAGGCGACTGGCTGCGGCTCGACCTCGACTTGCCCGACCTCGCGGCGATGGCGGGCCTGTCGCAATACGAGCTGCTGACGCGGCTGGGCGACCGCTTCG
>NZ_JBMDXG010000182.1:0-16979 GCF_048594985.1 Sphingomonas sp. | reverse complement strand
ATTGCGACTTCGCGGTGACCCTGTTCATGCGAGCCTATGCACCGTGACGGCATGATGGCGGAGGGGCGACGCGCTTAGCGGTCCGCGGCCCCGCGTTCGACCGGCCGGGACGGGTCGGCGATCCATTCGCTCCACGATCCGGGGTAAAGCCGCGATCCGAACAAGCCGGCGACCTCCATCGCCAGCACATTGTGCGTGGCGGTGACCCCCGATCCGCACTGATGGACGACCTGCGCAGCGGGCGTCGTCGCCAACACCCCGCTCCACTCCGCCGCCAACACGTCGCCCGGCTTGAAGCGCCCGGCCTCATCAAGATTGTCGCGGAAGAAGCGGTTGCGCGCCCCCGGAATGCGCCCGGACACCGGATCGAGCGGATCGGACTCGCCCCGAAAACGATGCGGCGCGCGGGCATCGACGACCGCCATATCCCCTCCGATACCGTTCAGCACCTCGTCCACCTCGACCGCGCGCGCTAGCGAAGGCGCGGCGCGAAACGAGCCTTCCGAAGGCGCCGTCACATCGCGCACCAATGGTCGTCCCGCAGCCGTCCAGGCGGGTAGCCCACCATCGAGCACTGCCGCCGCATCATGGCCGACCCAGCGCAACATCCACCACAAGCGCGCCGCATAGGCGCCGCCTGCGGCGTCATAGGCCACCACCTGCTGCCCGGCATTGAGCCCGTAGGCCGCGAGCCGCGCCGCGAAGGCCGCCCGGTCGGGTAGCGGATGACGCCCGCGCGGACCCGCCGGCGCGGAAAGATCATCGTCGAGATGGAGATAGACCGCGCCCGGAATATGCCCTGCCAAATAGGCCGCCCGCCCCGCCTCGGTATCCGCCAGGTCAAACCGGCAGTCGAACAGCACGACCTCCCCGCGCTCGACCAGAATGGCGAGCGCATCCGCGTCGATCAGCGTCCGGTATATGCCCGCATCACCCATTCAGCAGCTCCCGCCCGATCAGCATGCGGCGGATTTCATTGGTGCCGGCGCCGATATCGAGCAGCTTGGCGTCGCGCAGGTAGCGTTCGACCGGCCAGTCCTTGGTGTAGCCCGCCCCGCCCAGCGCCTGCACCGCCTCGTTCGCGACCTTCACCGCATTCTCGCTGGCAAGGAGGATCGCGCCCGCCGCATCGAACCGCGTCGTCCGCCCCGCGTCGCAGGCGCGCGCGACCGCGTAGGAATAGGCCCGCGCAGAATTGAGCGCGACATACATGTCCGCCACCTTGGCCTGCATCAGCTGGAAGCTGCCGATTGTCTTGCCGAACTGCTTCCGCTCGTTGAGGTATGGCACCACGACGTCGAGGCACGCCTGCATGATGCCGAGCTGGATGCCCGACAGTACGACGCGCTCATAATCGAGGCCCGACATCAGCACCTTCACTCCATTGTCGAGAGGACCGAGCACATTCTCCTCGGGCACGATGCAATCGGTGAAGACCAATTCGGCGGTCGGGCTGCCGCGCATGCCCATCTTGTCGATCTTCTGCCCAATGGCGAAACCGGGCATGTCTTTCTCGATCAGAAAAGCGGTGATCCCTTTCGATCCCGCGTCGGGCGTGGTCTTGGCATAGACGACGAGCGTGTCGGCATAGGCCGCGTTGGTGATCCAGAACTTGGTCCCATTCAGGCGAAAGCCGCCATCAACGCGGTCGGCGCGCAGCTTCATCGCGACAACGTCCGATCCTGCGCCCGCCTCGGACATGGCGAGGCTGCCGACATGCGCGCCGGAGACGAGATCGGGCAGATAGCGCGCCTTCTGCGCGTCGGTGCCCCAACGGTGGATCTGGTTGACGCACAGGTTCGAATGCGCGCCATAGGACAGGCCGACCGAAGCAGAGGCGCGCGCCACCTCCTCGCAGGCCACGACATGCTCAAGATAGCCGAGGCCAAGCCCGCCATATTCTTCGGCCACGGTGATGCCATGCAGCCCGAGCGCGCCCATTTCGGGCCATAACTCGTACGGGAAGCGATCCTCTGCATCGATCGCCGCCGCGAGCGGCGCGATCCGGTCAGCGGCGAAACGCCGGGTCGTGTCGCGGATCGCGTCCGCCATTTCGCCCAACGCAAAGTCCAGGGGTTCAGCCGTCATCGCATCCTCTTTTTCTGGTTCTCGTTTTTCCGCCTTGCGCGAGCAGACGGCGTTAAATCACTCGAATTCCAGGATCACCATCGACGGCAAGGCTGTCACCCGGCTTGGCCACCACCTGCTTGACCGTCGCGGGCTTCTCGGCGCGAAGGATATTTTCCATGAAGCAGACGCGCACCTTCTGCTCGGGTACGTCGAACGGTAGGCGCAGCACGGTCGCGCCGAGCAACAGTCGATAGGTCTCGATCGCACGTTCGGTCGGTGGGGTAGCAATCCCGACATGGTTGAGCGACCCAAGCGTCATACGCTCGGCTCCACTCGGACCGGGAAATTGACCGAGTTGGCGATGTAGCAAAGCGCGTGCGCACGCTCGTGCAGCCCGACGACGCGTTCCAATCCCGCAGGTCCCGCCAGTTCCACCTCGGGGCGCAGCACCGCCTCGACCATCGCCTCACGCCCGTCGGGCCTCGTCCCCATCCGCCCGATCGCCCGATCGACATAGGAGCGCACATCCAGCCCGTCCCGCGACGCCAGATCGAGGAAGAACAGCATGTGGCAGCTTGCCAGCGCCGCGACCAACGCTTCTTCGGGATCGACGCCGGCCGGGTCGGACAGCGGCTCAGGCACCACCTGCGGCGATGCGGAGGCTGCTACCTCGGCCCCGCCGTCGAACGTCCACGAGTGCGCGCGGCTGTAACGCCGCGACAGAAAGGCGGCATCGTCCGCCGCCGCCCACCGCACCACAGCCCGATACTCGCTCATGCGGCGGGTTCCTTTAGCCAAGGGCCCGAATGTGCCTTCAGCACAGGCGCTCACAGGGGAATATCGTCATGCTTCTTCCAGGGGTTCCATCGTGCCCGATCCCGATCCCCACCCCGTCGCCGGGAATGATCGTCTCCGCCATGCCGAAATCGGTGCGGTTATGCTCGACATACATCTCGAGCTCCTCGAACAAGCCAGGATCGAGCAGCACCTCGATCCGCTCGCGCGCGGTCAGCCGCCCCTTGGCGTGCTGCGCGTCGATCCGCGTCCGGCCACCGCCCAGCCCGGCGGCCGCCCTCTTCTCCTCCAGCGTGCGCGGGGTCGCGAGCATGCCCTCTCCTTATCCTGGAACGTAACGCCTGAAACTGCTTTCCCGTCGCGTCAAGGGGAGCGCGATGGACATCGAGGTCGTGATCATAGGCGCGGGCGCAGCGGGGATCGCCGCCGCGCGACGGTTGCGCGGAGCAGGCAGAACGGTGCTGCTGATCGAGGCGATGGGTCGAATCGGCGGCCGCGCGCATACCGTTCTGGCGGATGGCCTGCCCGTCGATCTGGGGGCTGGCTGGCTCCATTCGGCCGAGCGCAACCCCCTCGTTGCAATTGCCGAGAGCAGCGGCGTCGGGATCGATCGCACGCCTGCCGCATGGCGTAAACAGCTGCGCAACCTCGCCTTTCCGCTTGCCGACCAACATGCCGCGGAAAAGGCCTACGCCGAACTCGACGCCGGCCTTCGCGCAGGGCCGGCGGACGACGTTGCTGGCAATGCCATTACGCAAGATCATCCCTGGCGCGGCTATCTCGACATGCTGAGCGGCGCGCTGAATGGCGCGGAACTCGATCACGTCTCCGCGCGGGACTATCTCGCTTATGACGATGCGGCGTCGGATACCGACTGGCGGCTGCCGTCCGGCTATGGCGCACTGATCGCCGGAGCCGCCGCCGACTTGCCGCTCCGCCTTGGGGTCGCAGCTACGGCGATCGACGACGGTGGCCGGCGGATCGCGGTCGAGACCTCCGCCGGCACGATCATGGCGGATGCGGCGATCATCGCCGTGCCGACCGACATCCTCGCGCGTGGCGATATCCGTTTCTCCCCGCGCGTGGACGATCATCTGCACGCCGCCGCCTGCCTGCCGCTCGGACGGGTCGACAAACTGTTCCTCGCGATCGACCGCCCCGACGCGATTCCTGCCGAAAGCCATATGCTCGGCGACCCGCGTGCCGCACTGACGGGCAGCTATTATCTCCGCCCGTTCGGCCGGCCGCTGATCGAATGCTTCTTCGGCGGCATCGCCGCGCGGGCGATGGAGAAAGTGGGGGACGCCGGCCGCGCGGCCTTCACGATCGACGAACTCGGACGCCTGCTAGGGTCCGACTTTGCGCGTGGGCTCCACCCGGTCGCGGGAAGCTGGTGGCATGCCGAGCCGACGATCGGCGGCGCCTATAGCCATGCTCGTCCCGGCGAGAGCGCCCAGCGCGCCGTGCTTGCGCGGCCGTTGAGCGAGCGCCTCGCCTTTGCGGGGGAAGCCTGTTCGCGAGAGGATTACTCCACCGTCCACGGCGCATGGGCCTCGGGCATCGCCGCCGCCGCGACCGTCGAACGCTTCCTTTCTCAGGCCGCCTGAAGCATCGGCGCGGGCGCGCGGCGCCACAGGATCACCGCCAGCGCCGCCACCAGCCCGAACAGCCCAGCGATCACAAAGGCGGGCGCGTAGCTCCCGGTTTCTGTCCGGATCAGTCCGGCACCGAGCGCAGCGGTCGCGGCGCCGAGCTGATGCCCGACGAACACCCAGCCGAAGACGATCGGCGCGTCACGCTCCCCGAACGTTTGGTTGGCCAGTTTCACCGTGGGCGGCACAGTGGCGATCCAGTCGAGCCCGTAGAAGATGGCGAACAGGGTGAGGCTCGACGCCCCGAAATCGAGGAATGGCAGCGCGATCAACGACAGTCCTCGCAGGCCGTAATAGACGAACAGCAGCTTGCGTGGGTCGTGACGGTCGGTGAGCCAGCCCGACCCGGTCGTCCCGACCAGATCGAACAACCCCATCAGCGAAAGCAGCCCCGCCGCCTGCACGGGCGCGATCCCATTGTCGCCGCAATAGGCGATCAGGTGCGTCCCGACGAGGCCGTTGGTGGTTAGGCCACAGGCGAAGAAGGTGCCGAACAGCAGCCAGAAGGTCGGCGAGCGGCTGGCGATCCGGAGCGTGGTGAACGCCACCATCACGCCTGGCGCTGCGCGTCGTTGGGGCGGCATACTGCCCGGCTCCGCACCGAAACGCTGCGTGCCGATGTCGCCCGGATGCTCGGGCACGAGCAGCAGGACGACCGGGATCAGCACGGCGCAGGCGATGCTGACGAACAGCACGACCGGCGACCACGCGCCTTCGCGCGACAGCCATGCCATGAACGGCAGGAAGACGAGCGCGCCGGTCGCGGTCGACGCGGTCAGCGCCCCCATTACCAAGCCCTGCCGCGTCGCGAACCAGCGATTGACCACCGCCGCGCCCATCACCGACGCTACCGCGCCGCTGCCGACACCCGACAGCACGCCCCAGGTCACGACATACTGCCAGGGCTCGCGCATCCACAGGCTGGCGAAGGTCGAGCCCGCCATGAGCGCCAGCCCGCCGACCATCGTCCGCCTGATCCCGACCGTCTGCATCAACGCCGCCGCGAACGGCCCGACCAGGCCGTAAAGGCAGATGCCGATCGCGGCCGCGGTCGACACGGTCGCGCGGCTCCATCCGAATCCAACCTCCAGCGGCAGCATCAGCACACCCGGCGCCGCGCGAAGGCCGGCCGCCGCGAGCAGCGCCGCGAAGGTCACGCCAGCGACCACCAATGCATATCTCTCACCCAGCCGGCGCTGCATGGCGGCCCCCTCTCTGTCGGATCCGGGTGCGCGCCCGCCGTCATTCCTGTCAACGCGGGCGCACGAAGAAAATCCTTTCCCCGGGAACGATCGGCTTTCGCCGGCGCTGGACAGCCGTGGTGCTGGAGCGATGGCGTCGGAGATTGCGTGGGCTGCTGGCCGCGTTGTTCCTGATCGCGGCGATCGCGCACGTCGCCCGCCCCGAAGTCTTCCTGCGCATCGTTCCGGCCTGGGTTCCCGCCCCCCGGTTAACGGTCGTCGCGACCGGCTGGTGCGAGGCGGCGGGCAGCGTCGGGCTGCTCTGGCCGCTCACCAGAAAGGCGGCGGCCGCAATGCTCGCGCTCTATGCGGTTTGCGTCTTCCCCGCCAACATCAAGCATGCGCTGGATTATGCGGCCGTCGCCGGCCTTGGGCCGGGCTGGTTCTATCACGGACCCCGCATGCTGTTGCAGCCGCTGATCGTCTGGGCCTGCCTGTTCGCGGGCAGCCTGATCGACTGGCCGTTCAGAGGACGAGATCAAGCTGCGCCACCGGCGCCTCCTCCTTGTCGCCCACCAGCGCGGAGAGCGTGAGGCCGAGCAGGCGGACGCCCTTCTCGACCGGACAGAGCGCGTCGAGCAGCGCCAGCCCGGCCGCGCTGATCGCGGCACGATCGCCGACCGGGACGGCGAAGCTGCGCGCGCGCGTGATCTGCCGGAAGTCGGCATATTTGACCTTGAGCGTGACGGTCCGTCCGCGCGCGGCCACCCGGTCGATCCGCTCCATCAACGCGTCGAGCACGTTCGAAAGCGCGGCGGCCAGCGCGTCGCGCTCGGCGATATCTTCGAAAAAGGTTCGCTCCGCACCGACCGACTTGCGGATGCGGTTGGCGCGCACCGGCCGATCGTCGATCCCGCGCGCCGCGCCGTGAAGATAGGCGGCGAAGCTGCCGAAATGCGCCTCCAGGAAAGTCATGCTCTGCGCCTTGAGATCGGCGCCCGTGACGATCCCCAACTGCGTCATCCGCTCAGCCGTCTTGGGGCCGACCCCGTGGAAGCGCGCCACCGGCAGCCCTTCGACGAAGCGTGGCCCCCTGTCGGGCGGGATGACGCACAGGCCGTCGGGCTTGTTCTGGTCCGACGCCAGCTTCGCGATGAACTTGTTGTAGGAAACCCCTGCCGAGGCGGTCAGCCCTGTCTCGGCCCGGATCCGCGCGCGTATTTCCTCGGCGATCGCTCGCGCTGATTCCGCGCCGGACACAACGAGATAGGCCTCGTCGAGCGACAGCGGCTCGATCAGCGCGGTATAATCGGCGAAGATGGCGCGGATCTCGCGGCTGATCGCGGAATAGATTTCGAAGCGCGGCTTGACGAAGATGAGGTCGGGACAGCGCCGTCGCGCGGTGGCCGATGCCATCGCCGATCGCACCCCGAAAACACGCGCCTCGTAACTGGCGGCAGCGACAACGCCCCGCTCGCGCGAGCCGCCGACCGCAACCGGCCGCCCGCGCAGGTCGGGGTTATCGCGCTGTTCGACCGACGCGTAGAACGCGTCCATGTCGACATGGATGATCTTGCGCGGACGATCGTCTCCGCCGCGCTGTCCGGCGTCGGCCATGCGCGCTTTCTAGCGCGGCGGAGACAGAAGGGGAACGCCGATCAGCGCGGCGGGACGCTCGAATCCGTCGTGGTCGTGGTCGATCCGGTTGTGGCGCCGGTCACCGACGTCGCGGGGGGCGTCCGGTGCCCGGTATGGGTGCCGGTCGTGGTCGATCCGGTCGCGCCCACGCTCGTTCCGGGGGCGTTGGGCCGCGTCACGCCCGTCTGTGCGCCAACCGGTGCATTGGCGCTGCCGGGCGTCGTCATGCCGGTCCCGACGCTTCCGGTCGTTCCGGGCGTGCCCATGGTGGCGGGACCGCTTCCAGGTGCGCCGACGGTCGTCCCGGTCGTCCCGGTCGTGCGTGCAGCGCCGGTGCCGCCGGCAGCCGAGCCGCCCGCGACCTGCGCGCTCAGGGGCAGCGCCAAGGCCGCGGCGGTGATGATCGCTAGGGTTCGCATCTCTCTCTCCTGCTTGGGTGAGGGAGATAACGGGCCGGGCCCCGGTTCGGTCCCTTAATTAAGTCTTTCCGGTACTTCGCAGGCTTCTTTCGCGAGAGTTTCGCGCGGCGCCATCGCTTCCCAAGGGAAGACGAACCAGCGTTTGTCGCTGGCTCGGTCGATCGTACGCGCGCGATAATCGACCCGCGCCCGCGATCCCGCATTGTCGATGAGGACCGCCACACGCACGCCTGTCATCGCCGCGCCCTCGGCGGCCAGCGCGGCGCGTAGCGCGACGATCGTGCCCCCGCTGTCGTTGATGTCGTCGATGAGCAGGATGTTGCGCCCCGCCCCCGTCGCCTCCGCCAGCTTGGCGATCAACTCGCCGGCAAATCCGGGCACGCCGGAGCTATAATCGACCGACAAAAGCGAGATGCCCATGCGGTGTGACAGGTAGGCGCCGGGCACCAGCCCGCCCCGCCCGATCCCGACGATATGGTCGGGTCGCCACCCATCGCTTTCCAGCGCCGCCGCGACGGCCTCCACATCCGCCACGAACTGCTCGTGCGGGATCGGCGCGAGCTCGGGCTGGGTCACGCCGCGCCCACGAATTCGTCGATCGTGGCGAGGTGTCGCGTGACCGCCTCATCCGGCAGAAACGAGCCGAGGAAGCTGTTGCGCGCCAGCGTGACGATCTGGTCGCGTGACAAGTAAGGCGCCGCCGCGCGATAATTGTCCGCGACATAGCCCCCGAAATAGGCCGGATCGTCGGAATTGATCGTCGCGCGCAGCCCGTTGCGCAGCATCGCCGGCAAGGGATGCCGCGCCATCCCGTCGACCACGCACAGCTTGAGGTTGGACAACGGGCAGACGGTCAGCGTCATGCCGCTCCGCGCCAGACGCGTGACGAGCGCCGGGTCCTCCATCGCGCGATTACCATGGTCGATCCGGTCGACACGCAGGATGTCGAGTGCCTCGTAGACATAAGCGGGCGGCCCCTCCTCCCCCGCATGCGCGACGCGCTTCAACCCGTGGCCGGCCGCCGCCGCGAACACGCGCGCGAACTTTTCGGGCGGATGCCCCACCTCCGAACTGTCGAGCCCGACCCCCGCGATCCGATCGAGCCAGGGCTCGGCGGCCGCCAGCGTCGCGAACGCCGCCTCCTCGTCGAGATGGCGCAGGAAGCAGAGGATCAGCCGCGACGTGATGCCGTACCGGGCCTCGGCCGCCTTCATTCCCGCCAGCAGCCCATCCGCCGCCACCGCAAAGGGCAGGCCGCGGTCGGTATGCGTCTGCGGATCGAAGAAGATTTCGGCGTGGCGAACCCCGTCCGCATGCGCACGCGCAAAATAAGCGAGCGCGAGATCGTGGAAATCCTGCTCGGTACGGAGCACATCGGCCCCTTGATAGTAGATGTCGAGAAAGTCCTGGAGGCGCGTGAAGCTATAGGCGGCGCGAAGCTCCTCGACCGATGCGAAGGGAATCACGATCCGGTTGCGACGCGCGAATTCGAACATCTGCTCGGGCTCGAGGCTCCCTTCGATATGGAGGTGCAGCTCGGCCTTGGGCAGCCCGGTCAGGAAAAGGTCGAGGTCGGCACTGTCAGGCATCGGCGCTCTGCTCCTGGGTCGGCATGCCGCGCACTCTAACGAGCCGCGCGCGCACGCCAAGGGGATGCGCGCGAGGCAAGAGCGCGCCGCCTTGCTTCTCCTGCCGCTCGTCGCCGGTTGCGCCACCACGCCGGCGCCGGCTCCGCTCCCCCCTCTGCTGCTCGACGCCGCCGACCCGGTGATCGCGGTGACGATCCAGGGTGTGCCGATGCGGCTCCGCGTCGTGCTCGACCAGCGCAACAGCATCGAACTGAACGAGGATGCCGCCGCCCGCCTGGCGCTGCCCTGGCAGCCCGATGTCGGCCTCAATGTCGGGCGGGTAACATTGCCGAGCGAAGCCGCGATCGCCGAGCTTCGTATCGACAGCTTTTCCGGCAAGGTTCAGGTTTCGCATCACTATCGCGCCTGCTGCACGGGCGTCGATGGCGAGGTCGGGCCCGATGTCCTCCCCTATCCGTCCGTCCGCTGGGAACGGGCGGGCGCTCCGACGCCCAATGGCGCGCGCGTCCTGCCGCTCGATCAGAGCGAGACGTTCGGGCTCGCGAGCCCCGATGACGGCCTGTTGCTCCGCTTCGATCTGCTGCGTGCCGACAGCAGCGCGACCGCGGCGGCGGGCGCCATCCTCGCCAAGCGGTGGGGCGGGCGCTGGGCCGGCGCGCCGACCACACGGCGCGCCGCGTTCGGCGTGGTCCGCCCGGTGCGTCCGCTGGCCTTCGCGCGGCCCGGCGCGCTCGCGGGCTTTCGTTTCGACCGGCTGCTCGTTCGCGAGCTCGATTTTCCGGGGCGCGAGGCGCTTCCCGACGACCCGGCCGAGCCTGGTGAGGTGGTGGTGGCGCACCCGCTCGACCGCCAGCGCCCATGGCCCGCCGTAACCTTCGGCGCGGATCGGCTCGGCCGCTGCGCCGAGATCAGCTATGCGGCCGCCCCACGCAGTCTGACCCTGCGCTGCGCGTTCGACCAGCCGTGATCGGCCGCCTGTCGCTCGTCGCGCTGATCGCGTTCGGCCTTACGAGCGCAGTGCCGGCGGAACCGCCACCCCACGATCCCGCGCTTGGTGCGCGCGTCTTCGATCGGGCCTGGGGCCTCGTCCGCGACAAATATTGGGATCGCGCGCGCATCGCGCGTGACTGGCAGGAGGCGCGTGAACGCTTCCGCGCGCGCGCGGTGGCCGCCCCCGATCGACGTGCCTTTTACACGGTGCTGGGTGAGATGCTGGCCTCGCTGGGCGACAGCCATGTCTACGCGATCGATCCGGTGCAGGTGGAAATCGGCAAGGCGCGCGACGCGGGCGAGGCGGAACAAGGGTTCGGCTTCGCCATGCTACCCGACGACGCGGGCGATTGGCGGGTGACGCGCGTCCGCCCCGCCACCCCGGCGGCGCGGGCGGGGGTCGAGATCGGCTGGCAGGTAGAGCGGGTCAATGACGGTGATGTCGACATCAATTATCAGCCCCAGCCGGGCGAGCAGGCGCGCTTCCTGTTCCGCGACGAGAGCGATGCTCCCCATGCTCTCACGCTCGCGGCGGAACGCGAGGAGGCGGAGCCGCTCCGGCGCGCGCAGGATTTGCCCGGCGGCATTCTCCGCGTCACGCTCGGCGGCTTCGATCGCGGGGACGATCGCTGGATCGCGCGTGAGATTGATCGCGCCGCGCCGACCGGCCTCATTCTCGATCTGCGCGGCAATGGCGGGGGCGATGCGGATGTGATCGCGCGCGTCGGCGGGCTCTTCTTTGCCGACGATCGCCCGCTCGTCTGGAAACTCGGTCGAAACGAGACGATTCAGCGTGCGCCAGGCGCCGGAGACCGTGCCTATTCCGGCGCGCTTGCCGTATTGGTCGACGGCGACAGCGCGAGCGGGGCGGAGGCGGTGGCCGCCCTGATCCAGGACAGCAAGCGTGGTATTGTCGTGGGCGCGCGCACGGCGGGATCGCTGACCGGCGCGGCTTATTATCGGCTGCCTGACGGCGGCGAGCTGGCCGTCGCCGAATTCGACATCCGCACGCCCGGCGGACAGCGCCTCGAAGGGGTCGGTCTCACGCCCTCGGTCGAACTCTCGCCGACGCTGGCGGACCGTCGCGCGGGGCGCGATCCGGTGCTCCAGCGCGCGCTCGCGCTCGTCAGGAGCGCGGCCAGCTCCCGCCGATCGCCTGGATCAGGTTGATCGCCGCCACCTGCCGATCAACGACCGCCTGCACCTCCGCCTCGCGCGCGGTAAAGGCCGTCGTCTGCGCCACGATCACGTCCGAATAGGCGACCTGCCCAGCAACATACTGATTTTGCGTGAGGGTTTCGACCTGATTGGCCGATGCTGCCGCGCTCCGGCGCTGCTGCTCGACATAGGACAAGGTGTTCCCCGCCGCGAGCGCATCCTCGGCCTCCTGAAACGCGACGAGCACGCTCTGGCGATATTGCGCCACGGTCTGTTCGTACGCCGCCCGCGCCTGCGCGACACGCGCCGACCGTGCGCCGAAATCGAACAGGGTCAATGCGCCCGATATGCCGAGCGACCAGATGCTGCTGGTCGCCGTGAAGAGATCGCCGAGCCGGCTGGCCTGCGTCCCGATGTCACCAGACAGGGTCAACGACGGGAAGAACGCCGCGCGCTCGACCCCGATCGCGGCATTGGCGGCGGCGACGCGCCGCTCGGCGCTCGCCACATCGGGCCGCCGTTCGAGGACGGTCGCCGGAAGCACGCCCGGAATCTCGGGCACCGCCCGCTTCCACGGCTGCGGCGCGAGCGTGAAGGTCGACGGGCTCTCGCCCACCAATACCGCGATCGCATGCTGCAGTACCGCGCGCTGGCGGACGAGATCGGCGGCGTTGGCGCGCGCGCTGTCGAGCTGGCTTTGCGCCTGCAGCACGTCGACCTTCGCGACCACGCCCTGTTCGTATCGGTTGGCGTTGATCTTCAACGCGCGCTCATAGGCGGCGACCGTCGTGTCGAGGATCGCCTTGCGCGTCTCGATCCCCCGTAGCTGGAAGTAATTGATGGCGAGGTCGCCCTGCGCGGCGAGCGTGATGTTGGCGAGATCCGCCTGGCTCGCCTGCGCGTTGGCGGTCTGCTGACGCACGCCGCTTCGCACCTGGCCGAACAGATCGGGCTGCCACGTGACACCCGACCCGACCGCAAAGCGGCGGTTGCCGCGGCTGACATTGACCGTGTTACCGCCAATGATCTGCGTCTCGCCCCCGCCGAACGATCCCGCTCGCAGCGCGCTCGCCGACAGGTCGATCACGGGCAGCAGGCCCGCGCGCACCTCGCGCACCGCCGCGCGCGCCTGATCATAGGCGGCGACGGCGGCGGCGACGTTCTGATTGGCGCGCACGACGCGTGTCTCGAGGTCGGTCAGCACGGGGTCGTCGAACAGCAGCCACCATTCGCCCTTGGCAATCGCGTCCGCCGGCGTCGCGGGTTTCCAGCCCGGGGCTTCCTTGAAGCTGGTCGGGAGAGCGGCAACCGGCCGGTCATAATGCGGCGCGAGGCTGCAGCCGGTCAGGGACAGGATCGCGGCCAGGGCCGCCGACTTCTTCATGCGGGATGAGCCTCTGTGGTAAGGCGGCGCTTCGCCCCGCGCCGGGGGCCGCGCCGCCGGAAGCGGTCGAGCGCCAGGTAGACGACCGGCGTGGTGAGCAACGTCAGGAATTGCGCGGCGATCAGGCCGCCCATGATCGCGATGCCAAGTGGCCGGCGCAGTTCCGCGCCCTCGCCAAAGCCGATCGCCAGCGGCAGCGCGCCGAATGCGGCGGCGAGCGTGGTCATCAGGATCGGGCGGAAGCGAAGGAGGCACGCCTCGCGGATCGCGGCCACCGGCGGCAGGCCGCGCTCGCGCTCCGCCGCCAGGCCGAAATCGATGATCATGATCGCGTTCTTCATCACGATCCCGATCAGCAGGATCAGGCCGATCAGCGCGATCAGGTCGAACGGCGAGTTCGTCACCATCAACGCGATCGTCGCGCCCACCCCCGCCGACGGCAGCGTCGACAGGACCGTCAGCGGATGGATCGCGCTTTCGTAGAGAATGCCGAGCACGATGTAGATCACCACGATCGCTGACAGGATCAGGATCGGGTTGGATTGGGTCGATTGCTGGAAGACCAGCGCCGCGCCCGCGACGTTGCCGCGCACCTGCTCGGGCAGGCTCAGCGACCCCTCGACCTCCTTGATCCGCGCCACTGCCTGGCCGAGCGAGAAGCCCGGCGCCAGCGCGAAGCTGATCTGGGCGGAGGGCGCCGCATCCCGATGTTCCACTTCGGACGCCGTCGCGCGGGTCGACCACCGCGCCACCGCGGACAGCGGGGTCATGGTCGACGGTGCCATGTTGACCGCCGCCCCGCCTGCGGCGTCGCGCCCGGCGCCGGTGCCCGAGGTCGGCGTCGACCCGCCCCCGCTCGCACCGCCGCCGATCACCTGCAGCCCGCTCGCGGACGGCGTGGCGGCGGGCTGACCGACGACCGACGTCCCGCTGGCCGGTGGCGTCGCGGGGACATAGATATTGCGCAGCGCCTCGGGCGAGCCGGTATATTCGGGCGCCACCCCCATCACGACATAATATTGGTTCAGACCGCTGTAGATCGTCGCCACCTGTCGCTGGCCGAAGGCGTCGTACAGCGTCTGCGTGATCGCGTTCATCGACACGCCGAGGCGTGCGGCCGCATCCTTGTCGATATCGACATAGACCTCCGCCCCGCCCTGATCGATGTCGACATCGATCTCCGAGAGTTCGGGATAGCGTTTGAGCGCGCTGCCCAGCTTGGTCGCCGCGTCATGCAGCACCGATGGATCATCGGCGACCATCGCATATTGGTAGCTGAGGTTGCCGCCACGGCCGCCGATGCGCATGTCCTGCACCGGCATCAGGAACGCGGTCACACCCGTCACCTGCGCCAGTTTCGGCCGCAGCCGTCCGATCACCATCTGCGCGGGATCGCGCTCGCGCTTGGGCTTGAGCGTGGCGAACAGGAAGCCGCCGCCGGCGCGCGATCCGCCCGTGAAGGCGACGACCGTGTTGATCGCCGGATCGGCCTTGATGATGCGGACGATGTCGGTCAGCTTCACCTGCATGTCGCGGAACGAGATGCTTTCGTCCGCGCGCAGCCCGCCCTGGAGCGACCCGGTATCCTGTTCGGGGAAAAATCCGCCCGGGATCACGCTCAGCAGGAAGATGTTGAGGCCCACCGCGCCCGCCAGCAGCGCCATCACCGCGCCGCGATTGGTAAGCGCCCAATCGAGGCTTCGCGTGTAACGCCGCTGCAGCCGGTCGAAGACCCGCTCGGAGAACCGGGCGAAGCGGTTGGGCTTCTGATCCTCGGGCCGCTTCAGGATCAGCGATGCGAGCATCGGTGTCGTGGTGAGCGAAATGACCAGGCTGATCAGCACCGCCACCGTCATCGTCACCGCGAATTCGTTGAACAGCCGCCCGACGATCCCGCCCATGAACAGGAGCGGGATGAACACCGCTACCAGGCTGACCGAGATCGACAGGACGGTGAAGCCCACCTCGCGCGCGCCGCGCAGCGCGGCCTCCAGCGGGCGGGCGCCCTCCTCGACATGGCGCGTGATATTTTCGAGCACCACGATCGCGTCGTCGACCACGAAACCGGTGGCGATCGTCAGCGCCATCAGCGACAGGTTGTTGAGGCTGAACCCGAGCAGATACATGATGCCGAGCGTGCCCGAGAGCGAGGCGATGACCGCCACCGCCGGCACGATCGTCGCGCGAAGCGAGCGCAGGAACACCGACACGACGATGACCACAAGCAAGGTGGCGATGGCGAGCGTCAGCTCGACCTCGTGCAGTGACGCGCGGATCGTGGTGGTGCGATCGGACGCGACCGCCATCTTGATGTCCGCCGGGATCGCGGCCTGCAGCGCGGGAAGCTGCGCCTTTACCGAGTCCACCGTGGCGATGATGTTGGCGCCGGGCTGGCGGCTGACGATGATCGTCACCGCGCGCTTGCCGTTGAACAGGCCCATCGTCCGCACGTCCTGCGGCCCGTCATAGACGTTCGCGATCTCGGCCAGGCGGACGGCCGTGCCGCTGCGCGACGCGATCACGATGTCCCGATAATCGCTCGCGCGCAGGCCCGGAATGTTGCCGTAGATCTGCCAGGCATTGTCGGGACCGTCGATCACGCCGCGCGGCCGGTTGGCATTGGTCGCGGCGATCGCCGCCCGCACATCTTCCAGCGGGATGCCGTAGCGCGAGAGCGCGAGCGGGTTGAGGTCGATCCGGACCGCCGGCAGCGCCGCGCCGCCCAGCTCGACGTCGCCCACGCCCTTCACCTGCAACAGCCGCTGCTGGACCAGATTGGCGACCGAATTATAGATTTCGGACGGCGGGCGCGTGTCGCTCGTCAGCGCGATGATCATGATCGGCGCGTCGGCCGGGTTGATTTTTCGATAACTGGGGTTGGTGCGCAAGGTTGCGGGCAGGTCGGCGCGCGACGCATTGATCGCCGCCTGCACGTCACGCGCGGCGCCGTCGATATTGCGGCTGAGGTCGAACTGCGCGATCACCCGCGTCGATCCGACACCGGATTGCGAGGTCAGCTCGGTCACGCCCGCGATGGTCGACATCCGCCGCTCGAGCGGGCTCGCCACGCTGGTCGCCATCGTCGTCGGGCTCGCGCCGGGAAGGTTGGCCTGGACCATGATGGTCGGAAAATCGACCTGCGGCAGCGGCGCGACCGGCATCACGAAGAAGGCCGCGACGCCGGACAGGAACAGCCCGATCGTCAGCAGCAGCGTGCCGATCGGACGGCGCACGAAGGGCGCGGAAAGGTTCATGCCGCCTGGCACGCCGATAGGGTCACGCCTTCTGCTCCAGCGGCAGCAGCGGCTCCGCCTCGCGCGTACGACGCATCCGCGCCGACAGCCGCTCGAACGCAAGGAAGATAACCGGCGTGGTGAAAAGCGTGAGCGCCTGGCTCACGATCAGCCCGCCCGCGATCGAGATGCCGAGCGGCCGGCGCAGCTCGGCACCCATGCCCGCGCCGAAGATCAGCGGGATCGCGGCGAACAACGCCGCGAAGGTCGTCATCATGATCGGGCGGAAGCGCAGGTGCGCCGCCTGACGGATCGCGCTGTCGGGATCGAGCCCGTCGGTCCGCTGCGCGTCGATCGCGAAGTCGATCATCATGATCGCGTTCTTCTTCACGATGCCGATCAGCAGAACGATGCCGATGATCCCGATCACGCCCAGGTCGTTGCCCGTCATCATCAGCGCGAGCAGCGCGCCGACGCCGGCGGACGGCAGCGTTGACAGGATCGTCACCGGATGGACGAAGCTTTCGTAGAGCACGCCCAGCACGATATAGACCACGACGATCGCGGCGAGGATCAGCCACACTTCGTTGGCGAGGCTGGCGCGAAACGCGTTCGCCGCGCCCAGGAAACTGGTGGTGATCCCTTCGGGTACGCCGATCCGTTTTTCCGCAGCCGTGATCGCGTCGACCGCCGCGCCGAGCGCCACGCCCGGCGGCAGGTCGAACCCCAGCGTCGCCGCCGGGAATTGGGACACGCGCGTCACCTGCAGCAGCGCCTGGCCTTCAACGAAGCGCGCCACCGCCGACAGCGCGACCGCGCTGCCGGTGGAGGTCTGCACGTAGAGCTGGTTGAGCGCCTGCGGGCTGGTGA
>NZ_JBMDXG010000181.1:0-2688 GCF_048594985.1 Sphingomonas sp. | reverse complement strand
CGTAGGTGCCGACGACATAGCCAGGCAGCGCCTGCTTGTAGGCCGCCTTCTGCTCGGCCGAGATCGTCGGCAGCCAGCGGCGTACCAGCCGGTCGCCGATCTGGTCGACCGCCACGTGTTGCGACAGCAAGGTACGGAACTTGCTCTTGGCCGTCGCCTTGTCGCCCCGCATCGCAGCGAAGCCGTCTGTGGTGAGCGTCTGGATCAGATTCTGCGGGCTCGACGTATCGACCGCCGCCAGCGCGGGCGAGGTCGCGGCGGGGATCGCGGCGGCGCCGACGAACGACAGCGCCAGCAGGGCGCCACGAAACTTGGTCATCATATAACTCCGATGCAAAGGCGGGCGCGCCTATGGGGCACGCCCGCTGAATGCGTCTTGAACTCGCACAGCGCTTCGCGGTTTCACGCGCGGCGGCGATCGCCGCCGTGCCGGCCTCGCCCGCGGCGGCCAGCGCCTGCTGAACCAGGCTGTTGACCTGCTGGCGAAGCTGGGGGGTGCCACGGCCCGGGTGGGCAACGGCCGGGCGTCCGATATCCGGCGCCGCATCGACCGCGGGGCGCGCGGCGTCGCCGATCCGCGCGCCGACGGGGGTAAGCAACTCCTTCTCGCGCTCGGTGCGCGGGATCAGCGCGCCCAGCGCTGCGCCGATCGCGATCCCGCCGAGCAGGGTCGCTACCGGATTGCCCTCGATCGCCGTGGTGACCGCCTTCACGGCGGCGGTGACCTGCTCGCTCAGGCCTTCGGGAGCGGTATCGACATCGTTGTTGCTGTGCTGCGTGGTCATGCTGTCGTCTCCATCTATTCCTTGCCGGTCAGGCGGGCGAAGAGCCGGCCAAGCGGCTTGCGCGCCAGCAGAGCGGCGATGCCTGCGACGGCCGCGCCGGTCGTAATTGGGCGCCGCGCCGCCGCGCGGCCGACCCTGCCCGCCATGTCCTCGCTTGTGTCGAGCAGCCCATCCCAGGCATTGCCCGCCAGCGTCGTCGGTTTCATCCGCTGCTGGAGTGCATGCGTTGACGCGAGCATCCGCTCGCGCGCGGCCGCAACCTCCAGTTTTGCGCTCGCCACGTCCTGATCGCTCATCCGAACAACCCCGTCATTTTCTTGTAGGCCCGCCAGGCGAGCCATCCCGAGACGGCGAGCGCGAGCAAGGCCGCCACCGCCAAGCCGCCGGGCCAGCCGATCCACAAGGCGAGCAAGGCGCCCACCGCCGCGAACAGGACGGTCAGCGCCGATTGCGCGATGACGATCGCAAGGATCAGAAAGCCCAGTGCCGGGACCGCCTTGCCGCCCGCGGTCGACACCCGCGCCCGGACGAGGGCGATTTCGGCTCGGAGGTAATTCTTGATATCGTCGATCGCCCGCGCGACCAGGTCGCGCAGCGATACCTGCTCGTCGTCTCGGGGGGAGGGGATCACGCCGCAGGCGCATCATTGGCCGGAGCCTCGGGAAAGCCGGAGCGTACCAGCCGCGCGACCACGAAGCCGAGCGCGGCGGCGACGCCCAGGGCGGCGCCCGGCGACTTCTGGATCACCGCGCGCGCGTCGGCGAACAAGGCATCGACATCCTTGTTCTTGAAGGCGTCGGAAAAGTCGCCGATCCCTTGAGCCGCGCGGCGGGCATAGTCGCCATATTGGCTGCCGATCTTGGCATCGACCTCGTCGGCCGCGTCTTCGATCATCCGCACCACGTCGTCGAGCGCGTCGGTCGCGCGATCCTTGCCGGCCTGCGCCCAGTCGCGGGCCCGGTCGCCGGCATCGCCGCGCAGCGACTGATAACGATCGAACAGTTGGTCGCGCACGCCGGCGCCGGGTTCGGCACGGATCTCCGGCCCCGATCCGGCGCGGATGTCGGGACCGCCCGAATCGCCGGTCGCGCTTCCACTGGCGCCCTCGATGATCGTGTCGGTGCCCTCGGGCAGGTTCTGGTCTTCGGCAGTCATGGGATTCTCCCCGCGAACAGAAACTCTCATCGCCTCAACCGCGTCCGGTGCGGCTGCGTTCCATGATCGGTCATACAGTTTTCGTATCGGTAGCGGAATTATTGCCAGTGCGGCGCGTCGCCGATAGAGCCCGCGCCGTCCCGTCCAGACCTGAAGGAGCCATCATGACCGCGATTGTCGACATCCACGCCCGCACCGTGATCGACAGCCGGGGCAACCCGACGGTCGAGGTCGACGTGACGCTGGAGGATGGCAGCCTGGGCCGGGCGGCGGTGCCGTCGGGCGCGTCGACCGGGGCGCACGAAGCGGTCGCGCGGCGCGATGGCGACAAGGGGCGCTGGGGCGGCAAGGGCGTCGATGATGCGGTCGATGCGGTGAACGGCGAGATCGCCGAGGCGGTCGAGGGACTCGAGGCCGAGGATCAGGCCGAGGTCGACGCCGTGATGATCGAGCTCGACGGGACCGAGAACAAGGAGCGTCTTGGCGCCAACGGCATTCTCGGCGTCAGCCTGGCGGTCGCCAAGGCGGCGGCCGAGGCACGTGGCCTGCCGCTCTACCGCTATGTCGGCGGGGTCTCGGCGCATGTCCTGCCGACGCCGATGATGAACATCGTCAACGGCGGCGCGCATGCGGACAACCCGATCGATTTCCAGGAATTCATGATCGTGCCGATCGGCAGCGAAAGCCTGCTCGAAGCGGTTCGCTGCGGCACCGAGATCTTCCACACGCTGAAGAAGAAGCTGCACGA
>NZ_JBMDXG010000180.1:0-1680 GCF_048594985.1 Sphingomonas sp. | reverse complement strand
CTGCCCGCCGCCCTCGACGCCGATCAGGCACCCGATCCGCCCCGCCTGATGCGCGCGCCGCACCTCCGCCGCGGTCCGCACCATGGCGAAGCGATCCGGGTAGCGCGCGGCGATGGCATGGACGAGATCGATCTGTTCGAGCGTGCGTTCGACCTGCTCCTTGCCGGGCAGGTCGGCCGGCACCCAGACCGACCAGAATTGCGCCCCGACCATGCCCTGCCGCAGCCGGGCGATGTCGGTGTTGTAGCGATGCGGCCGGCTGGACAGGTTGGTGAGATCCGCCGTCCAGCGTGCCTCGCCCTCATTCTCGCGCAGGGCATCGGGCCAGTCATTGTGGCCATCGATCAGGGGCGTCGCGCGCAGTAAGCGCGCCACCCGCGCGGAATACTCGTCCGCATGCGCCGGCGCAGTCGCGCCCCACGCAACGGCCAGCGCGATCAGCAGGGGAACGCGGCGGCTCATCGCCCTTTGCCCGTGCGACGCGACGGCGCGGGCGCATTTTCGTTCACGGCGGCCACCTGCCGCTGTTCCTCGTGCAGGCTGAGCAACGATTCCATCAACTCTTCCTCCCCCGCGCTCGACATCACGCCGAGCACCTCTGCCTCGTCGCAGCCCTCGGCCGCGAGGTAGGCGTGCCCCATGCTCGAATCGATGTAGAGTGCCTGCCCCGGCCCCAATGTCACCGGATCGTAGAATTCGGTCTGCACGACGATGCTGCCGCTCAGCACGTACAGGAATTCCTCGCCGCTATGGCGGACGAGGTCGCCGAACTGCTCGGCCGAGCGCGCGCGGATCTTGGTGACGACGGGCACCATCCGCTTCCGCCGAAGCTCCGTGCACAAATAATAATAATCGTAATTGGGGGTCTCGACGCGCACCGCCCCGGCAATATCGCTCAGGCTGCGGCGCCCGGTGACGGGCTGCGCGGCGTCGCGATCGGGCTCGGCGAACAATTCGGACATGCGCATGCCGAGTCGCTGGCTGAGCGACTGGAGCTTGTCATAGGACAAGGTCAGCCGGTCATGCTCGATCTTCGACAGGGTCGAGACGGGGATGCCGCTCCGCGCGCTCATCTCTTTCAGCGTCCAGCCCTCCCGCGAGCGCACGCCCTTCAGCAGCTTTCCGAGCGTGGATGGCGACGACGACACGTTGTTCCGGCTCCCGGCCATTGACGAATTCTCCGATTAGGATCAGCTTGTCCTGATCGGAATATCGGCATTACGTTACCGATCGCGGTATCGCTCGGCAACGGGGGAAGGGAGAAACGCCATGGTATCCATGAAATGGCTGGGCGCGCTTGCGGGATTGTTCGGCATGGCGGCGGTCGCGCAGCAACCCGTCACCCCTCCGACGCCACTCACCCCCGCCCCCGTTCTCACGCAGTCCGGGCCCGCCATGCCCGCTACGGCCCGCGCGCTGACGGCCGGCGACGTGGAGACCTGGCTCGACGGATACATGCCCTATGCGCTCCGCAGCGGGGACATTGCCGGCGCGGTCGTCACCGTCGTGAAGGATGGGCAGGTGATCGCGGCCAAGGGCTATGGCTATGCCGACGTGGCGAAGCGCCGCCGGGTCGATCCAGCGCGAACCCTCTTCCGGCCGGGCTCGGTCTCCAAACTCGTGACCTGGACGGCGGTGATGCAACAGGTCGAGGCCGGGCGCCTGGATCTGGATGCCGAC
>NZ_JBMDXG010000018.1:0-10995 GCF_048594985.1 Sphingomonas sp. | reverse complement strand
GGCCCGCGTAGAAACGCGCCACCAGCCCCTCATCGAGGCGATAGAAGCGTTCGAGCAGGCGGTAGCGGTCGGGCGGATCGGCGGCGAGGAACAGCATCCGCGCGAGCAGGCGATAGAAGCCGCGGGTCCGCCACGCCCGCGCGGCATGATCGCGCGTGGCGGATGCGAGGGCGGCCGAATCGATCCGGGGCTGGCGCAGGATCAGGGCGACCGTGCGCACCGCGTCGGGCAGCGAATAGCCCGTCACCGGGTGGAACAGCCCCGCCGCCATGCCGATGCGCGGCACGGGGTCGGCGCGCGGCCAGAAGGCGTCGAAGTCGCCGCTCAGCGCGATCGGCAGCGCGGCCGCCTCCTCCCGCTCGACCGAAGCGACGGTCCAGCCATGGCCGGCGACATAGGCATCGATGCGGCGACGCAGATCGGGCACGTCGAGTTCGGGGCCGGTCGTGTAATAGGTATCCTCGACGAACAGGCGGTTTTCGTCGAACGGGAGCAGGTAGACGAAGCGATAGCCCTCCGCCTGATCGACCGTCGCATCCATGATGACCGGGCGGGTCAGCCCGTGCGGGGCGGCCAGGCGCAACATGCGGCCGACGAACTTCTGCCAGCCGAAATGGAGGGCACGCGCGTCGCCCATATTGCGCGCGTCGATCACGGCGCGCGCGGCGATCGGCGTCCCGTCCGCCAGCCTCGCGCCGCCCGCCGTGAGCGCAGTCACCGCCTGCGCCGCGATCGCCGCCGGGGGCAAGGCGGCGCGCACCGCCGCATCGAGCCGTTCGGATTCGATCGAATGATAACCGCCCGAAAGCGTCCGGCGGTGGCCGGGAAAGCGCACGTCGTTGCCGACCCAGCGCCGCGCGACCAGCGGATCGACCAGCCAGCGCATCGCCGGATCGACGTCGCTGTCGAAGAAGGACCAGATATGGTTGCCGCCGAGACGCGCGCCCGGATCGGCGAGCAGCACCCGCAGGTCGGGCCGGCGCTCCGCCAGCGCCAGCGCCAGCAATCCCCCGGACAGGCCGCCGCCCGCGATCAGCACGTCCGTTTCGATCATCGCCGGGGCTTCTACCCATAAGCATGGGCTGCGCCTATAGCGGTGCCATGATCCTACCGGCGCTGTTTGCGGCCCTGACCATGACGGCGATCGTCGCCGTGCGCTATCTCGCCGCGAGCGGGGGGTTCGCGCTCGCCACGCGGCTGAAGCAGCCCGGCCTCTATGCGGGGCAGGCGCGGCAGATCCGGAGCGAGATCGGCTGGAGCCTTGCCTCCGCCGCGATCTACGGCGCGCCTGCGGGGATCGTCGCGTGGGGCTGGCGGGCACATGGCTGGACGCGGATCTATGACGATCCGCAGGCCTACCCGCTGTGGTGGATGCCGCTATCGGTGCTCGCCTACCTGCTGCTCCACGACACGTGGTTCTACTGGACGCACCGCGCGATGCACGATCCCCGCCTGTTCAGGCGGATGCACGCCGTCCACCATGCCAGCCGCCCTCCCACCGCGTGGGCGGCGATGAGCTTCCACCCGACCGAGGCGCTGACCGGCGCGATCGTGATCCCCGCGCTCGTCTTCGTCGTGCCGATCCATGTCGCGATGCTGGGGCTGGTGCTGACGATCATGACGGTGATGGGCGTGACCAACCATATGGGGTGGGAGCTGTTTCCCCGCCGGCTGGTGGAGGGACGCGCGGGACGCTGGCTGATCACCGCGACTCACCACCACCGCCACCACACGCATTACCGCTGCAATTACGGGCTCTATTTCCGGTTCTGGGACCGGCTGTGCGGCACCGATCAGGGCTTGGGCACCTTCGTTCGTCGCAAAAGTGCAAATTAATTACATTGCACTGCACAAAAGGGACTTGCGGCACCGCACTTAACGAGCCAGAAAGGACGTGCCTTTCAGGCATCCTCTCCTAAAAACTTATCAGGGCCGGTTCGCCGGCCCTTTTTTTTGCCCTGCGGCGGCGCGACAGGGCAGCATGGATCGGGGCGCGATCCACGCTAGGGCCGGCGCATGACCGCAGCCGCACATCCGAGTCGCCTGAACCTTGCCGCGCTCGCCTTGCTGGCGGCGAACGTCGCGCTGGCGTGCGGGCCTTGGCTCGTCCGGCTGGCGGAGCGCGACGGCGGCGTCGGCCCGGTCACGTCCGGCTTCTGGCGGCTGGCGCTCGCGCTACCCGTGCTGGCCTTCGCCGCGATGCGCGAGGCGGGGCCGCCGGCGGGCGCACGGAAAGCCGTGGTCGCGGCGGCGATGCTGTCGGGGCTCTTCTTCGCCGCTGACCTGGGGCTGTGGCATATCGGCATCCTCCATACCCGCCTCGCCAACGCCACGTTGCTGGGCAACGTCACCGCGATCCTGTTCCCGCTCTACGGCTTCGTTGCGGCGCGACGAGCGCCGAGCCGGCGGCAGGCGTTCGCATTGCTGCTCGCGGCGGCGGGCGCGGGCCTGCTGTTCGGCCGCTCCTACGAATTGTCGGCGCGCAATCTGGCCGGGGACCTGATCTGCATGGGCGCGGGGCTGGCCTATACCGCCTACCTGATCGCGGCGGACCGGGCGCGCACGGCGCTGGGGCCGATCCGGACGCTGACCTGGGCGGTGGCGGTCGGCACCCCCGTTCTGCTGGCGGCGGCGCTGCGGCTGGAGGATACGATCTGGCCGCGCGACTGGACCGCGCTCGTGCTGATGTCGATCGGCAGCCAACTCGTCGGGCAGGGCCTGATCCTCTACGCGGTCACGCGCGTGCCGCCGCTGCTGGTGGGCGTGATGCTGCTGACCCAGCCGATCGTGGCGGCGACGATCGGCTGGATCGCCTATGGCGAGGCGCTGACGCCGGTGGACGGGATCGGGGCGATCGCGATCGCGGCGGCGGTGCTGCTGGTGCGCGGCACCGGCCCGCGCTTGCCGGCGGCGGAGAAGGCGGTAAACCCGGGCGCATGACCGCCCCCATCGACATGACCCTCGACGAACTGCGCGACGCGCTGGCCGGGCCGATCGCGGCCGAGGCGGTGTTCGACGGCTGGTCCGACGCCGCGCTGGCCGCCGCCGCGCGCGCGATCGGCGTGCCGGCGGAGCGCGCCGCGCTCGCCTTTCCCGACGGGGCGGTGCCGATGATCGACGCGTGGTTCGGCCATGTCGACGCCCGGATGGCGGAGGCGCTACCGCCCGAGCGGCTGGCCGCAATGCGGATTCGCGAGCGGATCGCCGCTTTGGTGCTGACGCGGATCGAGGTGGTCGCCCCGCACAAGGACGCGCTGCGCCGCGCGCTCGCCATCCTCGCCATGCCGCAGAATGTCGCGACGGGCGCGCGTCTGGCGTGGCGGGCGGCGGATGCGATGTGGCGGCTGGCCGGCGACAATGCGACCGGCTTTGCACATTATACCAAGCGGCTGACGCTGGCGGGGGTCTATGGCGCGACCCTGCTCGCCTTCCTCGACGACGAGAGCGAGGACCATGCCGGCACGCGCGCCTTCCTCGACCGCCGCATCGGCGAGGTGATGCAGTTCGAGAAACTGAAGGCGCAGCTGCGCCCCGATCCCGACCGCCATTTCAACGTCGCGCGGTTCCTCGGCCGGCTGCGCTACCCCGCGCGCTGAAAGCGGTCCGGCGCATAGCGGCCGGGATCGATCGCCGCGACGGCATCGGGCAGGCTCTCGCCGAGCAGCAGAGCGGCCGCCAGCATCGCGGCGGCGGGCGCGGTCTGGATGCCGAATCCGCCCTGCCCCGCGCACCAGAAGAAGCCCGGCGCGCACGCGTCGAAGCCGTAGACGGGCAGACGATCGGGCGCGAAGCTGCGCAGACCCGCCCAGGCCCGCTCGCGCCGGGTGACGCGCCAGTCGACCGCGCGTTCGAGGCGGTCGATCGCGACCGCCACGTCCAGCTCCTCGGGCGCGACATCGTGCGGATCGACGGGCGTCTCGTCATGCGGCGAGAGCCATAGCCGCCCGCCTGCTTCGGGCTTGAAATAGAACAGGCCGCGCGCGTCCATCACCAAAGGGGAGGTCGGCGCGGCGGGCGGATCGACCGCGAGCTGGACGACGGTGCGGCGATAGGGCTGGATCGCGATCGGGGTCGCGCCGGCCATTGCCGCGAGCGGTGATGCCCAGGCGCCGGCGGCATTCACCATCACCGCCGCGCGCACCTGCCCGGCGCGCGTGTCGAGCCGCCAGCCGGACGCGTCGCGTATCGCGCCATCGACCCGGGCATCGGGCAGCAGCACTGTGCCAGCGGCGCGCGCCTGCGCCAGGAACGCGGCGTGCAGCCCGCCGACATCGATGTCGCGGCACGTGGGCTCGGTGATCGCGCGGGTATAGATGGGGCGGATGCCGGGCACCGCCGCCTCCAGCGCGGCCCGATCGAGCGCGGCGGATTCGATCCCGCACGCCGCCAGTTCCGCCGCGAGCGCGTCCAGCGCCCCCTGCCCATCGGCATCGGCGATATGGACGGTGCCACGCGGGTGCAGCATCCCCGCACGCTCCAGCCACGGGCCCGACGCGGTGGTGAGCGGCTGGACGCCCGGGCCACCATAGCTTTCCTGCCAGAAGGCCGCCGAGCGGCCGGTCGCATGGTAGCCGGGCTGGGCCTCCCCCTCGACCAGCACCACGCGCGCGCGATCGCCGATCATGGCGGCGAGGCTGGCGCCCGCCATCCCCGCGCCGACGATGGCGATATCCGCGACGATGCTCACGGCGACGCGGTTACGGTTTGGCAAGCGGTCGCGTCTAGGGGGACGTGCATGCAGATCGCGACGACCGGGTTGCTCGCCATGCTCGCCGCGCTCCTGTTGCGCGCGGCGGCGACCGACATGCGCGCGCGGTTGATCTCCAACCGGCTGAACCTCACGATCGCGCTGCTGGCGCTTTTGTGGTGGTTCGCGGCTGGGCTGGACGCGGGCGACATGCTCGTCCGGGTCGGGATGGCGGCGGCGGTGCTGATCCTCTTCGGCGGCTGCTTCGCGCTCGGGCTGATGGGCGGGGGCGACGTCAAGCTGCTGACGGCGCTTGCGCTGTGGCTGTCGCCCGGCACGATGATGGCGCTCCTGTTCTGGATGGCGCTGGCCGGCGGCCTGCTGACGCTGGCGATGCTGTTGATCCACCGGCTGCGCGGGGACAGGCGGACGCTGGAAATCCCCTACGGGCTGGCGATCGTGACGGCGGCGTTGCCAATCGTGACAAACCATATCTTAACCACCCTCGCCGCATAGCGCGCCCAGCGGCCATCCGGCCGGCGCGAGGGGTGTTGCGTGGCATGAACGTGCGGGGCGTGATGATGATGGCGGGCGCTTTGCTGTTCGCCGTCGTGTGCGCGATGATGGCGCGCAACCTGTTCAGCGGCGCGGGCGCACAGCCGGTTGCCGTCAGCGCGCCCGCGCCGGCCAGCGGCCCCGAAGTGCTGGTCGCGACGCGGACGCTGCCCGTGGGCACGATCATCGGCCCCGACGCGGTCCGTTACCAGCCGTGGCCGAGCCAGCTGGTCGACCAGGCCTATTTCATCCGCGGGCAGCAGCCCGACCAGCAGCAACTGATCGGCACGGTGGTCCGCTATGCCGTGACCGCGGGCCAGCCGGTCACGCAGGGGGCGCTGATCAAGCCGGGCGACCGGGGATTCCTGGCCGCCGCGCTCGCACCCGGCATGCGCGCCATCTCGATCTCGGTCACGGCCGCCGCCGGCGTCGCGGGGTTCGTCTTTCCCGGCGACCGCGTCGACGTGATCCTGACGCAGGAGGTTCGCGGCGGCGGCGACGGCCCCCCGCTGCGCGCCAGCGAGACGATCGTGCGCAACATGCGCGTGCTGGCCACCGACCAGAAGACCGACAAGACCAGCGACGCCGAAGGCAAGACGATCGTCACCACCTTTTCCAACGTCACGCTGGAAGCCACGCCCAAGCTGGCCGAGGAGATCGCGGTCGCGCAGACCGTCGGCACGCTGTCGCTGTCGCTGCGATCGATCGCCGACGACCGGATGGAGCTGGAGCGGCTGATCGCCAATGGCGAGGTCGATGCGCCGACCGACGCGAAGAGCGAGCGCGCGATGCTGATGGAGATCGCGTCGCGCCCCCAATATGGCCATGTCACCGCGACCACGGGCGGCGACGTATCCCGCTACCAGCCGCGCACCGTGCCTAGCCGCCCCGAGGCGCCCGCCCCGTTCGTCCCCGTCGCGACGGGCCCCGCATCCCCCGCGCCGCGCCCGCGCGGCCCGGTCGTCACCGTCGCGCGCGGCGACCGCGTGAGCGACGTGTCCGTGGCGAGGAATTGAGATGACGCCGACCCGGACCCTGCTGCGCGCCGGCATGCCGATCTTCATCGCGGCGATGGCGACCTCCACGCTGATCGCGCCCGACCCGGTGCGCGCGCAAGCCGCCGAGCCCGCGACCGGCAATCGCGCCGAAATCCCCACGCGCGTCATCACGCTGTCGGTCGGCCAGGGGCAGCTCGTCCGGCTCGCCCGGCCGATGACCGAGATGTTCGTCGCCGACGACCGGATCGCGGACGTGCAGGTGAAGGGCACGAGCGCGCTGTACCTGTTCGCCAAGACGCCGGGCGAGACGACCGTCTACGCGACCGACCGCAGCGGCGCGGTGGTCTGGTCGAGCAACGTCCGCGTCGGCAACAACATCGCCGGCGTCGGCGCGATGCTGAAAGCCGTGATGCCCGAATCGGACATCGTCGCGACCCCCGTGAGCGGGATGGTGCTGCTGACCGGAACCGTCGCCAATCCCAAGGATGTCGAGGAGGCGCAGCGCCTGACCGAAGCGTTCGCGGCCGGCGCGCAGGTGGTGAACCGCCTGCGCACGCCGACCCCGCTGCAGGTCAATCTCCAGGTGCGCGTGGCGGAGGTGAATCGCGACCTCGTCAAGTCGATCGGGGTCAATCTGTTGAGCCGCGACACGAGCGGCGGCTTCCTGTTCGGGATCGGGCAGGGATCGCCGGGCACGATCACGACGGTCGACGGCGCGACGCGCTACGCGTTCAACAACAAGGCCGGGGCGACCACGCTGGGCCTCGCCGGGCATCTGCTGGGCATGGACCTGATGGGCACGCTCGACCTGGCGGAACGCGACGGGCTCGTCACCACGCTGGCCGAGCCGAACCTGACCGCTTTGTCGGGCGAGACCGCGAGCTTCCTGGCGGGCGGGGAAATTCCGGTGCCGATCAGCCAAGGGTTCGGCGCGGTCTCGGTCGAATATAAGCAATATGGCGTCAGCCTGGCCTTCACGCCGACCGTGATGAGCGGGGGGCGGATCGCGCTCAAGGTCCGGCCCGAAGTGTCGCAGCTCGACGCCGCGAACGGGGTGCGGCTCAACGAATTCACCGTGCCGGCGGTCACTACGCGCCGCGCCGAAACCACGATCGAGCTGGGATCTGGCCAGTCGTTCATGATCGGCGGCCTGCTGAACAACAATACCGAGAATGCGACCGATCGCGCGCCGGGCCTGGGCAATCTGCCGATCATCGGCGCGCTGTTCCGGTCGAACAGCTTCCGCCGCCGCCAGACCGAGCTGGTCATCATCGTCACGCCCTATCTGGTGCGCCCCGCCACCGCGTCCGCGCTGGCGCTGCCGACCGACGGCTATCGCGCGCCGAGCGACGCCGATCGCGTCCTGAACGGCACCACCTATCGCGGCGAGCCCGCCGTGCCGCCCGCCACCGGAGGGAAGTGAGATGACGCGTCCCCTGCCCCGCCGCCTGATCGCCGCCTGCGCGGCACCCGCGCTGCTTGGCGGGTGCATGACCGGGCCGGGGAATGAAGGCGTGAGCTCGATCCATCGCCCGGTCGTCGTCGATGGCCGCGCGCACGTCCCCAACTGTCCCGACTGGAGCAGCGCGGGAAGCGATTCGGCGGCGCGGACGGACAGCAATTTCGGCTGCGCGGCGGGCACCAACCTTGCGGCGATGATCGCCGATCCGAATGACCTGATCCAGGGGCGCGACGCGGGGGCCGGCCCGTCCGAGGTTCCGGCGCGATCGATCAAGGCGTGGCGCGAGGTCGAGCCGACATCGAAGCAGTGGACCACGACCGTGCGCGAATCGACCGGCGGCGCGGCGGGCGGCAGTTCCGGGGGGCCGCGATGAACGCGCCCTTCAATCCGCGCGGCAGCCTGCGCGATCCGTTCAGCGCATTCCTGAGCGATCTCGATACCGAGGATGTGGCGCGCGCGACGGCGCTGTCATTCGGCTGGCCGCTCGAACGGATCAACAATGGCGGCGTCCACTATGCGGTCCAGTCGCTCGCGGTGTCGCCCAGTCCGTCCGTCCTTCTGGTCGATCTCAGCACCTCGTCCGAGCCGCTGGACGACATCAACGCGCTGGCCGAGGTGTGCGAGCCGGGGACGATCGTCCTCGCCTGCGGGACGACCAACGACGTTCAGCTCTATCGCGCGCTGATCGCCAACGGCATCACCGACTATCTGTTGAAGCCGCTGACGCAGGAACAGCTTCATCAGGCGATCGTCGACGCGCAGACCGCGCAGAGCGGTGCGCGCGGGGGCGAGACCGACACCGCACAGCCGCATTTGATGGCGGCGGTGATCGGCGTGCGCGGCGGCGTGGGCGCGTCGACCGTCGCCACCTCGCTCGCATGGCTGGTGTCCGAACAGGATCGCGCGACCGCGTTGCTCGACCTCGACATGCAGTTCGGCACGGCGGCGCTGGCGCTCGACCTCGAGCCTGGACGGGGACTGACCGACGCGATCGAGAATCCCAGCCGGATCGACGGGCTGTTCCTCGAACGCGCGCTGGTTCAGGCGAGCCCCAGGCTGGGCGTGCTGTCGGCGGAGGCGCCGATCACGCAGCCGATGAGTGGCGACGGCGCGGCCTTCTTCCATCTGCAGGACGAATTGCGCGGGGCGGTGGCCTGCACGGTGATCGACCTGCCGCGCCATGTGATGGTCCAGCATCCCGGGCTGCTGCGCGATGTCGCGGTCGCGGTGGTGGTGGCCGATCTGACGCTCGCGGCGACGCGCGACACGATCCGTATCCTGTCATGGTTGCGCGCCAATGCACCCGCCACGCGCACCATCCTCGTCGCCAACAAGGTTCCGGCCACGGGGCAGGAGGAGGTCGCGCGCAACGAGTTCGAGGCATCCGTCGAACGCGCGATCGACGTGGCGCTGCCGCTCGACGCCAAGCTCGCGACGCAGGCCGCGCGACTGGGCAAGCCGCTCGCCGAGACCGCGCGGGGCAGCAAGCCGGGCCAGGCGCTGGCCGAGATCGCCACCCTTCTGCTGAGCGAGGAAGGGGCGGCACCGGCATCCATGGACTCGCTGCTCGACAAGTTGGCGAAGCGCGCCGCCGACTTCCTGCGCAAGCCCGGCAAGTGAGGGCGCGGGCCGGGTGCTGATCGCGCTGCTCTTCCTAACCGGGCTCGGCCTGATCGTCGCGGCGGTGGCGATGGAGCGCCGGACCGCGCGCAACGCGCCCAAGCGGCGGCTGGACGCGATCCGCGCGCGGCACCGCATCGGCACGGGATCGGCCGAAACCCAGCTTCGCCGGATCGACCTCCAGCGCGCGACGCGGCTCGACCAGACATTCCAGACCTTGATTCCCAATCCCGATCTGCTGCGCCGCCGGCTTCAGGCCACGGGGCGCAATTGGGGGCTGGGCGGTTATGCGCTGGTCTGCGGGGGACTGGCGGTCGCGACGTGGGTCATGCTCGCGCTGTCGGGCATGCCGGTGCTGCTCACCGTCCTCGTCGGGCTGCTGATCGGCGCGGGCGCGCCGCACCTGCTGGTCGGCCGGCTGATCGAACGGAGGATCGCGCGCTTCCTCGCGCGCTTTCCAGACGCGATCGAGCTGCTCGTGCGCGGCCTGCGCTCCGGCCTGCCGATCAGCGAGACGCTCTCGCTGGTGGGCAGCGAAGTTCCCGATCCGGTCGGCGTGGAGTTTCGCGGCATCGCCGACCGCATCCGGATCGGCAGGACGATGGAGGCGTCGCTACAGGAGACCGCCGACCGGCTTCCGACACCTGAATTCCAGTTCTTCGTCATCACGCTCGCCATCCAGCGCGAGACCGGCGGCAATCTGGCAGAGACGCTGGGCAACCTGGCCGACGTGCTGCGCAAGCGCCTGCAGATGAAGCTCAAGGTCGGCGCGATGTCGTCCGAATCGCGCGCGTCCGCGTACATCATCGGCGCGCTGCCGTTCCTCGTCTTCCTGCTGATCTGGTATGTTAGCCCCGGCTACATGGGCGCCTTCTTCACCGATCCACGCCTGACAGTGGCGCTGATCGGCGGGCTGGTGTGGATGGCGATCGGCGTGCTGATCATGGCCAAGATGATCCGGTTCGAGGTCTGAGGCATTGGGCGCGAATATCCTCGGCGTCGGCCTGATCGATATGGCGACCCTGTTGTCGGCGGCGGCCGTCTTCGCCCTGCTCGTCGCGGTCCATGCCGCGACGACGATCCACGATCCGATGGCCAAGCGGGTCAAGGCGCTCAACGAACGGCGCGAGCAGCTCAAGGCGGGCCTCACCGCCTCGCCCCGCCGCCGCTCGCGGCTGATGCAGACCAACCGCACGACCGACCGGATGCGCGGCCTGCTCGCGGGCTTCCGCGTCCTTCAGGACCAGCAGGTGCGGGAAGTGCAGGCGCGGCTGATGCAGGCGGGCATCCGATCGAACGACGCGGCGGTGGCGGTGATCTTCGGGCGGCTGGCGCTGCCGATCGCGATCGGCGGCACCGCGATCGTCGGCGTGTACCTGATCGGCTGGTTCCCGACGTGGGGCGGCCTCAAGCGCTACGCCTTCGTCGCGGCCAGCCTGGTGCTGAGCTACAAGGCGCCCGATCTGTGGTTGAAGACCCGCATCGCCAAGCGGACCGCCGCGATCCGCAAGGCGCTGCCCGACGCGATCGACCTGCTCGTGATCTGCGCGGAGGCGGGGCTCAGCCTTGACGCGGCCTTGAACCGGGTCGCGGAGGAGGTGGCAGTCTCCGCACCGGAGCTCGCGGACGAGCTGGCGCTCACCGCCGTGGAGCTCAATTTCCTGCCGGAGCGG
>NZ_JBMDXG010000179.1:0-4305 GCF_048594985.1 Sphingomonas sp. | reverse complement strand
GACAGGCCCGCGCGCTCAGCGATCGTGGCAGTGGACAGGCTGGCATCCTCCTGCACGATCCGGAGAATGCGTCGTTCGGCGTCGTCCAATTGCACGGAGAGTTTATCCTTATTTGAAAGAATATGAGGTTAGATGATCCTCGATCGCCGTCAATCGCGGCGATTGAGGACATTCTTGCCCCGCCCGCCGCGCTATCTGCCTGAGCCATCGATCAGGAAGGTGCACGATGAACGACCGACTGCCGCCGGAGACAATCATAAGGCTGGATGATGCGCGATCGGGTCTTCGGGGATTCATTATCGTGCACTCGACCGCGCTTGGGCCAGCCGTCGGCGGCTGCCGCCTGTGGCGCTATACGGACGAGGTCGCCGCGAGCGAGAATGCGCTGCGGCTGGCCGGCGATATGACGATGGCGAACGCGCTCGCCGGCCTTCCGTTCGGCGGGGCCAAAGCGGTGTTGATGCTGCCCGAACCGCCGTTCAATCGCGCAACGCTGTTCCAGGCGTTCGGCCGCGCGGTCGAGGGGCTGGGCGGCCGCTTCGTCGCCTCCGGCGGCCTGGGCGTCGGGCCGGCGGACATGGCGCTGGTAGCGAGCGAGACCGCGCATGGACCGCCCCGTTCCGATGGCTTGGCCGGCGGCGACATGGCGGAGGCGACGGCGCACGGCGTGTTTCGCGCGATGGAGGTGGCAGTGTCCCGCCGGCTGGGCCGCACGCTCGGCGAAGTCACCGTCGCAGTCCAGGGTGTCGGCGGCGTCGGGATGGCGCTCTGCGCGCTGCTTCACGCGGCCGGCGCGCGGCTGGTGATCGCCGAACCGCATGCGGAACGCGCGGCGCGCGCCGCCGTCCGCTTCGGCGCCGAGGTGGTGCAGACCCGCCTGATCGCGCAGGCCCCCGCCGACGTGTTCGCCCCCTGCGCGCTCGGCGGCGCGATCAACCTCGCGACCTTGCCGTCGTTGCGCGCAAAGGTGGTGTGCGGGGCGGCCAGAGGCCAGCTTGCCGCGCCCGAACTGGCCGATATGCTGGCGGAACGCGGGGTGCTCTACGCGCCCGATCTCCTCGTCAACGCCGGCGGGACCATCAGCGCGGCAGCGGACCGGCTCGACTGGCCGGAGGCGGAACGCGATGCGCGCATCGATGCGATCGGTTACCGTCTGAGCGAAATATTGGACGAGGCCGAGGCGCTGCGCATGCCCCCCGCGCGGGTGGCTGCGATCACGGCGCGGCGCGCAGTCGCAACCGCGCGCCCGGCGCTCGCAAAGACGATGCTCGCGGCATGACGCAAATGCTTCGCCTGACCGTGCGTGGGCCGTCATCGACCGACATGCTCGTGCGCGTCGTCAATCTGCTGGCGCAGCGCGGGCTGGTGCCGCATGCGCTGCGCGCGTCGGCCCGGGGGGAGACTATGGTCATTCGCATGCGCGTCGCGCTCGATCCGGGACCGATGGTCGCCGCCATGATCGAAAAGCTGCGCGCCATCATCGGGGTTACGAGCGTGGCGACCGAAGAGGTTGGGGCCGTAAGGAAAGCCATCACCCACAGAACCGCCACCGCCGCATCCCGTGAGCGAGACGCCTTCTCCCTCGCCGCGACGCCTCTATAACCGGCAGGGCTGTTGCCGCCGCCGGGAGATCGCCTTGTTGCTTCGCCTGATTGCCGCCCTGGCCCTGCTGTGCGCCGCGCCCGCCGTCGCGCAGGAGGGGCCGGCCACGCTCTATGGCCCGCTGTTCGCGGCGGTGCAGACCGGGCGCATCTTCGCCGACGGCAAGACCTTCGCCGATGCGGTGCCGAAGCGTGATCCGGCCGCCATTCTCGCCGATTATGCGGCGCAGCGGCCGGCAGGGGACGCGCTCAAGCGCTTCGTGCTCGCCAACTTCGTCGTGCGCGGGGAGAATGACCGGGGCGACCTGCGCGGCCATGTCCGCCTGCTCTGGCCCCAATTGGTCCGCCAGCCGGAGCCGGCCGCCCCCGGCGGATCGGAGCTCACGCTGACTGCGCCATATGTCGTGCCGGGCGGGCGCTTCCAGGAAATCTATTATTGGGACAGTTATTTCACCATGCTCGGGCTCCGCGCCGACGGACATCCCGAGCTGGTCGAAGCAATGCTCGACAATTTCTCCGGGCTGATCGAGCGTCACGGCCATATCCCCAACGGCACGCGAACCTATTATCTGAGCCGGTCGCAGCCGCCTTATTATGCGTTGATGCTCGATCTGTCGGCGAACACCGACCCCGCTGTCACAGCGCGGCGGCTGGCCGCGCTCCGCACCGAGCACGCCTTTTGGATGAAGGGCGCCGCCTGTCTCTTCGCGCGACAGTCTGCATGTCTGCGCGTCGTGCGCATGCCTGACGGTGGCATCCTCAATCGTTATTATGACGATCTGGACACGCCGCGAGACGAATCCTTCGCGGAGGATGTCGCCACCGCCGGGGCATTGCCCTCCGATCGGCGCGCGCGCCTTTATCGCGACCTGCGCGCGGGGGCGGAGAGCGGTTGGGACTATTCGTCGCGCTGGCTGCGCGACCCCCGCTCGCTCGCGTCGATCCACACGACCGACATTGTGCCGGTCGACCTCAACAGCCTGATGTGGGCGATGGAGCGGCGGATCGCGTCCGGCTGTGCCGGGCTGGGCGACGGCGCGTGCGCGCGGACATTCGCCGCGCTCGCGGCGCGGCGCAAAGCGGCGATCGATCGCTATCTGTGGGTGGCGCGCGAGGGCCGTTATGCCGATTGGGACATCACGACGCGCAAGCCCACGCCCGTGCTGAGCGCCGCGACGCTCCAGCCCCTGTTCGTCGGCCTGTCCTCCCCCGCACAGGCAGGTGCGGTGGCGGCGACGACCCGGCGCGCGCTGCTGGCCGAAGGGGGGCTGCGGACGACGCAGCAGCGCACCGGACAGCAGTGGGACGAGCCCAATGGCTGGGCGCCGCTGCAATGGGTGGCGATCGACGGGTTGGCGCGATCGGGGCATGCCGCACTCGCCGAGGACATCGCCCGCCGTTGGATCGGCACGGTCGCGGCGGCCTATGCCGAGACGGGCAAGATGCTCGAGAAATACAATGTCGAGGCGCGCACCCCCGGCGGCGGGGGCGAGTATCCGGTGCAGGACGGTTTCGGGTGGACCAACGGCGTGGTGAGCGCGCTGCTGGAGCGTTATCCCGCCCTTCGATAGGCTCGCCCTGCGATGCTCAATGACTGCCGCCGGACGGGAGGTCCGACAGCCGGTCGACCAGCACGCCGATGTCGGCACAGGCCTGTTTGGCGCGCGCCACGTCGCGCTTGCCTTCCGGGGACAGCGGCTCGGCCAGATCGACGATGTCGATCGACCCCATGACGACGCTCAGCTTGTTGCGCAGCTGATGCTGCGCGGTTTGTAACGCGGTCCGCCGGGGCGGCTCGTGTCGCGGGGCCGTCACGCGCATGGGGAGGCGGCCTCACGCATGGTTCCCGCGGACGCTGGACAGCCCGGTGAAGACATATCCGGACCCGCGTGCGGAACGCAGCGGCAGCGGCTGGCCGGTCGCGGTCTCGATCCGCCGCCTGGTGCGCGAGATGAGGACGTCGACGCTGCGATTCTGCGGGTCGATCCGCGGCTTGCCGAGCCGGGCGTTGATCATGTCGCGCGAGCCCGGCTGGCCTGGCGTCTGGAGTAGCGGGACCAGCGCCTGATATTCGGCGGCGGACAGGTCGACCTTGATCCCGGTGGGCGAGGTCAGCGACCAAGCGTCGCAGTCGAGAACCCAGGCCCCCTCCTTTTCCCCCGCCCCCGCGGCGCCGTCGGACGCGTCGGGCATATTCTCGCCGATCGGCAGGTGGTTGTGGAGCCGCCGCGCGAGATTGCGAACGACGGTCTCCAACTCCCGCAGGTCGACCGGCTTGTTCAGATAATGGTCGGCCCCGATCGACAGGCCCAGCAGCCGGTCGTCCTGATCGGTCCGGCCCGTCAGCATGATGATCCCGACTGGCGATCGCGCACGCAGCCGGGCGGCGGCGATGAAGCCATTCTCGTCAGGCAGGTTCACGTCGAGGAGGATGATGTCCGGCCAGGCAGTCAGCAGAGCCTGTTCCAGCGCCTTGACGTGATCGAAGCCCTGTACCTCCATGCCTGCCGCATCGAGGAAGCGCAGGAGGGTTTCGCGCAGCGCATCATCATCCTCGACGACGTGGATCGCGATGCGGCCGCTCATGCCGCGCTCCGGCCCGGCGGGGCGCCGAGGATGCCAGACCTTTGCGCCGTCAACCGGCGCGGATGGAGGAAGCGTAGAAGGCCCATGTCCCTGATCCCACGATATCCTTGATTTATCG
>NZ_JBMDXG010000178.1:0-6549 GCF_048594985.1 Sphingomonas sp. | reverse complement strand
GATCGAAAATGCCGCCGAGATCGGGATGGAGCATAACCTTGGCCTGACTTGCGACCCGATCGGCGGGCTGGTGCAGATCCCGTGTATCGAACGCAACACGATGGGCGCGATCAAGGCGATCAACGCCGCTTATCTCGCGCTCAACGGCGATGGCAGCCATCTCGTCAGCCTGGACCAGGTGATCGAAACGATGCGGCAGACCGGCGAGGATATGCGCTCCAAATATAAGGAGACCAGCCTGGGCGGGCTCGCCGTCAACGTCGTCGAATGCTGACCGCGATCATACCCAACCCGGTCGGTTTCACCGGCGCGGCGGGCGCCCGCCGCGTGTCATCAGGTCGGGCTTGGGCGGGGGGTTCCATCCCGCCGACGGCTCGATGCCGCGTTTGTTGGTGCCCAGGCCCATCGCCCCCGGACGCTGCCGCGCGAGGCCCGACGCGTCGGCCTGCTCCGCCTCGCCGGCCGTGGCGCCGCCCCGCATCAGGTTGATCCGGTCGCGCAGGCGGCGGGCCTCCTCGAAATCGAGCGCGCGCGCCGCCTCTTCCATCTGCTCGCGCAAACTGTCGATCGTATCGGTCATCGCGGTCTCAACGCACGGGTCGGCTTTTCGGCCGGCCCTTTCCGTGCGGGCGGTTGATTTCTCGCCCGGCGGACGCTCAGGTGGGGCAATGAGCCCGAACACCCGCGCGATGACCGCCGCCTCCGCCTACGCCTTCATCACCGGCGCGAAGGTCGCCGGCCTTTACGATCATGGCGCCGGGCGACACCTGCGCATCGCGGCGGAAAGCCGGGGTGACCAGCTTCAGGGCTTCGATGGCGATCGCTCGGCGGGCTTCGGCGGAACCTTGCCCGAATTGTACGACGTCACCGACAAAACCTTCGTGTCGATGGCGATCGAGGGTCAGACCGCGCGCGGCTACGACCGCGCCTCCGCGACCTTCTACGATGCCGTCATCGCCGGAACGACCGTGCAGGTGTACGATCATGGCGCGAACGCCTGGCACGCTTTCGACGTGCAGGTCGCGCCCTAGGCGGCCACACGCCGATCGGCGATGGCATGGCGGCGCTCGCGCCGTTAAACCCTCCCGCAAATGGCGCGCGGCTGCTCTCGAATGTGGTGCCGGCGTAAAGCGGAAGGGATGAGAGATGGCGGAGCCGACGCGGTTCGAGGTCAGCCGGCGCATGGTGCTGGATGGGGTGGCAGCGGGCGTCGCAATCGCCGCCGCACCGGGCGCCCGCGCCGCTGCTCCGTCCGCGTCGCCGCTGCGGCTCTGGTATCGGCAGCCTGCGCAGAAGTGGGTCGAGGCTCTCCCGGTCGGCAATGGCCGGCTCGGCGCGATGGTGTTCGGCGGCGTTGCGCACGAACGGTTGCAGCTGAACGAGAGCAGCTTCTGGAGCGGTGGCCCCTATGATCCGGTGAACCCCGCCGCGCGCGCCGCCATTCCCGACGTGCGCCGCCTGATCGCCGAAGGAAAATATGCCGAGGCCGAGGCGCTGGCCAATGCCAAGGTAATGGCCATACCGCTCAGCCAGATGGCGTATCAGCCGATCGGCGACCTCTTGATCGACATGCCCGGCACAAGCCCGCAGGCGGCCGGGGACTATGAGCGCGCGCTCGATCTGGACGCGGCGGTTGCCACGACCCGCTTCACGCTCGACGGGGTGCGCTACCGGCGCGAGGTGCTGGCCTCGCCGATCGATCAAGTGATCGCGGTGCGGATCACCGCCGACCGGCCCGGCCGGCTCGACCTCGACGTGGCGCTGACTTCGCCGCAGCGATCGTCGCCCTCGGCCGCCGGTGATACGCTGACCGTCCTCGGCCAGGGGCGTGACGATCACGGCGTAAAGGGCGCGCTCCGCTTCGCCGCGCAGGCCCGCTTGCTGCACGAGGGCGGGCAATTGTCCGTCGCGGACGGGCGGCTGCGGCTGCGGGGCGCGACGACCGCGACGATCCTGCTCGCCATGGCGACGAGCTACCGCCGCTTCGACGACGTGGGTGGCGATCCCGCCGCGATCGTGGCGGGCCAGCTCGCGGGCGCGTCGCGCCGGTCCTTCGCGGCGATCGCCGCCGCCGCGACCGCCGAGCATCGCCGCCTGTTCGGCACGGTCACGCTCGATCTCGGCCGCACCGCCGCCGCCGACCAACCCACCGACATCCGCATCGCCACGAGCGAACAGAGCGACGATCCGGCGCTTGCCGCGCTCTATTTCCATTACGGGCGCTATCTGATGATCGCATCGTCGCGCGCGGGCGGTCAGGCGGCGAACCTGCAGGGCTTGTGGAACGAGAGCGTCAAGCCGCCCTGGGGCTCGAAATATACCATCAATATCAATACCGAGATGAATTACTGGCCGGCGGAGCCGACCGGCATGGCCGAATGCACCACGCCGCTGATCACGCTGGTGCGCGAACTCGCCATTTCGGGCGAGCGCACCGCGAAGGCGATGTACGGCGCGCGCGGCTGGGTCGCGCATCACAATACCGATGGGTGGCGCGCGACCGCGCCGATCGACGGCGCGCAATTCGGCCTCTGGCCGATGGGCGGCGCGTGGCTGTGCACGCATTTGTGGGACCGCTACGATTATGGTCGCGACGTCGCCTATCTGCGTTCGGTCTACCCGCTGATGCGCGGCGCGGCCCTGTTCTTCCTCGACACGCTGCAGACCGATCCGGCATCCGGCGCGCTCGTCACGAGCCCGTCCATGTCGCCCGAGAACAACCACCCCTGCGGTGCCGCGCTGTGCGCCGGACCGGCGATGGACCAGCAGATCCTGCGCGACCTGTTCGATCAGGTGGCGGAGGCGGCGACGATCCTTGGAACGGACGCCGATTTCGTCGGACAGGTACGCGCCGCGCGCGCCCGGCTGGCGCCCGACAAGATCGGCAGGCAGGGGCAGTTGCAGGAGTGGCAGCAGGATTGGGACGCCGACGTGCCCGATCCGCACCATCGCCACGTCTCGCACCTCTACGGCCTGTTCCCCAGCCATCAGATCGATGTCGATCGCACGCCCGCGCTCGCCGCCGCCGCGCGGCGTTCGCTGGAATTGCGCGGCGACGAATCAACCGGATGGGCCACCGCGTGGCGTGCCAATCTGTGGGCGCGGCTGCGCGACGGCGATCACGCGCATCGCATCCTGCGCTTCCTGCTGGGTCCCGAGCGCACCTATCCCAACATGTTCGACGCCCATCCGCCGTTCCAGATCGACGGCAATTTCGGCGGGGCCCGCGCCATTGCCGAAATGCTGATGCAGAGTCGTCCGGGCGAGCTCCTGCTGCTCCCGGCATTGCCCACCGCATGGCCCACGGGATCGGTGACCGGCCTGCGCGCGCGGGGGGCTTGCACCGTCGACCTGAGCTGGCGCGAGGGTAAGCTTGGGCAGGTGCGGCTTGCTTCGGCGGTCGCGCAGCGGCTGACGGTGCGCTGCGGCCAGGCCCGTGAAACGGTGCAATTGCAGCCCGGACGGGCCGTCACGCTGCGCGGAGCATCGCTGCGGCGCGCCTAGCGCGAAGCGCGCCTACTTCGGCAGCGCGACTTCCGCCGCTGTGGTGAAGTCGGCCGACTGCCCGGCCACGCCGGTGCCGGGCTGTCCCGAACCGACCGTGACCCGATATTGTCCCACCGCGACCCGCCGGTCGCCGTCGGGGGTGACGCTGCTGAGGTCGCGCGGCGACAGATCGAAGCTCACTGTCCGCTGCTCGCCCGGCTTCAGCGACAGCCGCTGGAAGCCGCGCAGCGCGACGCGCGGCGTGCCCGGCACGTCGGGGAAGTTCAGGTACAGCTGCGCCACCTCGTCCCCCTCACGCTGGCCGGTGTTGCGGAGCGTGGTCGTGATGCGCAGGCCATGCTCCGCGCCCCCGACGGACGGCGACACTTGCAGCGGGCCGTAGCTGAAGCTGGTGTAGCTCAGCCCGTAGCCGAACGGATAGACCGGCGTGCCCGCATAATAACGATAGGTCCGCCCCGTCATGGCGTAATCGTCGAACGGCGGCAGGTCGGCGACGCTCTGATAGAAGGTCAGCGGCAGGCGGCCGCCGAAGTCGCGGCGCCCCGTCATCGCGTCGGCGATCGCCCGCCCGCCGGCCTGTCCCGGATACCAGGCCTCGACGATGGCGGAGGCGTTGTCCTTGGCCCAGGCGAGGTTGACAGTGCTCCCGTTCATCACGATCACCACCAGCGGCTTGCCCAGCGCCTTGGCCTTCTCCAGGAATGCGCGCTGGTCGGCGGGCAGATCGAGCGAGGTCTTGTCGCCGCCGGCGAACCCCTCGATCTTGACCGGCATTTCCTCGCCCTCGAGGTCGGCGGTCAGGCCGACCACGGCCACCACCACGTCGGCATCGGCGGCTCCGTCGCGGAGGTCGCGATCGGGATCGGTGGAGATGCGCTTCCAGAACATCGCCGGCTGCGCCGGGCCGCCTTCGGACTGGAAGCGCAGCGGATAGCGCCGCCCCTTCACCAACGGCACCTCGACCAGTTTCAGCGGCTCGGCCCAGCGCGAATAGTCGGTCGCCGAAACGGCGGGCTTTCCGTCGACCGTCAACGCACCCTTCACGCCCGTCACCGCCACGCGATAGGTGCCGGTTTCGGGCGGGACGAGGAAGCCGGTCCAGACGATCTTGGTCTTCTGCGCAACGGCGGCCGTCTGCGCGCGGGCGGCGACCATGTTGGGCTCCGTCCGTGTCAGGGCCGGGCGCGGCCCATAGGTTATGGGCGTGCCGGGTGCGCCCGCCTGGTCGAGCGCGTTATAATATTCGACCTTCAGTCCCGGCTTGCCGCTCGGCGTGCGGAATGCCGCATCGGGCACTACGTCGCCGTCGGTGATCGAGGGGGCGTAGGGGACGAGCATCACCTGTCCGGGCTTGCTGACCCCGCGAAGCCCGTCCAGCACCGAGATCGGAGGCGCCGAAAGCGAAGAAGAATAATTGCCGCGCAGCACGCGCGTGGCGTCCGCCAGCGGGCCGACCAGCGCGATCTTCGCCCCCGGCTTGAGCGGCAGGACCCCGTCATTCTTGAGAAGCACGAGGCTCTTGGCCGCCGCCGTCAGCGCCTGGTCCCGATGGTCGGGCGTGCCGATCGCGCTCACCGGCACCGCGTTCAGCGGGCGAACGCCCGGCAGGTCTCCGTTGCGCAGCCGCGCGGAGAAGAGCCGCACCAGCGCGCGATCGAGATCGCCGGTCGTGAGCAGACCCCGCTCCAGCGCCGCCTTGTACCGCTCGCCCAGATTGGTGGCGCCGCCGAGCGTGGCGTTGTTGCATTCATTGTCGACGCCGGCCTTCAGCGCGGCCGCCACGCCGGCCGCCCCGTCCGGCGCGTAGCGGTGATGCTCGTACACATCGACCACGGCGTCGCAGTCGGACACGACGTAGCCCTTGAAGCCCCAGGCGCCCCGCAAATGGTCCTTCAGCAACAGGTCGCTGGCGCAGGCCGGCTGCCCGTCGACACGGTTGTACGCGCACATCACCGATCCCGCCTTTGCATCCACGAGCGCGGCGCGGAACGCCGGGAGATAGGTGTCCTCCAGGTCGTGGGCGGAAGTGAAGACGTTGACCGTGTGCCGGGTCGATTCGGGTCCGCTATGCACCGCGAAATGCTTGGGCGTGGCGACGATGGTGGGTAGCTCCGGATCGGGGCCCTGCACGCCGGTGACGAACGCGACGCCCATCCGCGCGGTCAGGTACGGGTCCTCGCCATAGGTTTCCTGCCCGCGCCCCCAGCGCGGATCGCGGAAGATGTTGATGTTGGGGGACCAGGTGTCGAGTCCGGTTCCGATCTTGCCGAGCTTGCCCGTCTGCCGACCCAGCGTGTGGAGCGCCGCGACCTCGGTACCGATCGTCCGCGCGACGTCGTGGATCAGCGGCGCATCGAAGGTCGCGGCGAGCCCGATCGGCTCCGGGAAGTTGGTCGTCGGCACCGCGCCGATCGCGCCGTGCAGCGACTCGGTCCACCAATTGTAAGCGGGAATATTCAGGCGCGGGATGGCGGGCGCGACATTGACCAGCTGCCCGATTTTCTCGTCCACGGTCAGCTTGGCGACGATCTCGGCCGCGTGCGCGTCGGCGGTCTGCCGGATGTCGGCCGCATGGGCCATCGGGGGCACGGCGCAGGCGGCGGTCAGCAGGGCCAGCTTCATGCGCTTCGAACGGCGGCTCGACATGTGACGTCTCTCCAAGGAATGATGGGCGCGCCGCGACAGGCGCGCCCCGTTCAGCGACCAAGGCCTTGCGATTGCATCCAGCGCTATGATCGCCTCAGCGCGCGAGGAGGGCTGCATCGCCCCACGTGACCGGCAGCCTTTGGTTATCGGCGCCCGGGCTGCGCGCGACGAGCTCGATCAATTTCACGCCCGCGACGGGGACCGACAGCGGCTGCGCCGCCGCGCCCCATTTCAACGGGCGGCTGGTGCCGAGCAATTTGCCGTCGCCATAAACGGCGAAGGTCACCGCATGCGTCTTGTCGGTGGCGTTGTCGTCGACGCCGACCATCGCGGTGAAGCGCCGGGCCGTCGCGTTGCGCACTTCAAGGCGCGAATTGGCGAGGATGCCGATGCCCG
>NZ_JBMDXG010000177.1:0-26533 GCF_048594985.1 Sphingomonas sp. | reverse complement strand
CTGGTCAGCGCGGCCGACGCAGGCCTCGCCTTCGATCTGCGCTGCGATGTGCGCGAAGCAATGCTGCGATTTCTGGCGGAGGATATGCCCGAGGCGCTGGCGCGGCGCCGGATGGAGATCGTCGGGCGGGAGGACGCGCCGACCCTCGACTAGAAACGGCTGGACTTGCACTGCGCCCGTGGGACAAGCGTGCGCGAACGCCACGGCATTAGTTGGCGAAGGAGAGAGGCGTGTCCGGGCCGAACGGGGCGGGAATTGCGGGACGGATCGGCGCGGACGATCGCAGCTCGCGTCTGGTTGCCAGCCTGTCGGGCACCAACCTCGAACGCGCCGCCGATTATAACCAACGGATCGTGCTGCAGGCGATCCGCGTCGCCGGCGAAACCACCCGGTCGGAACTTGCGCGGACATCGGGCCTGACGCCGCCGACGATCGCCAACATCACCAACCGCCTGCTCGACGAAGGGCTGATCCGCCGCGCGGGGCGGCGGCAGGGGTTGCGCGGTCAGCCCGCGCTACGGCTCCAGATCGACCCCGACGGCGCGTTCGCGATCGGCCTGAACATCGACCGCGATCATTATACGATCGTGTCGCTCGATCTGGCGGGACGTGTCCGAACGCGCGCCGCGCGCGAGATGCGCTTCGCCATGCCGGACGAGGTGATCGCGTGCCTCCAGGGTGAGATCGAAGCGATCCGACGCGCGGGGGATATCGACGAACGCAAAATCATCGGCGTAGGTGTGTCGCTTCCCTACGATCTGGGCGGTCTCGCCTTGCCGCATCGTCCGAAGGATTACGGGATCTGGAGCGAGCTGGACGTCGCCAAGCTCGTCGGCAAGGTCCTGCCCTGGCCGGTCCATATCGACAATGACGCCGCCGCCGCCGCGCTGGGCGAGGCGCAGTTCGGCACGGGCCTCACGCAGCCAAGCTTCTTCTACGTCCTGATCAGCGCGGGCCTCGGCGGGGGATTGGTGGTCGATGGCAGCTATGTGCGCGGGGCCAACGGACGCAGCGGGGAGATCGGCTTCATCCCCGATCTGCGCAACAGCCGGGCCGGGGCGACGATACAGGACACGGTGTCACTTTCGGTTTTGCTTGCCCGGCTCGAAGCAGCCGGCTGCGCCAGCGACGACATCACGGCGCTGGAAACCAATGACGCGGCGGCCACGGCGGTGATCGAACGATGGCTGGATGACGCGGCGGATTCGCTCGCGGCGCCGCTCGTCTCGGTGAACTGCCTCGTCGATCCGGCGATCATTCTGCTCGGCGGGCGCTTGCCGGAACGGTTCGTCGATGCACTGGCGGCGCGGCTCAACGATCGGCTGGCGGGGTTGCCGATCCCGGCGGTCGCTCCGGTCGCCCGCGCGATCACGTCGAGCGACGCGCCCGCCGTCGGTGCCGCCATTCTTCCCTTCCTCGACCGGCTGTTGCCCAACGAAAGCGCGTTGATGCAAGCGGGGCGCGACTAACCCGCAATCGATTTGTTATCTCCGGGCACTGCTAGGACGGTAGATAACCCAGAGGATGAAGGATGCCGGTGCAGAACACCGTGAGGATCGGAATCGACTTCGGCGGGACCAAGATCGAGGGGGCGGCGCTCGATGCCGACGGCGCCTGGCTCAATCGCCTGCGCGTGCCCACGCCCAGGACCTATGACGCCGCGATCGAGGCGGTGCTGAGCGTGGTCGCACGGATCGAGGCGGAGAACGGAACCGCATCGTCGATCGGAATTGGCGTCCCGGGATCGATCTCGCCGCACAATGGGCGGATGCGCAACGCCAACGCGACGTTCCTCAACGGCCACACCTTTCGCGAAGACCTGTCCGCCGCGTTCGGGCGCGAAATACGCCTGGAAAACGACGCCAACTGCCTCGCTTTGTCGGAAGCGCGCGACGGCGCGGCGGCCGGCGCGCGGGTAACCTTCGCGGTCATCATCGGCACCGGGTGCGGCGGCGGCGTCGTGGTTGACGGCAAGGTCGTCACGGGCGCCAACGGCATTGCCGGCGAATGGGGCCATATCCCGCTGCCCTGGCCCAAAGCCGACGAATGGCCGGGGGAGCAGTGCTGGTGCGGTCAGGTCGGCTGCCTGGAAACGTGGATTTCGGGCACAGGCTTCCAAAAGGATTATCTGCGCCGCTCCGGCACCGCGTGTAACGGCCCCGACATCGTTGCCGCCGCGCGCCATGGCGAGGCGGCGGCGGTGGCCGCGCTCGACGCCTATGTCGATCGGCTGGGACGCGGACTGGCGGTGATCGCCAACGTGATCGATCCCGATTGCTTCGTGCTGGGCGGTGGCATGTCCAACGTCTCCGAACTGTATGAACGCCTGCCTGAAGTCATCGATCGGCACGCGTTCAGCGACGGCTGGCGCGCGCGGATCCTGCCGGCCAGATGGGGCGACAGCTCCGGCGTGCGCGGCGCGGCCTATCTCTGACGACTGGCCCCCCCATGGGGAGAAAGCGCGCGATTGGATAAGAGCGGCGTTTCGGGGCGACGCTCCTTTCAGGCCCGGTTTGGCTTGCCAGCGGTCAGCCGTGGGGTAAGCGGGGTCATGGCACTCGCTAGAAGCTTCATCCGCGGGGAGATGATCGCCCGCTTTCTTCGCCACGAAGCGGCGGGTGGCAGGCTGTTGATCATTGCGGCAATGCTCGCCCTGATCGTGGCCAACAGCCCGCTGGCTCCGATCTACACCGACGTCCTTCACCGTCATGTCGCAGGACTCTCCATCATCCATTGGATCAATGACGGGCTGATGAGCCTGTTCTTCCTGCTCGTCGGGCTGGAGGTGAAGCGCGAATTCGTGGCGGGGCAGCTTGCCAGCTGGTCCGCGCGCGGCCTGCCCATCGTGGCCGCCTTCTGCGGCATGGTGGTGCCCGCGCTGATCTATCTCGGCATTGCGGGGGCGGACCCCGCTCTGGTGCGCGGCTGGGCCATTCCCACCGCCACCGACATCGCCTTCTCGCTCGGCGTGCTGGGTTTGCTCGGAAGCCGGGTTCCGGTCTCGCTCAAGCTGATGCTGGTGACGGTGGCGATCGTCGACGATATCGGCGCCGTCATCCTCATCGCGCTTGTCTACACGGCGGGGATCGATTTCGCCGCGCTTGAAGTGGCAGGAACGTTGCTAGCGGCGATGATCATGCTCAACCGGCGCGGTGTCGGCGCGCTCGCGCCCTATCTGCTGCTCGGCGGGCTGCTGTGGACGGCGGTGTTCGTGTCCGGCGTACATCCGACGGTGGCGGGGGTGCTGACGGCGATGACGATCCCGCTCCGCGGCGCGCGCTCGTCCGCCCCGCTCGAACGGCTCGAACACGGGCTTCATCCCTATGTCGCGTTCGCGGTCGTTCCGTTGTTCGGGTTCGCCAATGCCGGCGTCTCGCTCGTTGGGCTGTCGCTCGACACGATGCTGGCGCCGCTTCCGCTCGCTCTGGTGGCGGGTCTGTTCATCGGCAAGCAGGCGGGCATCTTCGGTGGCATCCGCCTCGCGGTTGCGTTGGGGATCGGTGAACGGCCGGACGGCGCGGGCTGGGGGCAGGTCTATGGCGTGGCGCTGCTATCGGGCATCGGATTCACGATGAGCCTGTTCATCGGCGCTCTCGCCTTCAACGATCCGGCCCTGCTGGTCGAGGTCAAGATCGGCGTGCTGGGCGGTTCGCTGCTGTCGGCGGTAGCGGGCTATTGCGTGCTGCGCGCATGCGGTCGGGACGGGGACCACATTCAGGCGGCATCCTGAAGCGCGATCACGCAGAGATAGTTGGCGAGGCGGTTCCGCTCCAGTGAGCGCAGCAGCCGGTTGTCGTGATAAGGCAGGAGCAGCTCCGCCAGAGGCGCGCTCCACTCCGCCGTCAGATCGAATAGCACGCCCAGCCCGAACACGGCCGGGATCTCCGCAAAGCCAAGCTCACGGCCTTCATCCAGCTGCTCGGCCATGAAGTCCTCGACCGCCGTCAGCACGCCGTTGCGCGGCCCGCCCTCGTGCGTGGCCCAGGCGAAATGGCCCATGCCGCGAAAGCCTTGTCCAGCCACCAGCCGGTCCCGCCCGGGGATCGCCCCGCCCTCATAGCTGTAGGGGTGCCGGAACGCGGCCGGGATCCGGTCAGGCGCGTAATACATGTCCCGCCGCCCCGACGGCCAGCCGATATCGTGGAGGAACATGAGCAACGGCTTGCCGTCGCGCGCCGAAATCCGTTGGGCGTGGCGCAGCTCGTGGATCACCGTATACCAATTGTGATCGCCGTCGATCAGCCACGCATCGACCTCGGCAACCTGCCCGAATGCGTCGAGGCTTGGCTGGGCAATGTGGCGGACGTGCGGTCGCGCCGCCAGCCATGCGGCGAATTCGGGCTTCGGCGTGGGATCGATGCTGGTCAGGCGGCCGTCCTGTTCGGCGACATGATCCGCGACCATGGCGGAACAGCCGCCATATTCGGCCCCGATCTCGACCACGTGGCGCGCGTCCGCCAGCCGCAGCGCCGGCAGGATGATGTCGGCGAATTCCGCCATCGAATGGATCAGCAGATCGGGCATCAGGCCGCCTCGCTCAAGGCAGCGGCATTGGCGGCCGCGCGGCGCACCACCGGCCGGAAGGCGATCGCGAGCAGCAGGGGCGTATCCGGCTCGCCTCCCGGCGGTGGGAGGAATAACAGCCCGCGCTCCTCGCACCGCATCAGGCCGGGTGCGATCGTCTCCATCGCGTCGAACACCGGCGCCTGCGGCACGGACGCGGGGCTGCATCCGAACTCGCCGAAATCGGCCACGGGGTAGAAGGCGATCTCGTCGATCTGGACGACCTCGGCGAGCGCGCCGAACTGGACGCCGATGGCGAATCCGCCGCTGCCCGCGGGGGCTGTCAGCAGATAATAGCCGTCATGGGTGGGATAGGCCTGCGCGGTGATCGACGCCTGCCCCTTGGCGGTCGCGAGCAGCACGGGCACGTCGATCGCGCCGACTTCGAAATCGCTGTGCCGGAAATCGAGCCCGAAGCGTCCGACGGAAAAGAGCGAGAGCGCGAGAGGGAAACCGTGCGGCTGCACCTCGCCCGGCAGATACATGCGTGCCGCCTGCGAGATGTAGGGCAGGCCCCGGCGGCGGAGTTGCTGCCCCGACATTTCGGCATCGACCAGCTTCACCAACGCCTTGGTGCCCATGTTCACGTCATGGTCGAACCGTTCCAGCAGCGCGATCTCCTCGCGCATCGGCAGGTAGAGCAGACGCGCCAGCGCGGCGGCGGCGTGGCGACAGCGCGACTCCCGATCGTCGGACACGGGCGGGCGGTGCATGCCAAGGCCCGCATGCCGGATATAGTCGAGGCAGGCGGCCTGCACGATGTCGCGCGTCGCGCTTTGCGCGCCCTTCACGTCGGCCTCCTTGCGGATCGGCCGGCCGTTCGGGTGATAATCGATCACCGATCCCTCGGCGGCGGTCGCGAGCTGTTCCAACACGGCGATCGGGCCGCACAGCGCATCGGTCACGCGCGTTTCGTACGCGCGCGCGTCGATCATGCCTTTCTTGTCGAGCCCGGTCGGCCAATGTTCGCGCAGCAGCAGGTAACGGCCCGCGACCGTCACGTTCAGCTCGGCGGCGAGCAGCGGTTCGATCAGGTTCTGGACCGACCCGTTATAGCCAAGGTCTATCAGCACGACCATGTCGCCGGGCTCGACGCCGCCGCTGTGCTTCACATGTGTTACCAGCCGCTTGGCGAAGGCACGGCTGCGCGTGGTGATCTTGTTGATCCAGCGCGGCTCCAGCATGGCGCGGCGGAAGGCGGCGTTGCCGCGCCGGAATTCGCGCATCTCCTGATCGGTCAGGAGGAGCTGCCGACCCATGACGTCGACCCGTTCCTTCGGGCGCTCGGCCAGATAGGCCCGGATCGCTGCCTCGTCGGAAAAGCTGGCGGCCATCGCGGTGAACCGGCTGATCGAGACGCGCGCCCCCATTCCGAAGCCCGCCGCTTCATAGGCCCATTGCGGCAGATGCCCGTCGCGCAGGAGGAACAGCGGCCGCGTCGTCCGCCCGCTGGCGGCGGCAATCTCCTCCAGCTCATGGCGCAACCACAGCGCGAAGCCGTGCATGACCGGCCCGAGCACGTCGTGCCCCAGGATCGTGGCCGGGTCCTCATCGGCGCGGAGTGCCACCTGCGACCGGTGCGGCTGGTAGGCGGGGCGCGTGATGCGCACCTGCGGGTCGATCATCGCGGCGGCGGCCGCCTCCAGCCGCAGCCGCTGCTGCGTCGATCCCTCGAACTGCTCAAAATGCACCGCGCGAATGCCGAGCGAGCGTGGCGCGGTGACGTCGGCGACGTTGTGGTCGCCCAGATGGAGGATCGTGAAGGGATCAACACCCAATTCGGCCAGCACCGGCCGGAACAGGCCCTGTCCCTTCGACAGGCCATGCTCCGACGAACAGAAGAAGCGGTCGATCGCCGCCGCGATGTCACCCCCGGCAGCAGCCGCGATCAATGCCCGCAATTGATCGGCGCTGAGATAGGTGTCGCTGACGACGATCACCTGCAGTCCGCGTGCCTTGGCCGCGCGGATGAGCGCCACGGTCGGCGCGAAGGCGAAACAATGGCGTGCCTCCGCCTCAAGCTCCCGCGCGACGGCGGCGGAACGCTCCTCGGCGGATGCGCGCGGCATCAGGTGGTCGTAGATCGCCTCGATCGAAACCTCGTCCATTCCGTCCACGGCGCCCCGCGCCGCGCGCGCGCGCCCCTCGCCGCCCAGACGGGGTTCGATCCCGCCGCCGGCGAGCGGAAACTCGGTGAAGACGTCGCGCGGCGCGTGGACGTTGCGCCACAGCAGCGTGTCGAAACAGTCGAGCGACAGGATGCGCACATCCGCCGGCGCCTCGTCCAGCAACATCGCGATTTCCTGCCCCCGAACGACCATCTTCATCGCGGCGAATCTCCGGCCCCCAGCCAAACCTTGCCGCGATATTCACGAAGAGCGTTGCCAAACCCCTAACCAGCGGCTGGCAAAGGCGCGCTAGCTGGGCTTGCGCGGAAAGCGGTAGATCGTGGTCGAGGTGAAGACCTGTCCCGGCCTCAGCACCGTGGATGGGAAATCCGGCTGGTTGGGGCTGTCAGGCAAATGCTGCGTTTCCAGCGCGAACCCGCCGTGGCGGCGATAGATCGCGCCGCTCGGGCCTGCATCCTTCCCCCATTCACCGTTGGCCGTGTAGAATTGCATCGACGGCTCGGTCGTCAGCACCTCCATCGCCCGGCCCGAGGCGGGATCGGCGGCGCGCGCGACCAGCACCGGCTTGCGCGCGGGCGCGTCGCGCAGCACCCACGGATCGTCATATCCGCTCTTGCTACCGGCTTTGATCGCGTTCAGCCCGTCGCCGATCATGCGCGGCTGGCGCAGGTCGTAGGGGCCGCTGACGGGCAGGATGCGGCCGGTCGGGACCGACGTGTCGTCCAGCTCGGCGATGCGGTCGGCAAGGATCTGGATCGACTGACCGCCGACATCCCCGCTGCCCTCGCCGGCCAGGTTGAAGTAGCTGTGGTTGGTGAAGTTGATGACCGTCGGCCTGGTCGTGGTCGCGCGATAATCGATCCTGAGCTCGTTCGCGTCGGTCAGCGTATAGGTCATCGCCAGCGTCACCGCGCCGGGGAAACCCTGGTCGCCGTCGGGGCTGACCAGGGTCAGCGTCGCGCCGCTGCTGCGGCCGTGATCGAACGTCGCGACCGACCAGAAGCGTCCGTGGTAGGGCGGCGGCCCGCCGTGGAGCAGATTGGAGCCGTTGTTCGGCGTCATGCGATAGGTCTGGCCGTCGAGCGTGAATTGCGCGCCCTTGATGCGGTTGGCGAAACGCCCGACCGGTGCGCCGAACACGTAATTGCTGTTCTTGGCCTGATATTCGCCGGCATCGCGAAAGCCGAGCACGACGTTGGCGCGCTTGCCTATCCGGTCGGGTACCTCGATCGCGGTAATGACGCCGCCGAAATCGGTGAAGCGGACCGTCATCCCGTTCTTGTTGACCAGGGTGTAGACATGCGCCGTGCGGCCCTCGGCGGTCTTGCCGAAGCTGGCGCGCGCGACCGGCCGGGCCGCGTGGGGCGCCGTCGCAAGCAAGGCGAGCGCGAGCAACAGTGGGCGCGAGATCATTGCGCGCCCTTCTTGTAAAGCTGGTTCACCGCCAGCGCGAGGAACATGTAATTGGTCTCGCCCCCGCCCAGCACATATTCGGTCTGCTGCCAGAAATAGGGCCAGACCTTCAGCTCGGGCAGGTCGGGCCGGATCAGCGCGGTGCCGGACACGGCACCGCCCGGAATATAGCTCCAGTCCGCGCGGTTGACGCCATAGGCCGTTGTCACCGAATGCGACCCCACGCCGCTGGCGAAGGAGGCGTTGTTCTGCCCCGGATGGACGCCCAGTACGAAGTTGAGCGCGTTCACGAAATTGGCCTCGGGCACCAGGTCGGGCCAGCCCTTGTGCAGCATCCACTGCTTGACGCCGAACTCCTGGATGATCCAGCCGGCGCCCCAGATGTCGGGCTTGTAGGGCACGCCATAGGGCGAGTCCGCCTTGGCGGCGGCGGCGAGCTTCGCCTGATAGGCGGCGACCGCCGCGCGCGCCTCGCTCTTGAACGCGGCGTCAGGCACCCGGTCGATCACCGATGCGATCGCCCAGCCGGCCTCCTCGATATGCGCGACGATGTCGCCCTTCATCGCGACGAGCCGGTCCATATAGGCCTTGTCGCCCGTCGACAGGTACAGCTCGGCCAGTGCGAACGCCTTCAGGTCGACCTTTTTGGCCCGGTCGATCGCCTTGCCGCCGATGTCGCGCGCGGCCGCCAGCGTTTCCGCCGCCAGCTTCGGATCGTGCGCCTTCATCACGCGCGCGACCGTGGCGAGCTGCCCCGCGACCTCGATCTCGCGATCGGGATTGTCTTCGGTAAAGACCAGCCGGTCGTCGACCTTGACCGGCTGCCCGCCGAGGAAGGTGCCGAGCCCCTCGACCGGCTTGTTGACGACATTGTCGGTCGAGCTCGAAGCGTCGCCCAGCAGCACATATTGCTTGAGCGTCGCGTCCTGGATGCCGCGATAGACTCGGCCGAGCGCGCGATAGCCGCCCATCACGGTCAGCAGCCCGTGCTCGATCTGCTGGATCGCGTCGTTCCTGCCGTCGGGCTTGTGGATCTCGACCAGGTGTCTGCCCTGGTCGATCGTGGTGGCGTCGTAATTCAGGCCGAATTCCTCGACCATCTTCGCCAGCAGCCAGGTGGTGCCCATCTGGCTCTCGACCCGCAGGTCATAGTCACCCGCGTCGTGCCAGCCGCCTGCGTCGAGATGCGGCACATGGTCGAGCGGCTTGTACTTGGACAAGGTCGACGGCCCCTGAACATAACCGTCGAAATGGTTGAGGTTGACCGGCGCCATCAGCGCGTCGTCCATATGGTCCAGCCCGTGCCAGACGCGATATTTCTCCTCCACGCGCATGTGGCACATCTGGACCGGCAGGAAATATTCCAGCGTCGGCTGCCATACGTGGCGATCGTAGACATCGTCGCCGATCTTGAACGGGTTGGTCTCCTTCCCCCGATACGCGATCACGTACATTCCGGGCGTCGTGACGTCGGAAAAGTCCCAGGTGCGATAGCCGTAGCGCAGGAAGCGGCCCCATTGCGCCGGGGCGCCCCGCTTCACCTCCTGCCGGCCGCCGTCCGTCAGGCGATAGAGGCGGGCGGCGTCGGTCGCGGTGTCGCCCGGATCCAGCTCGACCACCAATTGCTTGGGCTGCTTCGTGGTATAGCCGACCTGCGAGACCTGCAGCACGGGTTCGTATTTCCATCCCGGCACGACATTGGGTGTCACCACCCATTCGATCGCGCCCTTGGTCGCGCCCGCCGGCACCAGCCCGCGCACGATATACCAGGCATTGTTGTGATTGCCCCGCCCGTCGATCAGCGCGAGCGGGCCGGTCTTGCTGTCGATCGTCAGCCGCTGCGTGTCGGCCTCCGGCGCGACGACCAGCCGCGTCCCGCCGCTGGCGAGCGGGGCGGTGATCTCCTCGCCGCCCGCGCCCGTGGTCGTCGGGCCGTTCGCCTGGCGCGTGAAGATGCCCGACTGCCCGCCCATCAGCCAGCTTTTGCCGAACAGGTCACCCGGAAAGAGCTCCAGATTGAAGCCGACCTTGCCGACATATTTGGCCGGCAGCGGCTGATCGAGGTCGACGCGAATGCGGAAGCTGTTGCCCTCCAGCGGCGTGACGCTGACCGAATAGCCCATCTTGAGATCGGGATAGAGGACGGGATTGAATCCGGTCCGGTCCTTGGCCGGATCGGGGAAGGACAGGCGGCGCGACACCGTGTTCGTCTTCGCATCCACCGTCCGCTCGCCCGTCGCCGGCATGGCGGACCATTGGCCCGGCGACGCCTCGAGCCGGAGGTCGCCGTTGGCGGCGGTGCGGACGCCGTGCTGGATGATGGTGACGCCCGTCTGGTGCCCGTCGGGATAGTAATCGCTGAACGACATGACGTTCAGCCCCTGCGTCGCGAAATAGCCCTGATCGTTCAACACGAGGTTGGGCTTGGCGAAGACCGGCGCGGTCAGCGCGGTCAGGCCCAGCAACGCGGCCGCGAATTTTCTCTTCACACGTATCCCCTTCTGTTTCTTGTCTATCGGCCGTCCGCCGCCGCGCGCTCGGCATAGAAGTGCGCGAGAACATCGAACGCCTGTTTCTTCTCGCCCGTCTCGCTGATCAGGCCCTTGCGGTTCCACCCGCCCTCGAACACCGGGTGCAGCCGGCGGGGCGAGCGGAAGTCCTTGAGGATCCACGGGCTCATGCCCGCCAGCGTTGGGATCTTCCGCGCCATCGCCAGCGTGCGACGATAATATTCGGCCTGGAACTCTTCCGAGCTTTTGCGGAGCGTCGCCGGATCGTGGAAGCCCCCCTTGGCGTCCGCGCCCAATTCGGAAAAGAGCAGCGGCTTGTCCGACGGGACCGCCCAGCCGATGGCGGGCACATCCTCCAGCCGGTCGGCGGTGTACCAGCCATTGTAGGTGTTGATCGCCAGCACATCGACCGTCGCCGCCAGCGGATCGTTCAGGATCATTTCGGGGTGGCCGTCGCGTGTGCCGCGCTCGGTCAGCAGCGCCGCCGACAGCAGGCGCGTGGGATCGAGCCGCTTCACGTCGCCCGCCAGCGTGGTGAGGAAGGCGTTGCGCGGATCGCTGACCGGGGTCTCGTTGGCGATGGACCAGATGATGATCGACGCGCGGTTGCGGTCGCGCTCGATATTCTCGGCGAGCATCGCCCGCGCGCGCGCCAGCGTGTCGGCATTGTCGAACGCGACACGCCAATAAACGGGGATCTCGCTCCACACGAGCAGCCCCATCGCGTCGGCGGCGCGCGTCATCGCCTCGCTGTGCGGATAGTGGGCAAGGCGGACGAAGTTCGCGTGCAGCCCGTCCTTGGCGACCGCGAGAAGCGCGCGCGCCGCGTCGGGCGTGATCGTGCGCGACGGGTCGGCCCCGATCTCCTCCTCATGCACGCTGATCCCGCGCAGCCAGACCGGTTTGCCGTTCAGCAGGATCTGCGACCCCCGCACCGCGACCGTGCGGAACCCGATCCGGTCGGTCAGCGTGTCGGCGCCGCTGCGGATCGTGACGTCGTATAAAGTCGGCGTCTCGGGCGACCAACGCTTCAGCGCGCGCGGCGCGGCGAGCGTGGCGGTCCAATGGCCGTTGGCATCGGTCCTGCCCGATGCGCGCGCGGGCAGCCCGGCGATGGCAAGCGAGATCGGCTGGTTCGCCTTGCTCGCGCCGTCCAGCTGTGCGTCGATCCGGATGCGCCCGTCCTTCGCCAGCCGCACCCACGCACTGTCGATATAGGTCGCGGGCACCGACACCAACGTCACCGCGCGGGTGATGCCGCCATAATTCTCCCAGTCGGTCACGGGCGGCGGCACGGTCAGCGCGGTCGCCTGCGAATCCGCGGCGACGCTCAGCCGGTTCTCGCCCTTGCGCAGGATGTCGGTGACCTCGAACGCGAAGGGCGTGAAACCCCCCTCATGCGTGCCGAGCTTCCGGCCGTTCAGCCATACCGTCGCCTTGTAGTTGACCGCCCCGAACCGCACGAAGCTGCGCATGCCGGGCTTGGGCGCGGCATCGAACTTGCGCTGATACCAGACGAGGCCCTGATAATGACGCATCTCGGCCGCGTGCGTCAGCCAGGAGGAGGGGATCGTCGCCTTGGGCGATTGCTCCATGTCATATTCGTAGAGCGCGAGCGGATCGGCCTTCATCACCGCTTCGGCATCGGCATCCTCGTACCGGCGATGGCCCTTGCCCGGCTCCTCACCGTGGAAGCCCGCTTCGCCATCGCGATAGGGATCGACGGAATAGGTCCAGACGCCAGACAGATCGGTGTGCGGTCGCAGGTCGGCGGCCGTCAGCAGCGGCGCGGCGGTGCCGCGCACGCTGAAGAGGAGCAGCAGGGCCGCTGCGCCGAGGCTGGTGATCCTCATCCTTCCTCCTATGCCAGCGGGCGGTCGCTCCGCCTCTGCGACCTTGGTCGGGCTTGGCATGCTGCGTCACCCGTTTGCCGTGACGATGCGCTGCTAAAGCCCCGCATACCAAGCATAATCGCTGACATCTTCCCAATAGCCGCCCTTGCCGCGTCCGATCGCGCGGAGGTCCGCCACCGCCTCGATCGCGCGGACATATTTGGCATGCTTGTAGCCGAGCTGGCGCTCGACCCGGAGCCGGACGGGCGCGCCGTTGGCGACGGGCAGCGGCCGCCCGTTCAGCGCCCAGGCGAGGATGGTCTGCGGATGAAACGCGTCGACCAGATCGATGCTCTCGTAATAAGCGGTGCCGCCGAGATCGTCGAAACAGTGGAAGACGATATAGCGCGCGGCCTGCGACAGGCCCGCATGGCGCAGGATCGGGCCGAGCGCGGGACCGGTCCACTGGCCGATCGCGCTCCATCCCTCGACGCAATCGTGGCGCGTGATCTGGGTGCGCTGGGGCAGCGATTTCAGCTGGTCGAGCGGGATCGCCAGCGGCCGCGCCACCAGGCCCCCGACAGCGAGGCGATAGCCCGCGAACTGATCCGCGAGCAGCGCCTGATAGTCCGGCGCGCGCGGCATGAAGGTGCCGTTGGCGCGGAAGACGGGCGAGAGGTCGGCGCCCGTGAATTCAGGCGCCAGCGCGTCGCGCGGCGTCACCAGCCGCTGGACGCGATAGGTCAGCCCCTCCGCGCCGAGAAAGGCGGCGCGTGCCGTGTCGGTCGCGGCGATGCGGTCGCATCCGCCCAGCAGCAGGGCTCCGCCGCCGATCGCACCCAGCGCGCCGCGGCGCGACATCTCAGTCATGGCGCCGCCGCTCCGGGGGCGGCCGGAACCAGCCTGTGATCATCGAGCGCATCTCGTTCAACGGCCCCGCCGCGACCACCATCGCGAGGTGGAGGCCGATAAAGGCAAGCAGCCCGATCGCGCACAGGAAATGGATCGACCGCGCCGACTGACGCCCCCCGAAAAGTTCATGCAGCCAGGGGAAGGTCGCGTTGAAGCCGGGGCCCATCGTCAGCCCGGTCAGGATCATCAGCGGGATCAGCCCGAACAGGACCAGGAGATAGGCCAGCTTCTGCAGGATGTTGTAGCGCGCCGCCGCGTCGCCCGTCGGCAGGCGGAGCTTGGCGTGGGCGCGGATGTCGGCCAGCAGGTGGCGGGCGCGCAGTTCATCGCGTTTCGGCAGCAGGTCCCTGGCGAAGTGGCGGTTCACCACGCTGGCGATGGCGTAGAGCGCGCCCGCCAGCACGAACACCCATGCGAACAGAAAATGCCAGCGTCGCGCCCCGGCAAGGCTGTAGCGCGACGGGATCGTCAGCCAATGCGGGAAGGCGCGGCGTTGCACCCGTCCCTGCGGGTCGGTCCATTGGCCGAGCACGCCGGTGGTCGGGACATAGCGCTCGCCGATCGTGAGCCGCGCCCCGCCGGTGGGGGAGGGGCCGATCCGCAGCCAGGCACGATCGAAATTCGCGCCATATTCCCCCCAATACAGGCGGGGATGCGCGTTGAAGATCATCAGCCCGCTGGTGAGCAAGACGAGCATGCTAACCGCGTTCACCCAATGCCATAGCCGTGTCGGCAGACGGTGGCGGTAGAGCCGGGTATGGGGGGACGACGCCATCGAGCCACCCTAGCACCGCAGGCCAGTGTCGTCACTTTTTCGCGATAATGATACATTATATCATTGCCTTTCGCGATATGAAGGCCCATGTGGCCCCCATGCGGCGCATGTCGGACATGATCGAAGCCCTTGCGATCGGCGCGGCGGTGGCGTGCCTAGCGCATTGCCTGCTCGTGCCGCTGCTCCTCGTGACGATGCCGGTGATGGCGGTGATCCTGCCGATACCGGAAAATTTCCACGTCGTGGCGCTCATCCTCGCCATCCCCGCGACGGCGGGCGCGCTCTATGCCGGCTATTGCCGGCACCGGCTGGCCCTGCCGCTGCTGGCCGGCGGGGTGGGGCTGGGCTTGCTCTCGGTAGCGGCGCTGGCGTGGCATGCCACGCCACTGGAGGTGCCCGTGACCGTGGTCGGCAGCCTCTTCATCGCCGCCGCCCACGTTGCCAACTGGCGTTACCGTCGGTCTGCTCCGCCCGAGATCTTCTAAGCCTTCACGCCCGTCGGCACGGCCGTGATATCGGTCGATTTCGACCAGATGTTGATCCCGCTGTCCTGCGCGTGCCGGTCGATCTCCGCCAGCTCCTCCGCCGCGAAGGACAGGTTGTTCAACGCGTCGAGCGAATCGTCGAGCTGCGCGACGGTCCGCGCCCCGATCAGCGCCGACGTCACGCGCGCGTCGCGCAGTACCCAGGCGATCGCCATCTGCGCGAGCGTCTGGCCCCGCCGCCGGGCGATGGCGTCGAGCGCGCGGATGCGTCCGATCGCCTCGGCCGTGACGAGTTCGGGCCGGAGCGATCCGCCGCGCGCGGCGCGGGCATCGGCGGGGATGCCGTTCAGATAGCGGTCGGTCAGCATGCCCTGCGCCAGCGGGGAGAAAGCGATGCAGCCCGTGCCCAGCCGTTCGAGCGTGGCGAGCAGCTCGCGTTCGATCCAGCGGTTGAGCAGCGAATAGCTCGGCTGATGGATCAGGAACGGCACCTTATACTCCGCCAGGATCGCCGCCGCCTTGGCGGTCAGTCCGGGCTCGTAGCTCGAAATGCCGACATAGAGCGCCTTGCCCTGCGCGTGGATGTGCGCCAGCGCGCCCATCGTCTCCTCGAGCGGCGTCTTCGGATCGACGCGGTGCGAGTAGAAGATGTCGACATAATCGAGGCCCATGCGGCGGAGGCTCTGGTCGAGGCTGGCGATGAGATATTTGCGGCTGCCGCCGACATCGCCATACGGCCCCGGCCACATGTCCCAGCCGGCCTTGGTCGATACGATCAGTTCGTCCCGATGCGCGGCGAAGTCGGTCGCCAGGACGCGGCCGAAATTCTCCTCGGCCGATCCGTAGGGCGGACCGTAATTGTTCGCGAGGTCGAAATGCGTGACCCCACGGTCGAATGCGCGGCGCAGGATCGCCCGGCCCGTCTCGAAAACGTCCGCCCCGCCAAAATTCTGCCACAGACCCAGTGAAATGGCCGGCAGATCGAGCCCGCTGCGTCCGCATCGGCGATAGACCATCCGTCCGTCATATCGTAACGGTTCCGCAACATATGGCACGGAGTAGGGCATGTCGCGGTCGCTCCCGATGCTGATGACCTGTCCTTATCGTCGCGTTTTTTCTTGTCCATCAGCGGAGCGTACATGACCATCGATACGGCGCTGATCGGCTTTGGACAGGCGGGCGCCCGCATCCATGCACCCCTCCTGCTGGCCGAGCCATCCGTGCGCCTGCGACGGATCATCACCTCGCGCCGGGACGAAGCGCGGGCGTCCTGCCCCGACGTCGTAGCGACGAAGAATGTCGGCGACGCGCTGAACGATCCTTCGATCGGGCTGGTGGTGATCGCGACACCCAATCACACGCACATCCCGTTCGTGCGCGACGCGCTGCTCTCCGGAAAGCATGTCGTGGTCGACAAGCCGTTCGTCACGGACGAGGCGGAGGGTCGCGATCTCGTTCGCCTCGCGCGTGAGCGGGGGCAGATGCTCACCGTCTTTCACAATCGGCGATGGGACGGCGACTTCCTTACCGTCCGGCGGATGATCCAATCCGGCAGGCTGGGCAGCGTCCGCCTGGCCGAGTTCCGCTGGGATCGCTTCCGGCCGGCGGTAAAGGCGGGGTGGCGCGAGCTGCCGGGCGAGGGCACGGGGCTGCTGGCCGATCTGGGGCCGCATCTGGTGGACCAGGCGCTCTTGCTGTTCGGCATGCCCGACTATGTCGGAGGTGATATCGCCATTCAGCGCGGCGGAGCGCTGGTCGACGATTATTTCGAACTCACGCTGCACTATGGCGCGATGCGCGTCATCCTCTCCGCTTCCACGCTGGTGGCCGCGCCACGCCCGCGCTTCGCGCTCCACGGCGACGATGGCAGCTTCGTCAAGCACGGGCTCGATCCGCAAGAGGCGCTGCTGCGGTCGGGCAGGACCCCCCGGGACGCGGGTTTCGGGGAGGACGAAACGAACAGCTATGGGGTCCTCACGCGGACCGACGGCAGCGGTGGCCCGATCCCGACCGAGCGCGGAAACTGGCGCGCCTTCTACCGCGCGGTGGTGGAGGCGATCGACGAAGCCGGCCCGGCGCCGGTCGACCCCACCGATGCGCTCGCCGGCTTGGCGGTGATCGACCACGCCCTCCGCAGCGCGCGCGAAGGCCGACTGCTGCGGTTCGTTCTGCCCGCTTATCAATAACCCATCAGCGCCAGCACCTCGCGCCGGCTGCGCTCGTCGTCGCGGAACACGCCCATGATCCGGCTGGTCGTCATGCTGACGCCATGCGTGCGGACGCCGCGCCCGGTCATGCAGCCGTGCGACGCCTCGATCACCACCGCCACCCCGTGCGGTTCGAGGTGATCCCAGATGCAGTCGGCGACCTCGGCCGTCAGCCGTTCCTGCACCTGAAGACGTTGCGCGAAGCCGTGCAGCACACGCGCCAGCTTGGAAATGCCGACCACCCGGTCCTTCGGCAGATAGGCGATTGCGGCCTTGCCGACGATCGGGGCCATGTGATGCTCGCAATGCGACTGAAAGGGGATGTCCTTCAGCAGCACGATCTCGTCATAGCCGCCCACCTCCTCGAAGGTGCGGCTCAGGTGGTGCGCCGGATCCTCGCCATAGCCCTGGCACTATTCCTTCCAAGCGCGCGCCACGCGCTTGGGCGTGTCGATCAGGCCTTCGCGCGAGGGATCGTCGCCGGCCCATCGGATCAACGTGCGGACCGCCTGTGCCACTTCGTCGGGGACAGGAGGTTTGCCGTCGGCGTCCTCGGGTTCGGTCGTGCCGCTCACGCATATCTCCATTGTTGGTAGCGTCGACCTAGCGATAGGCGGCGGCGCTGGCCATCACAGTCGTTCGTCAGGCCGCCCACCGGCTCCGGTTACGCGCACCGCAAAATAGTGAAGCACTGACGCCGTGCCGAGATAGGCTCCCTCGTCGGCTTCGGTCGCATGCGCGCTCCGCTTGGGGTTGGTGCGCTGCCGCGTTAAGGGGGAGGCATGGATTTCGATCAGCTTCTCACCCGCTTCTTCGGCACCGCAGACCTCGACACGCTCGATCAGCCGCGGCTCGTCGCCGGTCTCGATGAAATGAAGGTACAGTTCGGGCTGGAGCAGGACGGCGGCCGCCGTTTCGCGCTCTGGTGTCTCATGTACATGCTGGGAATCGCGCCCGATCTGGGCACCGCATTCGAGAATGAGGGCGACCGCGACGCAGCGCGCGACTTCATGGACATGGCCGACAGCGAGGATGACGAGGACTGAGGTCTCGGGTCGTCAATTGACCGCGGCGCGCTGGCGATAGCTCAGCGCTTCGGCGACGTGCATGCGGCCGACCGCGTTCGATCCCGCAAGGTCCGCGATCGTGCGCGCGACCCGCAGCACGCGGGTATAGCCGCGTGCCGACAGCCGCATGGTCGCGGCGGCCTGCGCCAGCAGGGCGCGGCCCGCCTCGTCCAGCCGCGTCACCTCCTCCAGCAGCTCGCCGTCAACTTCCGCATTGGTGCGAAGGCCCGCTTCGGCATAACGCGCGGTCTGGACCGCCCGCGCCTGCGACACGCGCGTCCGCACTTCGGCCGATCCCTCGGCTGGCGGGGGCAGGACCAGATCCGCCGCGCTCACCGCCGCCACCTCGACATGCAAGTCGATCCGGTCGAGCAGCGGGCCCGACACGCGCGCTTGATAGTCCACAGCGCATTTCGGCGCGCGGCTGCACGCGCGGGCGGCGTCGCCCAGGTGTCCGCAGCGGCACGGATTCATCGCCGCGACCAGCTGGACGCGCGCCGGGAAGCTGACGTGGCTGTTCGCGCGCGCCACCTGGACCCGTCCCGTCTCCAGCGGCTGGCGCAGCGAATCGAGCACGGGCCGCTGGAATTCGGGCAGCTCGTCCAAGAACAGAATGCCCAGATGCGCGAGGCTGACCTCGCCCGGCCGGACCTTCAGCCCGCCGCCGACCAGCGCCGCCATCGACGCCGAATGGTGCGGCGCGCGGAACGGGCGGCTGCGCGACAGCATGCCCCCGTCGAGCGTGCCCGCGACGCTGGCCACCATCGACACCTCCAGCGCCTCGGCCGGGGTCAGATCGGGCAGGATGCCCGGCAGGCAGGCCGCCATCAGCGATTTGCCCGCGCCCGGCGGCCCGACCATCAGCAGATTATGCCCGCCGGCCGCCGCTCGATCGCGCGCTTGGCGGTCTCCTGCCCTTTGACCTGCGCGAGATCGGGGCCGGTGCCTGTCGGCGCCGCCTCGCCCGGTCGCGGCTGGGCGAGCGGGCGGACCCCGCGAAAATGATCGAGCAGCGCCATCAGGTCGGGTGCGGCAACCACCTCGACCGATCCGGCCCAGGCGGCCTCGGGCCCTTGCGCTGCGGGACAGACCAGCCCCAGTTCGCGCCCGCTTGCATGCAGCGCCGCCAGCAGGACGCCGGGGCTGGGCGCGATCCGGCCGTCGAGCCCCAGTTCGCCGACCACCAGATAATGGGCGAGCGTTTCCGCATCGACCACCCCCATCGCGCCAAGCAGGCCCAGCGCGATCGGCAGATCGTAATGCGATCCTTCTTTCGGGAGGTCGGCAGGCGACAGGTTGACCGTGATCCGCTTGGGCGGCAGCGCAAGGCCGATCGCCGCCAGCGCGCCGCGCACCCGCTCGCGGCTTTCGGCGACCGCCTTGTCCGCCAGCCCCACGACCACGAAGGCGGGCAGCCCCGACGTCACCTGAACCTGCACTTCGACGCCGCGCGCTTCCAGCCCGAGATAGGCGACCGTCGATACCAGCGCGACCATCAAGACCCTCCGCGTTCCCCGCCTGTTCTTTAGCGATCCGACCGCCCCGCTGTCGAGCGGACTTGCGGCTCTCGCATAGGATGCGCATCTGTTGGAAATGAGGGCCAAACATCCCGGCTGGCGGATCGTGATGCTGAGCGTCGGCTGGTTTCTGGTCGTCCTCGCGCCGATCGTCGGCGCGCTGCCGGGGCCTGGCGGGATCTTCGTCTTCGCGGCGGGCATGATCCTGCTGCTGCGCAATTCGCACTGGGTCCGCTGTCGCTATGCCCGGCTCAAGCGCCGCTTCCCGCGCACCGGCCACGCCTGCGATCGCGTGATGCGGCGGGGCAGCGCGCTGCGGCGGCAGCGCCGCGCCGCTTCCGGCCAGCCGCAGCCCTGATTGACTTTGGGAGGCGCTTTCCGTATCCGCGCCGACGGTAACGGCCGCCGTGCGATCGGCGGCCTTTTGCATTGCGAATTCAGAGGCAGAGAAAATGAAGCGGACCTACCAGCCGAGCAAGCTCGTGCGCAAGCGTCGTCACGGCTTCCGCGCGCGCAGCGCGACGGTCGGCGGCCGCAAGGTGCTCGCCGCCCGCCGCGCGCGCGGCCGCGCCAAGCTTTCGGCCTGAGCGACACGCGCCCTCGGCCGCGGCAGATCGTCCGCCGCGCCGATTTCCTCGCCGCCAATTCCGGGCGGCGCATGCCCATGCCCGGTTTCGTCCTGCTCGTGCGTGCGCGCGATGACGGCGATCCGGCGATGGGAATCGGCTATACCGTCACCAAGAAGATTGGCGGCGCGGTGGTGCGCAATCGCATGAAGCGGCGCTTTCGCGCGCTCGTCCACGACATTCTGCCCGACGCGGGCGTGGCCGGCGCCGATCATATCCTGATCGGCCGCGCCGGTGGGGTCGAGCGCGATTTCACGATGCTGGCCGCCGAGCTGCGCAAGGCGCTGGCGAAGGCCGCGCGATGATCGCCCGCCCGCTGATCCTGCTCGCCCGCTTCTGGCAGATCGGGCCATCGCGCCTGATCCCGCCGACCTGTCGCTATCAGCCCTCATGCTCGGCCTATGCGATCGACGCATGGACGCGCTATGGGGCGGTAAAGGGGAGCTGGCTTGCAGCCAGGCGGCTCCTCCGCTGCCACCCCTGGGGCGGGTGCGGCTATGATCCCGTTCCCTGACCAAGGCAAAATCTCGACGTGGAAAATCAGCGCAACCTGATCCTGGCGGTCGTGCTCTCGGCCCTCGTATTTCTCGGCTGGAGCTTCCTGTCGGAACGCTTCTTCCCGGTCGCGGCCCCGCCCTCGACCGAGATCGTCGACGGCAAGCAGGTGCCGGTCGCCAAGCCCGAGGCGCTGCCCGATTCGCCCGCCGCGATCCGCGATCGCCAGGCCGTGCTCAGCGAGAATGCACGCGTCGCGATCCGCACTCCGCGCCTTGCCGGCTCGATCAACCTGAAGGGCGCGCGTCTCGACGATCTCGTCCTGGTCACGCATCGCGAAACGATCGCCAAAGGCAGCCCGCCGGTACGCCTGCTGAGCCCGAGCGGCACACAGGACGCCTATTTCGCGCAGTTCGGCTGGGCGGGGGAGGGCGCGCCCGTGCCCGGCCCCGACACGGTCTGGACCGCCGACGGAGCGGAGCTCGCGCCCGGCCGGCCGGTGACGCTCAGCTGGAATAACGGCCGCGGTCAGGTCTTCCGCATGCAGTTCGCGGTCGATGACCAATATATGTTCACCGTCCGCCAGTCGGTCGCCAATGCCGGCCCGGGCGCGGTTTTGGTCAAGCCCTACGGCCTCGTCAGCCGCGTCGGCGTGTCGAAGGATCCGTCGAGCTGGACGATGCACACCGGCCCGATCGGGCAGGTCGACGGCGCGACCGATTATTCGGTCGATTTCGACGACGTCGACAAGGCCGGCGCGCAGGGCGTCCGGTTCCAGACCAAGGGCGGCTGGTTCGGCTTCGGCGACAAATATTGGCAGACCGCCTTGGTCCCCGCGCAGGATGCCAGCGTCGACGCGGGCTTCCGCGCCGGGGCGGGGGGCCTCTATCAGGCCGACGTGTCGGGCCGCCAGGTGGGCGTCGCGCCGGGCAAGGCCGTGACGGTCGAGCAGCGCTTCTTCGCCGGCGCGAAGGAAGTGTCGGTCCTCGATTCGTACGAGAAGCAGGGCATTGCCGGCTTCGATCGCGCGATCGACTGGGGCTGGTTCGTCTGGTTCGAAAAGCCGATCTTCTACCTGCTCGACTGGCTGTTCCGGCATATCGGCAATTTCGGCGTGGCGATCATCGGCCTGACCGTCATCGTCCGCGCCTTGCTGTTCCCGATCGCGCAGAAGCAGTTCGCGTCGATGGCGGCGATGCGCAAGGTCCAGCCGAAGATGAAGGCGCTGCAGGAGCGCTACAAGGACGACAAGCCGCGCCTCCAGCAGGAGATGATGCAGCTCTACAAGACCGAGAAGGTCAATCCGCTCGCGGGCTGCCTGCCGATCCTGATCCAGCTTCCGATCTTCATCGCGCTCTACAAGGTGCTGATGCTGTCGATCGAGATGCGCCACCAGCCCTTCGCCTTGTGGATCCGCGATCTGTCCGCGCCCGATCCGCTGACGCCGGTCAACCTGTTCGGGCTGCTGCCGTTCACCCCGCCGGGCTTCCTCCATCTCGGCGTGCTCGCGATCCTGCTCGGCGTCACGATGTGGCTCCAGTTCAAGCTCAATCCGACGCAGATGGACCCGATGCAGCAGCAGATCATGGGCTTCATGCCGTGGATGATGATGCTGTTCTTCGCGCCGCTCGCGGCCGGGCTCCAGCTCTATTACGTCGTCAACAACTGCCTCAGCATCGGCCAGCAATGGTATCTCTACAGGAAGACGCCGGGGCTGGACGACGCGGCCGTGCCGGCCAAGTGAGCACGGAGGACACCGCGCCCGACCCCGATCTGGTCGAGGCCGCGCGCAAGCTGTTCGCGGGTCCGGTCGCCTTCCTCAAGTCGGCGCCCGGCCTGCAATTCCTGCCTCCGGCCGACGTGCCGGAAGTTGCATTTGCCGGCCGCTCCAACGTCGGCAAGTCGTCGCTGCTCAACGCGCTGACCAACCGCAACGGGCTCGCGCGGACGTCCAACACGCCGGGCCGGACGCAGGAGCTCAACTTCTTCGACATGGGCGATCCGTTGCGCCTGCGGCTGGTCGACATGCCCGGCTACGGCTTTGCCGAGGCGCCGAAGGACGTTGTGAAGAAGTGGCGCTTCCTGGTGAACGATTATCTGCGCGGCCGTGCGGTGCTGAAGCGCGCGCTCGTGCTGGTCGACAGCCGCCACGGCCTGAAGGACGTCGATCGCGAGGTGATGGACATGCTCGATCAGGCGGCGGTCAGCTACCGCCTGGTGCTTACCAAGAGCGACAAGATCAAGGCGACCGCGCTCGACGCGGTCCGCGCCGCGACGATTGCCGAGGCGCGCAAGCATCCCGCCGCGCATCCGGAGGTGCTCGCCACCTCCAGCGAGAAAGGCGGCGGCATCCCCGAATTGCGCGCGGCGGTGCTGGAGGCGATCTCCGCCTGAGCCGGGTCAGAGGCCCGTGGCGGAGGTGGACGTGCGCGCGGCCTGCCCGGTCCGCCGCGCCTTGAGCAACGCCACCGACTTCTTCGGATCGATATTGTTGCGGCGGCCGTCCTCGCTCCGCGTGCCGCCCTTGACGATCAGGTCGATCACCTGCGCGGGCGTGAGGCTCGGGTCGAGCGCGATCAGCTTGGCGGCAAGGTTGGCGGCATTGGGCGACGCCATCGACGTGCCGCTCTCGCGGACCAGCGTGCCGCCGGGGAACACGCTTTCGACCTGATAGCCGTTGGCATGCGCCAGCACGGTCTTGCCGTAGCTGGTGAAGCTCGCCTCGTCGCCGGCCTGGTCGACCGCGCCGACCACCAGCATGTTGGGAAGGGCGAGGCCGGCCGGGATCACCTCCTCGAAGCCGCTGTCGCTGTCGGCGTTGCCGGCGGCGCACACGAACAGGATGTCGGGCGCGCTGCTCAACGCGGCGCGCAGGCCGTCGCGCTCGATCCCGAACAGCTTCTTCGCGATGACCTTGCGCTCGGCCGCGTCCTTGCCGACGCCGTTCTTCTCCAGCGCATCCTCATAACCGGCGGGCGATCCGCCCCAGCTCATGTTCACCACCCGGATGTGATTGCGCTTGAACCAGTCCACATAGCCCTGGCTGGCGGCGGCCGCGCGCCGCGCGAGTTCCTCGGTCGGCTTGTCCGGCACGTTCTTCCAGTCGAAGGTGATGCGCGCGACCGCGAGGCGGATCGCCGGATTGCCGCGCGCGGCGATGCCGGCGACGTGGGTGCCGTGGATATAGTTGCCGAAGAAGTTCAGCTGCTCGAAGAAAGCGGGCACCTGATCGGGCTTGAGGCCCGCGATCTTCGCCTTGAGCGCGTCCGCCTCCGGGCTCTCGATCGACAGCTGCAGGTCGCTGAACGCCTTCAGGTCGTTGCGCATCGCGGGATAGAGCGCCTGCTGCTCGGGGGTGAGCGGATACAGATAGCCGTGCGTCGGCATGGATTGCAGGTCGTAGGCGATGCCATGCGGGTCGGTCTGCGTCGACGGCTTGGGATCGGTATAGACGCGCCCCGCGAACAGGCCGAGATCGCTGCCCGAATCCCAGATGGCGACATTGACCGGGGTCGGCTTGTCGGCGGCGGTCAGCGTCACTTCGCGCGCCGCCCAGATATCGGGCTTCTCGACGTTCTTGGCCGCCACGTCCTTCGTCAGCACCGCGACGGTGGCCGCCTTGACCGGCACCGTCCGTGTCAGCCCGAAACGCAGGTTGATCAGCATCCAGGCGAGTTCGTTGGACAGTTGGTGCGTCTTGGCGGCGGTGGGGTCCAGATTGGCCTGCGCCTGGCCCAGCACGAGATCGCGGGTGATGATCTGCGCCGACGCCTTCGATTCCTTGACCCGATTCCCGACCACCGCCCATGGCAGGGGCGCCAGCATCGCCGCATAGGCCTTGCCATAGGCGGCCTCGTATGCGGCCCCGGATTTGGCTTTCGTTTCCGTTGCCGCCGCGATCATCGCGCGGCTGCGGATGCCGCTCAACATCTTGGCGTCGGGCTTGTCCTCCAGCGTCCTCAGTTGGTCGAGCGTCCCGAGCGCGCCGGCATCGTCGCCGCGCAGCATCTGCAACTGTGCTTTGGTCGACAACAACCCACGCAAGGTCGCCCGGTCGTCGATCTGATAGCCGGCCAGCACGCCATCGACGTCGGCCTCCACCTTCGCGGCAAACGCACCGAACGTCGCGTCGTCGGCAGTCAGCAGCGCGGTCGCGGTGCCCGGCACCGGATAGGTGAAGCGCGGCAGGTCGTCCTGGGAGCGGACAACCTTCTTGGTCGCCGCCACCTGCGCGGTAGCCGCGCTTCCCAGCGGCAGGGCCAAACAAGCACAGCCCGCAAGCAGGAACGCTTTCGTGAATCCGGACATCGATTTGCTCCCCAGGCGATTGAGCGGCCCCCATACCGCTTCTATACCCGCAGCATGCTCAAGCTCGTCATCGCCAACAAGGCCTATTCGTCATGGTCGCTGCGCGGCTGGCTCGCGGTTCGCCAGTCGGGCCTGCCGTTCGAGGAGGTCGTCGTCCCGATGTATGACGACGACTGGGCCGTGCGGCGTACGCAGCCCGATCTCGCCGCCTCGGCGGGCAAGGTGCCGATCCTGTGGGATGGGGATACGCCGGTGTGGGAGAGCCTGGCGATCATCGACCATCTGGCCGATCGTGTCGGTCGTGACGTCTTCTGGCCGACCGACGTCGCCGCGCGCGCCTTCGCACGATCGATCGCGGCGGAAATGCATGCCGGCTTCGTCGATCTGCGCCGCGCCTGCCCGACCAACTTCCGCCAGCGTTACGCGCGCGAACCGCTCGATCCGGCGGTCGAGGCCAATGTCGACCGGATCACCGCTTTGTGGGGACAGGCGCTTGACCGCTTCGGCGGCGGGGGCGACTTCCTGTTCGGCGAATTCGGCGCGCCCGACATCATGTTCGCGCCGGTCGTCTCGCGCTTCGATACCTACGCCATCCCGCTGCCCGATTTCGCTGCCCATTATTGCGCACGGATGCTCAACCATCCGTGGATGCGCGACTGGTATGCGGGCGCGGCGGCCGAGCCGTGGACGATCGCCGCCTACGAACGCGATCAGTAAGGGCGGCCGTCCTTGCGGGTGTAGGTCCGCCCGTCGGGCAGGTGCAGGTCGATATCGGGGTAATGGCAGGGCGAGGCCGCCGGCCGGCCGATCGCCACGAACAGGCAAGGGCCATCGCTTTCGTTGACGAGATGATGCCCGTTGCCGTCACCCTTGGGGAAGGCGGCGACGTCGCCGGCCGACAGCGGGGTGCGCCCATGCTCGTCGACCAAAACCGCCTCGCCCGACAGCATCACGACCAGCTCGTCCTCGCCTTCGTGCCAGTGGCGCTGCGAGGAGATGCCGCCCGGCTCCAGCCGGACATGGCTGACGCCGAAGTCGGTCAGGCCGGCGGCGGGCGCGAGCCGGCGATACCAGCGCCCGCCCATGACCGCGTCATAGGGGGCGGGGTAGCCCGTGGCGTTGGTTTCCGGAATCGTGTGCAGATCGAGCTTGGGCATGTGCCGTACCGTAAAGCCCGCCTTTGTACGGTAAAACGAAAAGCGCGGATGCGGTGGGGCCGCGCATACCCATATGGCGATGACACCGACGTCCCCGAAAGATCCCCAATGCCGCAGCTTACCGACCCGATCCGTCTCGGCGCGATCGATGCCGCCAACCGCATCTTCATGTCCCCGCTCACACGCGCCCGTGCCACGCGCGACGCGGTGCCCACGCCGATCATGGCCGAATATTATCGGCAGCGCGCCTCGGCCGGCCTGATCATCAGCGAGGCGACCGGCATCTCGCGGATCGGGCTGGGCTGGCCTTACGCCCCCGGCATCTGGAACGCGGCGCAGGTCGAAGCGTGGAAGCCGGTGACCGATGCGGTCCACGAGGCGGGCGGCAGGATCGTGTCGCAGCTCTGGCACATGGGCCGGATCGGCCATCCCGAAGTGAATGGCGCCCAGCCCGTCTCCTCGTCCGCCACCACCGCCCCGGGCCATGCGCACACCTATTCGGGCAACCAGCCCTATCCCCAGGCGCGCGCCCTCGCC
>NZ_JBMDXG010000176.1:0-21896 GCF_048594985.1 Sphingomonas sp. | reverse complement strand
CTTGCCCGACTGCGAATTGACGCGAATCACCGCCTCGTAGTCGCGGCCCAGATCCTTGGGGTCGATCGGCAGGTAGGGAACGTCCCACAGCTGATCGTTGCGCTGTTCCTGCGCGGCGAAGCCCTTCTTGATCGCGTCCTGATGGCTGCCCGAAAAGGCGGTGAACACCAGCTCGCCGGCATAAGGGGTGCGGGGATGTACGGGGATGCGCGTCGCATATTCCACCGTCTTCACGATCGCATCGATGTCCGAAAGGTCGAGGCCGGGATCGACCCCTTGCGTGTACATGTTGAGTGCGACCGTCACGAGGTCGCAATTGCCGGTGCGCTCGCCGTTGCCGAGCAGGCAGCCCTCGTCACGATCAGCACCCGGCTTCATGCCGAGTTCTGCCGCCGCGACACCGGTGCCGCGGTCGTTATGGGTGTGGAGGCTGACCACCACGGCGTTGCGATTGGGCACGTTGCGGCAGAAATATTCGATCTGGTCGGCGTAGATGTTGGGCGTCGCCGCCTCGACCGTCGCGGGCAGGTTGAGTATCAGCGGCTTGTCGGGCGTGGGACGCAGCACGTCCATCACCGCCGCGCACACTTCCAGGCTGAAATCCAGTTCGGCGGTGGAGAAGGTTTCGGGGCTATATTCGAACGACCAGTCGGTCGCGGGCTGCTTCGCCGCTTCGTCGCGCAGGATCCTGGCGCCCCCGACGGCGATGTCGCGCACCTGTTCGCGCGACATGTCGAACACGATCCGCCGCCACGCGGGCGAGACGGCGTTGTAGAGGTGGACGATCGCCGCGCGCGCGCCGGTCAGGCTCGCGAAGCTCTTTTCGATCAGATCGCGGCGCGACTGGGTCAGCACCTGCACGGTCACGTCGTCGGGGATGCGCCCGTCGCGGACGAGGCCCGAGATGAAGTCGAATTCGGTCGCGCCGGCCGAGGGGAAGCCGACTTCGATCTCCTTCAGGCCGACCTTGACCAGCAGGTCGAAGAAGCGGGTCTTCTTCTCGTGATCCATCGGGTCGATCAGCGCCTGATTACCGTCGCGCATGTCGGTCGACAGCCAGCGCGGCGCGCGCGTGATCGTGCGCGATGGCCATTGCCGGTCGGGCAGATCAACCTGCGGGAAGGGACGGTATTTGACGGACGGATCGGCGAGCATGGTCATGGGAGGTCTCGGCATAAGAGCGTCGATGCGCTTCGCAGCGCGGTGGCGGTCCCTTAGGCGGTGACGGCGGCCGCGACGGGCCGCGAGCGATCGACGCGCCTAAGGGCGCGTAAGTCGAAGCGGGAGAAGGCCGCGTGCCGGCTGCATGTGCGGTCCCTTAGGCGAAGCGAAACGGAGCGTCCACCCGCTTTACGTTCAATCCTCCCTTAACCGGTGATCGGATAGGGCAGGCGGGAAGGGATCCCGACCATGCACCAGCTCGTTTACATCAGCACCGCCGCGGCAGGGCTCTCGTCTGAAGGGGTGCACGACATCCTGCGTGCGTCGCGGGCGAACAATTTCCGTGCTGGGCTGACCGGGCTGCTCCTTTATGACGGCTACCGCTTCCTCCAGGCGCTGGAAGGCGACCATGCGCGCGTGATGGCGGCCTATGAGCGGATCAAAGCCGATCCCCGCCATCGCGCGCTGGTGCTTCTGTCCTCGTGCGGCATTCAGGCGCGCGCCTTCGGGGGATGGGCGATGGCGGCGAAGCAGGTGGATGTCGCAGCCGGCAATACGGTGGCGGATCTGGTCGACCAGATGACGGAAAGCGTGGCCGATGCGTCGATGCGGGCGCTGTTCCGTGGGTTCGCGCGCGTGCGTCAGGCCGCCTGAAGCAGCGCGATCGCGGGCTCGATTAGGGCCGGATCGCCTGCGGCAACGACCCGCCCCTCGCTCTGCCGGTCGAGCGGGCGACCCTGCCAGTCGGTCATCTGTCCGCCCGCGCCCTCGACGATCGGCACCAGCGCCGCGAAGTCGTAGAGCTTGAGCCCGTCCTCGACCACGAGGTCGAGGTGGCCGGCCGCCAGCAGGCCGTAATTGTAGCAGTCGCCGCCCCACAGCGTGTCTCGCGCCGCAGCGCCAACCCGCTCGAACGCGGCGTAGCTTTCCGCCGAGAAATAGCCGGGCCCGGTCGTGGCGAGATGCGCGTCGGCGATCGTCGGACAGCGGCGGGCGCGAATGGGCGCACCGTTCAGCGTCGTCGGCCGGCCCCTGGCGCCCACCCATCGCTCGCGCCCGATCGGCTGATCGATCACGCCCAGCACCGGCCGCCCGGCTTCGAGCAGCGCCACCAGCGTGCCGAAGATCGGCCGCCCCGCGACGAAGGATCGCGTCCCGTCGATCGGATCGAGCACCCACACCCGTTCGGCCTCGGCGCGCTCGCTGCCATATTCCTCGCCGATGATGCCGTCGCCGGGGCGTTCGGCGGTCAGGATCGCGCGCATCGCCGCCTCGGCCGCGCGGTCGGCCTCGGTCACGGGCGAAAGGTCGCCCTTCGCCTCCATCGCAAACGCCTTGCGGAAGAATGGGCGGATCGCCGCACCGGCGGCGTCGGCGAGCGCCTGGGCAAGCGTCAGATCGTCATCGGTCATTCGAGCTTCTTGCCCGAAGTCTCGGGCAAACCGAAGCCCACCACCAGCAAGGCCAGCACGGTCACCGCGACCATGTACCAGATGCCCGCGAACGGATCGCCCGTGCGCGCGACGATGTACTGGTTGATGAAGGGCAGGAAGCCGCCAAAATAGCCCGACCCGATATGATAGGGGATCGACATCGAGGTGTAGCGTACGCGCGCCGGAAACAGCTCGACCAGGCAGGCGGCGACCGGGCCGTAGGTCATGCCCGACAGGATGCCGATAAGCACGATCGCCGCCCCGACCTGCAGCGCGGCGCGCAGCGGGGGCGTAACCTTGCCCACCGGATAGCCCGCGTCGGCCAGGCCCGCCGCGATCGTCGCGTCGTCGGCCGCAGGCAGCACGCGGCTGCCGATCGTGACCTGCGGTTCGGCCTGGTTGGATACGACAGCGCGATAGGCGACCCCGCGCGTGGTGAGCGCGTCGAGCACGCGGCCGCACGGTGTCGCCTGCCCCTGCGTGGCGAACGGATCGAAGCTGCAGTCGCTGCCCCGCACGACGACCGGCGCGCGCTCGATCGCGGCGGCGAGCCCGGGATTGCCCGCCGCTGCCATCCAGTGGAACAGCGGGAAAATCAGGATCAGCGTCAGGATATAGCCGGCGATGATCGGCGGCTTGCGCCCGATCTTGTCGGACAGCCAGCCGAACAGGACGTACCACAGGATCGACAGGGTCGCGGATGCACCGACTATCAGCCGCGCGGGCGTGTCGTCGATCCGCACCGCGCTCTGGATGAAATAGAGCGACTGGAAGTGCGCGGTGTAGAAGATCACGGTCAGCCCGGCCGCGATCCCGAACAGCACGACCAGGATGCGGCGCCATTTCGCCCAGCTGTCGAAGCTTTCCTTGAGCGGGTTGCGCGCGACCTTGTTCTCCGCCTGCATCGCCTTGAACACGGGGCTTTCGTGCAGCTTCATCCGCACCCAGAGCGAGATGGCGAGCAGGACGAGACTGAACAGAAAGGGGATACGCCAGCCCCATTCGGCCCATGCCTCCTTCTCCACGAAGGTATTGGCCGCGAGTACGACCGCAAGCGACAGCAGGAAGCCGCCCGCCACGCCCGCCTGGATGAAACCGGTGTACAGCCCGCGCCGCCCGCGCGGCGCATGTTCGGCGACGTAGATCGCGGCGCCGCCATATTCGCCGCCAAGCGCCAACCCCTGCGCCACGCGCAGCACCACCAGCAGGATCGGCGCCGCAAGCCCGATCGAGGCGTAGGTCGGCAGCAGGCCCACGCCCGCCGTTGCCCCGCCCATCAACGCGACCGTGACGAGGAAGGTATATTTGCGCCCCAGCCGGTCGCCGAGGATGCCGAACAGCACCGCGCCGATCGGGCGCATGCCGAAACCGACCCCGAAGGTCGCGAGCGTGATCAGCAGCGAGACCGCGCTGTTGCCGGCGGGGAAGAAATGCTGGCCGATGATCGTGGCGAGCGTGCCGTAGACGAAGAAGTCGTACCATTCGAACACGGTGCCGAGCGTCGATGCGACGATCACCAGCCGGGTCGAGGAACGTTTGCCCTCCGGCGGTGCGGCGATGGTGGCGGCCATGATCCTCCTCCCTCTTTTCGGAGAGGTGTAGGGTGCGTGCCGCCACGCGCGCAAGCCGCTACCGCGCGACCGGCCTCAGCGCGTCGAGCAGGGTTTCGAGGTGCGCGCGGCCGAGCCGGCTCCAGACATTGTAGGTGCAGGCTTGCCCGCCCACACGGACATAGGCGAGCGACTCGAGCCCGTGTCCATCGGGATTGGCGGCGGGGTAAGGCTTGGCCCCGCTCAGCCCATATCCCGCAAAGGCGGGGGTAGGCAGTGCGGACAGGGTGCGGAACAGCGGCCACTGCGCCCGGAGGCGCGCGGCCTGCGCGCGGGATGGGGCGGCATCCCCGCCGAGCAGGCCGGTGCCCGCCACGCCGAATGCGCTCCTTACGCCCGGCAGATCGAACGCCACCGCCCAGCCTCCCGCGAAATTGGCGCGACGCGCGATGCCGCCGCGTGCTCCGGTCGAGGCGAGCGCGAGCGGGGCGCACTGGCGGCGATTGTCCGCCTTGGCCCATTCGGCGCGCACGATCCGCTCGCCGATCAGCGGATCGGCACGTGCGGCCATCGCTGCTTGGGCAAGGGCGGCGGCAAGGCCGGCCGTGAGGACCAGGCATCGGATCATCGCCGAACGGGTTCCGCCGTCAGGCGGCCGCGATCGGACGGACCGTCGCGTCCAGCCCATGCCCGTCGTCGAGGCAGCGATAATTGATGCTGTAGGCGTCGGGGCGCGACTTGGGACGGTAGAAGCTCTTGATCCCGCACTGCGTGCAGAAGATGTGCTGCGCCGTGCCAGATCCGAAGCGGTAGGTGGTCGTATCGCGCCGCCCCTCGGTCAGGCGGAAGCGCGCGGCGGGCACGATCAGGTGTTGGTAGCCGGTCATCGCGCAGATCGAACAATCGCATTCCTCGACCGTGACCGGCCCGTCGGGCACATCCGCTTCGAACCGCACCAGTCCGCAATGGCAGCCGCCCTCGACCGTGCGCATCAGAACAGCCGCCCGCCGTCCGGCACGGCATGGCCGGGCGCGACCAGCACCACTTCCCCATCGAGGTCGGGGAAACCCAGCGTCAGCACTTCCGACATGAACTTGCCGATCTGGCGCGGGGGAAAGTTGACCACGGCGGCGACCTGCCGGCCGATCAGCGCATCGACCGTATAATGGCGCGTGATCTGCGCGCTCGATCGCTTGCGGCCGATCGTGGGGCCGAAATCGATCGTCAGCTTGAAGGCCGGCTTGCGTGCTTCGGGAAAGGGCTCGGCCGCGACGATCGTGCCGACGCGGATGTCTACCGCCAGAAACTGGTCGAAGGTGATCGTGTCGGCCGCCGGGGCGGCGGGGTCGGGGGTGAGGTGCATGTTCAGATCCGTTCCAGCGCCACCGCCGTGGCCTCCCCGCCGCCGATGCACAAGGCCGCGACGCCCCGCCGCAGACCGCGTTGCTTCAGCGCGGCGAGCAAGGTCGTCATGATCCGCGCGCCCGACGCACCGATCGGATGGCCGAGCGCGGTCGCGCCGCCATTCACGTTGACGCGGTCGTGGGGCAAATCGAGCTCGCGCATCGCGATCATCGTGACGCAGGCGAACGCCTCGTTGATCTCCCACAGGTCGACATCGGCGACGTCCCACCCCGCCTTGGCCAGCACCTTGCGGATCGCGGGGACGGGCGCGGTCGTGAACAGGCCGGGCTCGTGTGCGTGCGCGGCGGTGGCGACGATCCGCGCCACGACCGGCAGCCCTTGCGCGCGCGCCACGCTCTCGCGCGCTAGCACGAGCGCCGCCGCCCCATCGGAGATCGAGGAGGCGTTGGCGGCGGTGATCGTCCCGTCCTTGGCGAAGACGGGCCTGAGCGTCGGGATCTTGTCGGGACGTGCCTTGCCCGGCTGCTCGTCGGTATCGACGATCGTGTCGCCGCCGCGTGCCGTGATCGTCACCGGCGCGATTTCGCGGGCGAAGGCGCCGCTGGCGATCGCGGCATTGGCGCGGGTCAGGCTCTCGACCGCGAAGGCGTCCTGCTCCTCGCGGGTGAAGCCGTAGTCGCTCACCGCATCCTCGGCGAAAGCGCCCATCGCCTTGCCCGGCGTGTAGGCGTCCTCCAGCCCGTCGAGCATCATCGAATCGATCACCTGCGCATGGCCGATGCGCGCGCCGGCGCGATGCTTGGGCAGCAGATAAGGGGCGTTGGACATGCTTTCCATGCCGCCCGCGACGACGATGTCGGCCGAACCTGCGCGGATCGCCTCGTCGGCCATGATCGCGGCCTGCATGCCCGATCCGCACATCTTGTTGATCGTCGTCGCCTCGACCGAGCGGGGCAGCCCCGCGCCGAGCGCCGCCTGGCGCGCGGGCGCCTGGCCCAGGCCGGCGGGCAGCACACAGCCCATGTAGATGCGCTCGATAGTGGGGGGGGCGACCCCGGCGCGGGCTATAGCGGCGGCAACGGCGGTCGCGCCCAGCGCGGTCGCGGGAAGCGGGGCGAGCGCGCCGAGGAAGCCGCCCATCGGCGTGCGGGCATAGCCGCAAATGACTGTCTGATCGTCGGACATGACCCCCACATAGGATGCGGGGCGGGCCGGCAGAACCCTTCCGCTGCGCGGCGCGGGGCGAAAGATGATGTCCGGTACGCGGCAAGGGACTGGCCCTCAGGAGCGGCTGGAGACCGTCTCCAGCCGCTCCGCAGGCCCGCTTAGTTGCTGGCGGTGGTGACCGTCGTGCGCGTCGTCTCGGTCGCGCGCGGCGCGGCGCGCGACGTGGTCGTGCGCTTGACTACCTTACGCGGCGCGGCGCTGGCGGTGGTGGCCGGCACGGTCTTCGTCGTCTCGGTCACGACCGTGGTGGTCGGGGCCGGGGCGGGCTGGGCGCGGGCGGCGGCGGCGTCCGCCTGCGCCGCGACGGCGGCCTGTTCGGCGGCGGCGGCGCGGGCCTGCGCCTCGACCGCCTGCTGCTGCACGATCGCGGTGTTGGCGCGGGTGGCGTCGGCATCGGCCGCGCGGGCCTGCTGCGAACGGCCGATCGCGCTATCGGCGGCTTGCTGCGCGGCGATCGCGGACTGGATCGCGCGCTGCTCCTTGCCGCTCTTCAGCTCCTCCTGCGCCAGGCGGAGCGCGGCCTGCGCGCGGGCCATCACGTCGGGCGAGACCGTGTCGGCGTCGACGCGCTGGGCGGCATCGATCTTGCCCTGCGCTTCGGCGATCGCGGCGCGGGCGCGCTCCTCATCGCCGGCGAAGGCGGGGGTGGCGAAGGACAAAGCGGCGGCGGCCAGAAGACTGCCCGAGATGAACCTCAGATTACGCATAACAAACTCCTCTCCAAACAGCGCCGGCGTGAACGGCCGTTCGAAGATCGAGTTCCGCTATTCGCGACGAATAGCGGGGTGTTTACTTCATTCTTCGCCCATGCGCAGCGCGGCGATAAAGGCTTCCTGCGGAATGCTGACCGAACCATATTCGCGCATCCGCTTCTTACCTTCCTTCTGCTTTTCCAGGAGCTTGCGCTTGCGGGTCGCATCGCCGCCATAGCATTTGGCGGTCACGTCCTTGCGGAGCGCGGCGATCGTCTCGCGCGCGATCACCTTGCCGCCGATCGCCGCCTGGATCGGGATCTTGAACATGTGGCGGGGAATAAGGTCCTTCAGTCGCTCGCACATGCCGCGTCCGCGCGCCTCGGCGGCGGCGCGGTGGACGATCATGCTGAGCGCGTCGACCGCCTCGTCATTGACCAGGATCTGCATCTTGACGAGGTCGCCCTCGCGATAGCCGATCTGGTGATAGTCGAAGCTGGCATAGCCGCGGCTGATGCTCTTGAGCCGGTCGTAGAAGTCGAACACCACTTCGTTGAGCGGCAATTCGTACTTCAGCTGCGCGCGGCCGCCGACATAGGTCAGATCCTTCTGGATCCCGCGCCGGTCCTGACACAGCTTGAGGATCGCGCCGAGATAGTCGTCGGGGACGTAGATCGTCGCCTCGATCCACGGCTCCTCGATGCTTTCGATCCGGTTGGGATCGGGCATGTCGGCGGGATTGTGCAGCTCGATCGTGTGCGCATCCTCGGTCTTCGAATGCGTCAGGTGGATATGGTAGACCACCGACGGCGCGGTGGTGATCAGGTCGAGATCATATTCGCGCGTCAGCCGCTCCTGGATGATCTCCAGATGGAGGAGGCCGAGGAAGCCGCAGCGGAAGCCGAAGCCGAGCGCGGCCGACGTCTCCATTTCGAACGAGAAGCTGGCGTCGTTGAGGCGCAGCTTGCTGATGCTCTCGCGCAGTTTCTCGAAATCGTTGGCGTCGGTCGGGAACAGGCCGCAGAACACGACGGGCTGGACTTCCTTGAAGCCCGGCAGCGCCGCCTTGGCGGGATTGCGCACGGTGGTCATCGTGTCGCCGACCATGGCGAGCCCGACATCTTTGATCTGCGCGGTCACGAAGCCAATCTCGCCCGGCCCCAGTTCGGCGACGGTCTCGATCTTGGGCCGGAAGCAGCCGACGCGGTCGATCAGATGCTCGGTCCCGCCGGCCATCAACTTGACCTGCAGGCCCTTGCGGATCACGCCGTTGATCACGCGGACGAGGATGACGACGCCCAGATAGGGGTCGTACCAGCTGTCGACGAGCATCGCCTCGAGCGGCTTGTCCGCATCGCCCTTGGGCGCGGGGATGCGTTCGACCACCGCGTCGAGGATCTCCTCGATCCCGATGCCCGACTTGGCCGAGGCGAGGATCGCGTTCGACGCGTCGAGGCCGATGATATCCTCGATCTCGGCCTTCACCTTCTCGGGCTCGGCGGCGGGCAGGTCGATCTTGTTGATGACGGGCACGATCTCGTGGTCGTGCTCGATCGACTGGTAGACGTTGGCGAGCGTCTGCGCCTCGACCCCCTGCGCCGCGTCGACCACCAGCAGCGCGCCCTCGCACGCGGCCAGGCTGCGACTGACCTCATAGGCGAAGTCGACGTGGCCGGGCGTGTCCATCAGGTTGAGGACGTGCCCCTTCCAGTCGAGGCGCACGGTCTGCGCCTTGATGGTGATGCCGCGTTCCTTCTCGATATCCATATTGTCGAGCACCTGCGCCGACATCTCACGGTCGGTGAGGCCGCCGGTGCGCTGGATCAGCCGATCGGCGAGCGTCGACTTGCCATGATCGATATGGGCGATGATCGAGAAATTGCGGATCTTGTCGAGCGGGGTCATGGGCGCGAGCGCCTAGCAGGCGATCCTTCAAGAGCAAAGCGTCGCCTCCGTCGGGGCGCAGGCTGTCCGTCCACGGTCATCACGAGCCGCGCCAGACATGGGCCCCCGCCTTTGCGGGGGCGACGCATCTGATTATTCCGGATCGTAGCTGGTGGGCACTTCGCCCCTGTCCTTCGTGGCGGCGAGTTCGGCCTTGAGCGCGGCGACCTCGTCGCGCGCGGCGGCGGCCATCGCCTTCACCGCCTCGAACTCCTCGCGGCTGACGAAGTCGAGCCCGCCGAGCCACTGCTTCACCTTCTCGCGCGCCCCGGCCTCGCCCTCGCGCGCCATGCCGGCCATCGTGCCGGCGAAGCCGTTGGCCATCTTCACGAAATCCTCGAAAATCCTGTTGTCGTTCTGCATGGTCGGCCTCCGGACTGTATTAGCAGGGTAGATGGGTCGGGCGGCGCGCTTCCGCAACGCCTGTCAGGGATTGAGCCGCACGATTTCGAGGTTGAGCGCGGTCGCGAGCAGGAGCCAGGCGGCATAAGGCAGCAGCAACGCCGCCGCCAGCGGACGCACGCGCCCGAAGGCCAGGATCGTCGCGATCAGCGCCACGTCGAGCGCGGAGATCAGGGTGAGCGCGGCCGTCGCCCGGTGCAGGCCGAAGAAGAGCGGCGACCAGGCGAGGTTGAGGAGGAGCTGGAGTCCGAACAAACCGAGCGCGCGGGCCCGCGCCGGCGTGGCGGGGGCGGCGATCACCAGCCCGACCGCGATCCCCATCAGGACGTAGAGCGTGGTCCAGACGACCGGAAACGCCCAGGCGGGGGGCATGAAGGCCGGCTTGCGCAAGCCATCGAACCACGCATTGCCATAGCCGGAATTGGACAGGAGACCGGACAGAAGGCCGAGCGCGACGATCGCGGGCACGGTGACGATCCAGGGATGGCGGCGGATCATGGCATCGTTCCCGAAGGCGAAGTTGACAAAGTTGACAGGTGCGCGCGCCCGCCGCCCACCCCGCCCCGGACGGCGGCGAGCAGGAACTCGACATTGCCTTCCGGGCCGGTGATCGGGCTGCGTTCGATCCCCTCAACCCGCCAGCCCAAGCCTTCGATCCATGCCCGCACGTCGGCGCAGACGCGATCGTGGACGGCGGGATCGCGCACCACGCCGCCCTTGCCGACCTCCTCGCGCCCCGCCTCGAACTGCGGCTTGATGAGGGCCACGAGGCGCGCGTCGGGCGCGGCGAAGGACAAGGGCCGGTCGAGCACCTTGGCGAGGCCGATGAAGCTGGCGTCGCACACGATCAGGTCGACGGGCTCGGGAATGTGATCGGCGGTCAGGATGCGCGCGCTGGTGCGTTCGTGGACGATCACGCGATCGTCCTGGCGCAGCTTCCACGCCAGCTGGTTGGTGCCGCTGTCGACCGCATAGACGCGCGCAGCCCCGCGCGTCAGCAGCACGTCGGTGAAGCCGCCGGTCGAGCTGCCCACGTCGATCGCGACCGCCTGGCCCACGTCCCAGCCGAAATGGGTCAGCGCATGATCGAGCTTGATCCCGCCGCGCGACACCCAGGGGTGATCGCGCCCGCGCACGTCGAGGATCGTGTCGTCCGCGACCTGCTCGCCCGCCTTGGCCAGCTTGCGGTCGCCCGCGAAGACGAGCCCGGCGAGGATCAGCGCCTGCGCGCGGGCGCGGCTTTCGACGAGCCCGCGTTCGACGAGCAACTGGTCGGCGCGGATCTTGGCCATCACAGGCGGTAATAATCGGCGACGCGGTCGAGCGCCATCAGCAGGACGAGCTTGCCCGCGCGGCGCGGCCAGCCGAGCGCCTTTTCCGCCGCCTCCAGCCCGTCGCCCGAACAGACCACGCGCCAGAGGATGTCGGCCATGCCCGTGCCGGCGGCGGCGAGCGCGGCGTCGAACCGCTGGCGCGCGGCGATCCGCGCGAGCGTGGGATCGAGCGGCGCGTCGGCCCCCGCGCGGCGCGCGGCGACGGGCGTGGCATCCCAGCGCATCGTGACGTTGGGCATCAGCCCGGCGATGGTGAAGTCGCCGCGCAGCCGATCGCCCGCGTCAAACTGGCGCTGGCTGACGAGGCCGCGCGCGTGGAGCCAGCCGAGCGGGTTTTCCATCATGTTGACCGTGACGCTGCGCCGTGCCGCGCGATGGGGCGGGGCGGCATCGTCGGGCAAAGCGCGTTCGGCGAGCAGGCGGGCGGGCCGCGCGACGCCCCCCGCGCGGACGCGACCGGCGTCGGTCAGCACCAGCCGGCCCTGCTCCTCCCGTACCAGAGCGGCACGCGCAAGCTCCCCGATCAGGCTCGGCGGCGCGCGCAGCGGCCCCGCGCGCCAGCCGTCGCCATGCAGCCGGAAATCGCGCCCCTCGGCCAGCGCCGCCAACACCTTCGCCCCATGGCCCGTCAGCTTCGCCATCGATCCTCCGTCCCGTGAGTCGAAACGGGCTTGCCAGATGAAAACCTACATGGGAAACGGAAATAACCGATCTGGTTACAAGGATTGATCGATGATCACCTGCATTCGCGAGATACGCCGCGCCAAAGGCATGACGTTGCAGGACGTGGCCGACCGCTGCACGCCCCCGACCACCGCGCAGACGATCGGGCGGCTGGAAACGGGGACGCGCACCGTGTCGGTCGGCTGGCTCAACCGCATCGCGGGCGCGCTGGGGGTCGGCGTCGGCGATCTGGTGCGCCTGCCGGAGCGCGGCGATCTGCCGGTCGCGGCCCTGCTCGGCCCCGACGGCGCGCGCGCCCCCGAGCGCGCGATGGCCGAGGCGGCGCCGGTGCCGGCGGCGGGCGCGGTGGCGCTGCGCATCACGGCGGGGTTCGGCGATTATCGCGCGGGCGATGTCCTATGGTGCGAGCGGATCGGCCCCGACGCCTTCGCAACCGCGCTCAACCGCGACGTGCTGGCCCCGCGTGCCGCCGGGCGGTTCGTGTTCGGCCGGCTGATCGGGATGGAGGCAGGCCGCCTGCTCCTCCTCCCCCTCGTCAGCGGCGCGCGCCAGACCGTGCTCGCGGACACACCCTGGCTGGCGGTCGCGCGGCGGCTGGTGCGGGAGATATAGGGACAAGGGGCGGGCGGGAGAGCAAGATTTGCGATCGCTTCGGCGCGGCGGCCATCTGACGGCTTGTCCGTCGAATGTTTCGGGAGAATAGTCCGGTTCCGGAAAATGATGCTGCGGGGTGGCGCATGCTGGATCGGCAACGGGTTACGCGGGCCTTTCTCTGGCTTGCCGTGCTGGTGGGGGGACCGCTGCTCGGCGCGAAATTGTTCGATCTGCTGGTGCTGGCGGGCGCGTGGGCCGCCGATCCCCCGCGGTCGCTCGCGATGATGCCGTATGGCAAGGCGTGGCCGGTCGATACCGGGGTCTTCTTCATCCCGTTTTCCGCCGCGATGCTGATCGCTGGGTTCGGCGCGCTCGCCGCCGGATGGCGCACGCCGTGGCGCTACCGCTGGATGCTGTGTCTGCCGTCGGTCGGCATCCTGCTGCTGCTGATCCTGACCGTCACGGCATTCTGGCCGATGAATGCCGCCCTATACTATCATGGCATTCACTCGCCCAAGGACATGATCACGGACGCGCAATCGATCGCCATGGCGCGGCGGTGGATCGCGCTCGACTGGCTGCGGGTCGCGGGGGCGACCGCCGCGTTCGTGGCGCCGCTCCGCGCGCTGACGCTGCCCTGGCCGACGCGGGTCGCGCCGAGGGACCCGCCGGTCGTCCGCATGATCCTCGTGCTGGCGCTCGTTGGGGTGGCGGCGTTCGTAATGTGGTTCGTGTCGAACCTGTGACGGAGTTCGGGCGGTGTGGGGTTCACCGCGCCGGCTGGAGCCCCTCCGGATGGGTGCCGTCGTCCATCAGGCCGAGGTCGATCACGCACATTTCGCGGAAGGTGGGGTGGGGACCGCAGGCGATTCCGGCAAAGCGCATTTCGGGGGTGAACAGGATCGCGCGGTGGCCGCGCCCGGGCACGCCGTCGTCGACCACGAGCTGGCGGATCGCGTCGGTGGGATCGGCGGGGCCGTAGACGATCACCTCCGCCACGAACGGGCCGCCGCCGCGCCGCTGCACGCGATCGGCCGCGCGCGCCCCGTCGGGGCCGGCATGGCCGGTCGCGCCCGACGCCGCCTGTTCGGCGGCATGATCGCCGGCGGCGGCGCGCAGCAGCTCGGCCGGGGCGAGCGGGGCGACGGGAGCCTGGCGAGCGAGGAAGGCAATCGTGTCGTCGACCGCCGCGACCCCTTCGGAGGTCTGCAGGAGCAGGCCGGGCAGGCGCACGATCTTGCCCATGAACAAGGCACGATAGGCCGGGAGCGTCGCGGCATAGCCGGCCGGATCGGTGCGCAGCGCATTGAGCGCGGCGAGCACGCGCGTTTCATACTCGCTCTGCGCGCAAGCCGGCATGGCGAGCCACGCCGCCACCGCCAGCGCGCACCACACGCCGCCCCTTCGCATCGCTGTCCCCGGCAAGGCCCCCCTCGCGCCGGCAGGGCCCGATGCCCTCCCCCACGCCTGCAACGCGACGTCACAATGCCAACCGCCTGCTTATCGCGGGGGCGGACGGAGCGATAGCGGCTTCGCGGGCATCATGATCGGGACGATCGGGCGGCCGAGGCGGCACGCGGCTGTCCATTTGCTGACCAAACGGGACGGGCGGCCCGAGGATTGACGACACGCGCAACCGGCAAATCGCGGAAATCAGCGTGGGAAGGTGGTGGGCGCTGACGGGCTCGAACCGCCGACCCTCTCGGTGTAAACGAGATGCTCTACCAACTGAGCTAAGCGCCCGCCCGCAGGCGTGGGGCGGGAATACGTCATTTCCCGTGGCGCGCAAGGATCATTGCGGGAAGGCGGGGCTGCTCTGATCGTGCTGCGCAACACGTCGCGGTCGTGCTGCGCAACATGCCCGCCGCACGACACGGAATATTGCCTTTCACGCGTGGGCACCCCACCGTCCGCGCGAAGCGCTTGATTATCGGCGCGGCGGCGGCAGAGAAGGGCGGTTCGGGCCGAAGGCCAAGGGAGGGACAATGCACGACGTGACGCGCCGCACGGCTCTGGCGGGGATTGGGGCGACGCTGAGCGGGATAGCGGTGCCGGCCTTCGCGCAGGGCGCGTCGGACAGCGTGTTCCTGCTCAGCTATTTCACCGACCAGGACGAAGGGCGCGCGGGGCTGAAGCTCGCGCGGAGCGACGATGGCTATGTCTTCACGCCGCTGGGCGGAGGACGCGGCTTCCTCACGCCCGAGGTCGGGCGCGACAAATTGATGCGCGACCCGCATCTGCTGCGGGCGCCCGACGGGCTCTGGCATCTCGTCTGGACCAGCGACTGGTTCGGGCCGGTGATCGGCCATGCGACCTCGCGTGATCTGGTCCGCTGGTCGGCGCAGCAGACCATTCCGGTCATGACCGCCTTTCCGGGCGTGCGGAACAGCTGGGCGCCCGAGACGATCTACGACGCGCGGGCGGACGATTTCGTCATCATCTGGTCGAGCAGCATCGACGGGCGGTACGGGGCGACGCCGGGCTCGCGGTTCGAAGGGCTGAAGCTGCGGCCTTATTACACGCGGACGCGCGACTTCCGCCGCTTCGCGCCGACGAAGCTGCTGTTCGATCCGGGCACCGATTCGATCGACTTCACCTTTCTCACGCTCGCCGACGGCAGCCTTCGCCTGATCTATAAGGACGAGACGCACGACAGCGAGCAGCGCCGCTGGCTGGTCAGCCGGTCGGCCGCGTCGCCGACCGGACCGTTCGGCCCGGTGAGCAAGCCCTTCACCCAGACGATGACGGAGGGCCCGACCGCCATTCGCATGGGCGACCGCTACCTCGTTTATTACGACGTGTACGAGCAGGGGCATTTCGGCGCGGCGTCGACCACCGACTTCGTGACCTGGCGCGACGAGACGGACCGCGTTCGCTTCCCCAAAAATGCCCGCCACGGCACCGTGGTGCGCGTGCCTCGCGTCTTCGCCGACGCGATCGCCTGAGCGCGCGGCCGCTGTAAGATGCGATAGACGGAGCCGATCGATCGTTCCCGACGTTACGTTGCTGTCATTTCGGGACGACCTCTCCTTGTACAATCCGGCCGGCCTTAAATCCGAAACCCGCGTGGAGAGCCGCGATGCGGTGCTGCGCGACCTGATCGCGTGGCTGAAGGACCGAGACTATGCGTTCGTCACGCCGACCCCGACGACGCACGCCCGCGTGCTGGCGCGGGGCGGAGGCGATGGCGGGCTGGCCGACGCGTTCGGGTGGAACCGGCCGTTCGACGCGGCGGCGATGCCGCCGGGACTGTTGGGGCGCCTGGCGGCGTGCGGGCTGCTGCAGGCGGAAGGCGCGCGCTATCGCAGCCGCGTCCGCGTCTCGCGCCTGTGCGGGGAGCTGTTCGTCCATTCGGCCTATCCGACATCGGACAAGGATTCGGTGTTCCTCGGGCCCGACAGCTACCGCTTCGCCACGTTGATCGCGCGCGAGCTGGCCGACTGTCCGCAGGGGGCTGGCACGCGGCTGGTGGATATCGGGGCGGGGGCGGGGGTCGGCGCGATCGTCGCCAGCCGGCGTTGCCCGCAGCTTGCCGTCACGATGACCGACATCAATCCACAGGCGCTGGACTATGCACGGATCAATGCGGCGGTGGCCGGGGTCGCGGCGGAATTCGTGCTGGCCGGGTCGCTGGACGCGGTGGAGGGGGCGTGGGACGTGGCACTCGCCAATCCGCCCTACATCATCGACACGGAAGGGCGCGATTATCGCGACGGCGGCGGCATGCACGGCGCCGAGGTCGCGCTGACCATGGCCGTGGACGCGACCGCGCGGCTCGCGCCCGGCGGCCGCCTGATCCTCTACACCGGAAGCGCGATCGTCGCCGGCGGGGATGCACTGCGCGAGCGTCTCGCCGGCCTGGCGGAGGAGCGGGGTTGCACGCTCGACTATCGCGAGATCGACCCGGACGTGTTCGGCGAGGAACTCGACAAGCCCGCTTATGCCGATGTCGACCGGATCGCGCTCGTCTCCGCCGTGATGAAGCGCCGGACGTGAGCCGATGAGCGCCGCAGGGGGGCGGGACGACGCGCCGCCGCAGCGCCCGCGCGACGTGCGCGCCGCATTCCTGCTGCTGGGGCTGTTCGTCGGTCTGGGCGGCGGCGCGCTGAGCGGTGGCGGGGTCCGCGCCGCCGTGTCCGCGGTCGCGCGGCCGGTTGGCGCGCTGTGGCTCGACGCGCTGACCATGACGGTGGTGCCTTTGGTGTTCGGCCTGCTCGTCACCGCGATCGCCGGCACCGCGCGCGAGGCCAAAGCGGGGTCGGTCACGCTCCGCGCGCTCGTCTGGTTCGCGGTTATCCTGACGGTCGCGTGCCTGGTCGCGGCGTTCCTGACCGCTGGCCTGCTGCACCTTTGGCCGATCGCGGGGCTGGGGCTGGCGCTGAGCGCGGACGCGGGCGCCCCACCGCCCGCGCCGGCGGCCGACGTGGCCTGGTATCACACGATCATCCCCGCCAACCCGATCCGGGCGGCGGCGGACACGGCGATGGTGCCGCTGGTCGTGTTCGCGCTGCTGCTCGGCTTTGCGACCGCGCAGCTCGAACGCGACGCGGCCGAGGCGTTGCTGCGGCCGCTGCGCGCGCTGGTCGACGCGATGCTGGTGATCGTGCGCTGGGTGCTGCGCGCGGGGCCGATCGGCGTCGCCGCTTTGGCCTTTACGGCGGCGGCCGATCTCGGCGCGGGGGTGTTCGGGACGCTTGCCCATTATGTCGCGCTCGTGTCCGCCGCCTGCCTCGCCGCGACCCTGCTCGCTTATCTGTGGGTGTGGGTGTTCGGGCGGACTTCCGTGATCGCCTTCGCGCGTGCAGCCGTGCCCGTGCAGGCGCTGGCACTCGGCACGCAATCCTCGCTGGCGACATTGCCCGCGATGATCGAGGCGGCGGCGCGGCTGCGCGGCGACCCGCGCGTCGCGGGGATCGTGCTGCCGCTTGCCGTGTCGCTGTTCCGCGCGGCGAGCGCCGCCGCCAATGTCGCGGTGGCGGTCTATCTCGCGCATCTGCACGGGGCGGGGCCGGACATCGGGCTGCTCGTGCTGGCGGCACTGGTGGCGGTGCCGGTCAGCCTTGGGGCGGTCGGCCTGCCGGCGCAGGTCTCCTTCTTCGCCACGATCGCGCCGGTGTGCATCGCGATCGGCGCGCCGATCACGGCGCTGCCCTTACTGCTGGCGATCGAGGCGGTGCCGGACCTGTTCCGTACACTCGGCAACGTCACCAACGACCTGGCGGTCACGCGCCTGCTGTCGGGCCGGGACGCCGACGCGGACCCAGCGGGAGGATAATACTCGCGGTTTGCAAAGAGGCCGTCGCCAGGCCGAGGCTTGACGACAACCGGGCTTGGAAAGTCACCATGTGCTGCAAAGGGTGCAGCATCGTTCACGCGGCGACGAGCATGCGGACGGCGTCGCGGTAATTATGCAGCGGCCGTCCGAGCATCGCGGTCAGCCGATCGGCATCGCCTTCTTCCGGAACCATGCCGACGCTAACATAGCGTTCGGCCATCAAGCGCATTTCATAGGCCATCCATGCGGGCATGAACGTCGCCATCGTCCGTTCAAACCCGCTCGGATCGTCGCCCCCATAGGCGACCGGCCGGCCGAGCTCGTCCGACCAGATCGCGGCGACCCGGTCGCCCGTCAGCGTGTCCGGGCCGACGAGGTTGATCGTATCGATCGGCAATTTGCCCACGGCCGTGTCGCGGCGGATCAGTTCGATCGCGGCGACCTCGGCGATGTCGCGCGCATCGACCATCGCGAGACCCTTGCCGCCGATCGGCATCGGGTAGACGCCATGCTGCATGATCACGTCCTTCACCATGACCTCGTTATCGATGAAATAGGTCGGGCGCAGGATCGTCGCGCCGAAGCCCATCGCGGCGAGCATCCGTTCCGCGCCCGATTTCACCGCGAAATGCGGCACGTTCACCGCCTCTTCGGCGCCGAACACCGACAGGTAGACGACGCGGTCGACACCCGCCTCACGCGCGACGTTGAGGGTGATGATCGCCTGGGTGAATTCATCACCGGCGACCGCATTGAGCAGAAAGAGGGTGCGAACGCCCTGAAAGGCGGCCCGAAGCGCATCGATATCGAGCAGGTCGCCCCGTACGACTTCGACGCCGGCCGGGAATGTCGCCTTGGCGGGGTCGCGGGTGAGGACGCGGACATCCGCCCCACGGGCGACGAGCTGGTCGACGACATGGCGGCCGACGCGGCCGGTGGCTCCGGTAACAAGAATGGTCATGGGTCTTCTCCTCATTTGGTCTTGCTGACCAGACGAAGATGCGTGATCCATTTATGTGCGAATAGACGCGCAATTTGGACGCAATGTCTCATAGGTGGAACGACATGGACCTGCTTGCGCTCAACGACTTCACGCTTGTCGCCCGTCACGGGGGCTTCGGCAGGGCGGCGCGGGCCGCCGGCCGCCCCAAGGCGACGCTGTCGCGCCGCGTATCGGACCTAGAGGTAGCGCTTAACCTGCGGCTGTTCGAACGCGGCCGGCGAGACCTGAAGCTGACCGAGGAAGGGCGCGCGCTGTTCGAGCGGGCCAGGGCCTTGCTGATGGAGTTGGAGGAAACCACCGCAGCGATCGCATCCGGCAGCGAGCGGGTACGTGGTCGATTGCGGATCAGCGCGCCCTTGCTCTTCTCGCAGACCGCGATGGGACGGCTGGCGGCGGAATTCGCGCGCCTTCACCCGGAGGTGCGCCTGGACGTCAGCACCGACGATCGCGCCGTGGACATGATCGAGGAGGGCTATGACCTCGTCATTCGCGTCAACCCCGCACCGGACGCTACGCTGGTCGGGCGGCCCTTTCTTCACGACCGGTTGGTCGTGGCGGCCGGTCCCGACGTGGCGCAGGTTGATGATGAGGCCGTACCTGCCGTGGTCCGCGGCGACGATCAGGCACGCAGCTGGACCGTCGGCACCGCGCAAAGCGCGCGCGAGATCGCGATCGATCCGGTGCTGCGCCTGTCGTCGCTGATCATGATCCGCGACGCGGTGCGCTACGGCGCCGGGGCAGCCAGGCTACCGCTCTCGCTCGTCAGCCGCGACATCGCGGCGGGTCGGCTGGCGCATTGGGGCGACGTCGTCGGTTCGGATATCGCCTTGTGGGCGCTCTATCCGTCGCGGCGGCTGCTCAACGCCAGAGTGTCGGCTTTCCTCGCGCTGTTGCGCCAGTCCTTTCCGCAGGGTGCGCCGGCGGAACTGGCCGCATATCTTGATCCATAGGGTTTTCTCGAACCTCGCGGCCCCGCGCCAATCATCATCTAAGTGATTGGCGCAAATGGTCGGGGAGAGAGGATTCGAACCTCCGGCCCCTGCCTCCCGAAGACAGTGCTCTACCAGGCTGAGCTACTCCCCGACGGAGCGCAGGTCCCTCAAGCGCCCTTGGGAAGGCGGGACCGGCGAGCCAAGCGGGGGCCTGTTAGCGGCGCTGTCCGCCGCCCGCAAGTGCCTATCGCGGGTGGCGCGACCGGGCGTGCGCGGCTAGCATCGCGGCCGTGGGGGACATTGCAGCTCATCTGATCTCGCTGGAAGCGCTGGCGACGGCGCTCGGCCTCGCCAATATCGTGCTGCTGATCCGGCGGAGCGTGTGGAATTACCCGTTCGGGCTGGCGATGGTCGCGCTCTACGCGGACATCTTCTTCGCGGCGAAACTGTACAGCGATGCGCTGCTCCAGCTCTTCTTCTTCGCGATCCAGCTCTACGGCTGGTGGGCGTGGGCCCGTGCGGGCGGGGGCGGGGGGGGCGTGCCCGTGCGGCGGCTGACGCCGGCGGCGCGGATCGCGTGGGTCGCGATGATCGCGCTCGTCACCGGGCTGTGGGGCTGGGGGATGCACGCCGGGACCGACGCGGCCTCCCCATGGTGGGACGGCGGGATCGCGGTGGCGAGCGTCGCGGCGCAGATCCTGCTCGCGCGGCGGATGATCGAGAACTGGCTGCTGTGGATCGCGGTCGACGCCGCCGCGATCGGACTCTACCTCACCAAGGGGCTGGCGCTGACCGCCGGGCTCTATGCCGCCTTCCTGATCCTGTCTGCGGTCGGCCTGGTCCAATGGCGCCGGGCCGAGGCCGGGGGGCAGGGCGCATGAGCAACGGGATCGTGATCGGCCGGTTCATGCCGCTCCATGCCGGGCATGTCGCGCTGATCCGCACTGCGCTGGCGCTGGTCGATCACCTCACCATCATGATCTGCGCGATGCCGGGCGACACGCCGGACGGCGTGAGCCGGCTGCGCTGGATGATGGAGATGTTTCCGGCGACGCGGTTCGTGGTCGCGCCGGCGCCCTCGCCCCACGCCGCGCCCGACAGGCCGGATGCGCGCGAGGAATGGGCCGCGCGCATCGCCGATTTCCATCCCGCGCCGGTCGACCAATTGTTCGCCTCCGACGTCCGCCAGCGGATCATCGCAGAGGCGATCGGGGCGCGGTTCGTGCTGATCGATCCGCGCCGCGATGGCGTGCCGCTGCGCTCCTCGCGGGTGCGCGTCGATCCGTTCGCCTTCTGGCGCCTGATCCCGCCCGCCGTGCGCCCGAGCTATGCGCACACCATCTGCCTCCACGGCCCGGAAAGCACCGGCAAGAGCACGCTGGCGGCGGCGCTGGCGCGCCATTTCGACACGGTGTTCGTACCCGAATATGGGCGGACCTATTGCGAGCAGTTCGGGACCGACCTCGCCATGGGCGATCTCGTCACGATCGGGCGGACGCACGCCGCGCTGACGCAGGCGATGCTGCGCCAGTGCAATGCGCGCCTGATCCTCGACACCGATCCGCTGATGACCGCCGTGTGGGCGGACATGATGTTCGGCGAGCGCGATCCGTGGTTCGACGAGTTTTCGGCGACCGCCAGGCTTTACCTGCTGCTCGATATCGATACGCCGTTCGTCGACGATAGCCTGCGCGTCTATGGCGGGGATGCGGAGCGGCGGCGCTTTTTCGACCTGTCGCGCGCCGAACTGGAGCGGCGCGGCGTGCCGTACGTCGTGATCGGCGGGCCGGCGGAGGCGCGCTTCGACCGCGCGCTGGAGGCGATCGCGGCGGCGGGATTGTAGCGGCCGTGCCGAACGCGGCGAAGCGCGGGCGGCGTGGATGCGTCCTCGACCGGCCGCCCGCGCGAAGTGCCATGGGTGGCCAGCAACGCCAGCCACCCATGGGCGATCAGATCCAGTCGGGAACCATATCGCCGGCATAGCGCGCACCGAAGGCGCCATCGGGCAGGATATTTCCGATGCGGATCAGATCATCGGCCGACAGCACCACGTCGGCGGCGGCCAGATTTTCCTCGAGCCGATCGATGTTGCGCGTGCCGGGGATCGGCACGATGTCCTCGCCCTGCGCCAGGATCCAGGCCAGCGCCAGCTGCGACACGGTGATGCCCTTGTCCTCCGCGAGCTCGCTGAGCTGGCGGACGGCGTCGAGGTTCCTTTCGAAATGGCCCGGCTGCCAGCGGGGATCGAAGCGACGCATGTCGCCTTCCTCATATTCGGCGGACGGCTTGACCGCGCCGGT
>NZ_JBMDXG010000175.1:0-10378 GCF_048594985.1 Sphingomonas sp. | reverse complement strand
ATCAGCGGCGTGGTGACGCCGAACACCTCGGTCCCGTCCATCCGCCGGGCAAGCTCGATCCCGTTGACGATATTGCCCCACTGATCCGATCCGCCCATCTGCAGGCGGCAGCCGACGCGCCGCGACAATTCCAGGAAATCATAGGCCTGGAGGATCATGTAATTGAATTCGAGGAAGCTCAGCGACTGCTCGCGGTCGAGGCGCAGCTTCACCGAATCGAAGCTGAGCATCCGATTGACCGAGAAATGCTGGCCCACGTCGCGCAGGAAGGGGATATATTCCAGCCGGTCGAGCCAGTCGGCATTGTCGACCATGATCGCGTCGGTCGGCCCGTCGCCGAAGGTCAGGAATTTCTCGAACACCCGACGGATCGATGCCACATTGGCCTTGATCCCATCCTCGGTCAGCAGCTTGCGCGCTTCGTCCTTGAAGCTCGGGTCGCCGATCTTGCCGGTGCCGCCGCCCATCACCACGATCGGCTTATGCCCCGCCTGCTGGAGCCGGCGGAGCAGCATGATCTGCACGAGGCTGCCGACATGCAGCGACGGCGCGGTCGGATCGAAGCCGATATAGCCCGGCACGATCTGCCTGTCCGCCAGCGCATCGAGCGCGGCGGCATCGGTGACCTGGTGGATATAGCCGCGCTCGTCGAGCAGGCGGAGAAGGGCGGAGTTGTACTGGGCCATTGCGGGCGGGCGCCTAGCATGCGCGGCCGCGCGCGTCATCCGACGAAGCATGCCGCCGGGCTTGCCGCCGCCGGCCTGCGCACGCATACCGTCGCGATGGAGATGGATCGCCGCTCGCTGTTGCAGGGTGCCGCCTGCGCCGGGCTTGCCGCCGGCCTGTTCGAGCCTGCGCGCGCGCAGCTTCAACTCGCCGCCGAAGGGCCGCGCTGGGTCGTCACGACCCAGACGCAGCCATGGAAGGAAAATGAGGGCGCGCAGGTCCGCCCGATCCGCTTAGGCGAGGAAGCGGACGTCGTCCTCAACCACGAAATCCGGCATCAGACGATGGTCGGCTTTGGCGGCTGCTTCAACGAAATGGGCTGGGATGCGCTGTTGCTCCTGCCCGATGACGAGCGCGACCGCGTGCTGGAGGATTTGTTCGGCCCCGACGGCGCGCGGTTCAACCTGTGCCGCATGCCGATCGGCGCCAACGATTTCGCGCGCGACTGGTATTCCTATGACGAAACGCCCGACGATCTCGCTTTGCGCAATTTCTCGATCAGCCGCGACGATACCGGCCTCGTGCCGTTCATCCGCGCTGCGCGGCGGCACCGGCCCGACCTGAAACTCTGGGCCTCGCCGTGGAGCCCGCCGAGCTGGATGAAGCGCAACGGCCATTATGCCATGGCGCACAACCAGCCGGGCTGGCCCGACAACGGCCTGCCACAAGGCGCCGAGGGCAAGGAGGGCGAGGACTGGTTCATCCAGGAGCCCGAATATTTCGACGCTTATGCCCGCTATTTCGGCAAGTTCGTCGATGCCTACAAAGCGCGCGGCATCCCGATTTCGATGGTCATGCCGCAGAACGAGTTCAATTCGGCCCAGCCTTTCCCCTCCTGTTGCTGGACGCCGCAGGGCCTGGCGCGTTTCCTGCCGCACTTGGGTAAGGAGATGGGCGCGCGCGGCGTCGACATCTTCTTCGGCACGCTCGAACGCCCCGATCCCGCTCTGTTCGAGACCGTTTTTGCCGATCCGCAGGCCGGCCCGCTCATCAAGGGCGTCGGCGCGCAGTGGGCGGGCAAGGGGGCGGTCCCCTTCATCAATCGGGCCCATCCCGACCTGCCCATCTACCAGACCGAGCAGGAATGCGGCGACGGCCAGAATGACTGGCGCTACGCCCGCTACGCCTGGTCGCTGATGAAACTGTATCTGCGCAATGGCGCCAGCGCTTACCAATATTGGAATATTGCGCTGGAGCCGGGCGGCAAAAGTCGCTGGGGCTGGCGCCAGAATTCGCTGCTGACGGTCGATATCCAGACGAAGGCCGCCACGTGGAATCACGAATATTGGCTGATGAAGCACCTCAGCCACTTCGTCCGCCCCGGCATGGCGCGGATCGAGGCGACGAGCACGATGGGCTATGACGACGTGCTCGCCTTCGCCGGAGACGGGGCCGTCGTGGCTGTGCTCAGCAATGCGCTGGCGCAGCCGTCGCCGATCAAGCTGATGCTCGGCAACCGCATGATCGAGCTCACGCTTCCCGCCGATTCGTTCAGCACGGTCGAGCTGCCGGCCTGATGCTGGCGATCGGGCTGATGTCGGGCACGTCGCTCGATGGGATCGACGCGGCGCTGATCGAGACGGATGGCGAAGCGTCGGTGCGGCCGATCGCCTTTCACGGGCGCGATTACGACTCCGCGTCCCGCGCCGAGCTCGCGGCGGCGGCGCGCGTGGCGCTCTCGCTCGATCGACCGGTCGCGCATCCGGAGATCGACGAAGCCGCGCTCCGGATGACCGATCTGCATGCCGATGCGGTGGCGGCGCTGCTGCGCGCGGCGGGCCTCGCGCCTGGGAAGATCGACGTGATCGGCTTTCACGGCCAGACCGTCGCGCACCGGCCCGATCGCGGCTGGACGTGGCAGATCGGCGAGCCTGATCGGCTGGCGCGGGCGACGGGCATCGCAGTGGTCGGCGATCTGCGCGTCCGCGACGTGGCGGCAGGGGGGCAGGGCGCGCCGCTGCTGCCCGTCTATCATCGCGCGCTGGCCGCCGATCTCGACAAGCCGGTGGCGGTGCTCAATCTGGGCGGCGTGGGGAACCTGACGTGGATCGGGGAGGGGGATGACCTCGCCGCGTTCGACACCGGTCCCGCCAACGGACTGATCGACGATTGGGTGGAACGCGTCGCAGGCGCGCGTTTCGATCAGGATGGCGCGCTCGCGGGGCGGGGCCGCGTCGATCAGGCTGTGCTCGCGGCGATGCTAGGAAACCCCTGGTTCGATCTGCCCCCGCCCAAGTCGCTGGACCGCGCCGACTTCACGATCGTGCCGGTGCTCGGACTGGAGCCGGCCGACGGGGCCGCGACGCTGACCCGCTTCACCGCCGAGACCGTCAAGCGCGCTCTCGCGTTCGTGGGGACGCCCCGGCGGCTGATCGTGGCGGGTGGCGGGCGGCGTAACCCGACACTGATGGCGATGATCGGCGATGCGTGCGGTCTAAGGCCCGAGCCGATCGAGGCGCTTGGCTGGAACGGCGACGCGACCGAGGCGGAGGGGTTCGCCTATATGGCGGTGCGCTCGCTGAAGGGGCTGCCGATCAGCTTTCCGGGAACAACGGGTGTACCGGCTCCAATGACAGGGGGCACGCTGTACCGACCGTCGGACGTGCCCAGCGTTTGAACCTCAGCAGGTGAAGATCAGTGCGCGCCCCGCGCGCTCGTCCGCGCTTCCAGTACGTCCCACAGGCCGCGCTGCTGCGCCAGGATCTGGCGCGCGCCGAACGTGATCGCGCGGTCGAAGCGCGGTGAGACCGGCACGCGGGCGAGCATGGCGGCGGTCTCCGCCTCGTCGGGGAGATCGCACGGAGCCGCATCGATTCCGATGCGCGCTGCGGCGGTGTCGAGCACCGCCCGAACCGCCTGCCAGTCGAGCACCAGTCCGGCCGCCGCGCCGAGCGCGCAACCGAAGCGATCGGACGCGGCGATCGTCGCCATGGCGCGGCGCTGATCGAGGATGGCGGCGGCGGTGTCGCCCTCGCCGGGCGTGCTCGGCCCCGGGCCGGCGGCGACGATGAGCTGTGCCAGGTAGGCGCGCTCGGCCGAAAAGCCCCGCGCGGCATGCGTGAACCAGTCATCCGCCTCCGGCGCCACGTTACGGTCGGCGGCCAGTTCGACCAGTCCCGGCTGCGGCCCGTACAGCATCGCCAGCAGGTGCAGCACATCGGCGAGATTGCGGTTGGCGAACGGATCCGCGTTCAGCGCGTAGCTGTGCGTATAAGGGTGGCTGGCGCTTCCCTCCGATGCGGCAATGGCGACCAGCATTTCGCCGAGATCGACGGACGCTGATTGGAGGACGGCGGACATGATCTGCTCCTGAGGCGATGCCCTCCCCGGACATCAACACCCCCCTCGCAGACAGGCTCTAACGGAACGCCGTAAAGATAAGGTTATGAGGGCGTTAGGCATGACTTTACTTACACCCGCGAAATGATCGGAGGCGTCGTCGGACCGGTCTGGCCGAAGCGTTGACGCCCAACTACAATCGGCGGCGCCCCATGGGAGCACCGCCGATCGTAGCGATGCGGGCAAGCGGGCGGCCGGCCCTTCGACCGGCCGTGCGTCCAGCGTTATTGATCGAGGAAGCTGCGCATCTTGCGGCTGCGCGACGGGTGCTTCAGCTTGCGCAGCGCCTTCGCCTCGATCTGACGGATGCGCTCGCGCGTCACGCTGAACTGCTGGCCCACTTCCTCCAGCGTGTGATCGGTGTTCATGCCGATGCCGAAGCGCATCCGCAGCACGCGCTCCTCGCGCGGGGTCAGGCTGGCCAGGACGCGGGTGACCGTTTCCTTCAGGTTCGCCTGGATCGCCGCATCGACCGGAATGACCGCATTCTTGTCCTCGATGAAATCGCCCAGATGGCTGTCCTCCTCGTCGCCGATCGGGGTTTCGAGGGAGATCGGCTCCTTGGCGATCTTCATCACCTTGCGAACCTTCTCGAGCGGCATCGACAGGCGCTCGGCCAGTTCCTCCGGGGTCGGCTCGCGGCCGGTTTCGTGCAGGAACTGGCGGCTGGTGCGGACCAGCTTGTTGATCGTCTCGATCATGTGGACCGGGATGCGGATCGTGCGCGCCTGATCCGCGATGGAGCGCGTGATCGCCTGCCGGATCCACCAGGTCGCGTAGGTGCTGAACTTGTAGCCGCGGCGATATTCGAACTTATCGACGGCCTTCATCAGGCCGATATTCCCCTCCTGGATGAGGTCAAGAAACTGCAGTCCGCGATTGGTGTATTTCTTCGCGATCGAGATGACGAGACGCAGATTGGCCTCGACCATTTCCTTCTTGGCGATGCGCGCCTCGCGCTCCGCCTTCTGCACCATGTTCACGATGCGCCGGAATTCGGTCAACGCCATGCCCGTGGCCTGCGCGATCTCGCCCACCTCGACACGGATCCGCTCGACCGGCTCGGCTTCCTCGGCGGCAAACGCGGTCCACTTGCGGTCGATGCCCGCGACCGACTGGAGCCAGCCCTCTTCGGTCTCGTGCCCGACATAGCGGTCGAGGAAATCCTTGCGCGGCACGCGATGGCGCTCGGCCAGACGCAGGATCTGCCCGCCCAGCGCCGTCAGCCGGCGGTTGAACGAATAAAGCTGGTCGACCAGATGCTCGATCTTGGCGGCGTGGAACTTGACGCTCTCGACCTCGGCGGTGAGCTGCTCGCGCAGGTCCTGATATTTCGCTTCTTCGGCCTTGGGGAAATCGTCGCCCAGGCCCTGCGCCGCGACGCGCTTCGCCTGCAGGCGCGAGAAGGTCTGATAGAGCGCGGTGATGGTCGCGAACCGCTCGAGCGCCTGCGGCTTGAGCTGCTCCTCCATCTGCGCGAGGCTGAGCGTATTGTCCTCTTCGTCGTCGTCCGACGGGCGCGGCGCGCGCCGCTCGACCATCGAATCCTCTTCGTCCTCGGACTGCGTCTCTTCCGGCTCCTCTTCCTCCTTGAAGGAGGGGCCGGCGGCGCTTTCGCTGATCTCGCCATTGTCGTCCTCGGCGCCCTCGACCTGCTCGGCGGTCGGGCCCTTGGAAACCATGGCATCGAGATCGAGGATCTCGCGCAGCTGCATCGTGCCTTCGTTGAGCTGGGTCGACCAGTCGATGATCGCGTTGAAGGTGATCGGGCTCTCGCACAGCCCCTGGATCATCGTGTCGCGGCCGGCCTCGATCCGCTTGGCGATCGCAATCTCGCCCTCGCGGCTGAGCAGCTCGACCGCCCCCATCTCGCGCAGGTACATGCGGACGGGATCGTCGGTACGATCGACCGTCTCCTTCTTGGGCGTGGCGGTGAAGGTCGTGACCGTCTCGTCGCCGGATTCGGCGCCGTCCTCGGCCGTGTCGTCGTCCTGCGGCTGGGATTCGCCGTCCTCGCCGGCTTCCTCATTCTCGACGACGTTGACGCCCATCTCGTTGAGGGCGGACATCACGTCCTCGATCTGCTCCGACGCCATCTGGTCCTGAGGCAAAGCCTCGTTGAGTTCGTCATAGGTGATGTAGCCGCGCTTCTTGGCGCGCGCGATCAGCTTCTTCAGCGACGCGTCGTTCAGGTCGATCAGCGGAGCATCGCCTTCGACCTTCTCGCCCGCTTCCGCCACCATGCCGTTCTTCGCCATGCTACCTCTTCGACCCTAGTCTTGTTCATCCAGGGCGAACGCGGCCTCCAGCAGCCTCTGCTGCTGGTCCCGTACATCCGCCCGCTCACTCTCGACGCGCCCGTAGCGATCCCCGTCGCCTTCCGCCACCGCCCCCTTGGCATCGGCATCCAGCATCGCGAGCTGATCCTCCAGCTCGCGCTCGGCGCACAACGTGTCGATCAACCCCGCAAGCTGTGCCTCCGCCCGATCGCCCGTAATGTCGCGATCGATGAACGGAAAGCGCAGTCTTTCCTGCAGGTTTGCCTTCAACACTTCGGGCAGCAACGCAGTCTCCAATATGGAGGGGATCGCGTCGCTATCAAGAGTAGGGTGGCGCCACGCCGCCGTGACCAGCGCATCGCGCCAGCGGCGCAGTTTCTCGTCGCCGATCGGCATCGCCCCGATCTGGTCGAGATGGCCTGCGATCAGCGCCGGACGGCGCGACAGCCCGTACAGCATCGCCTCGACATAGGCGTCGCGCAGCTCGCGTCGCGGCTCGTGCGGGACGGCGGCGCGCAGGACCGCGCTGGCGATGGTGCGGCGCTCGTCGCGCTTCCAGCCGAAATCCTCGAAGAACAGGGCGGTCAGCGCGCGGCGATACTCCTCCGCCACCAGCCGGTCGCCGCAACTGGCGGCAAGGTCGTTGAGCGTCTGGCGCAGGCCCGCGCGCGCCTCCGGCCGGGCCATATCGTCGGCATCGCGCGCCTCGCGATACAGCAGCACGTCGAGCGGCACCGGATCGGCGATCGCCGCCTCGAACGCCTCCGCGCCGCCCGCGCGCACCAGATCGTCGGGGTCCTTGCCGGGCGGCAGCAGCGCGAAGCGCAGCGTCTTGCCGGGGCGCAGGATCGGAAGCGCGCGGTGCGCGGCGCGCAGGCTCGCCTTGCGCCCGGCGGCGTCGCCGTCGAAGCAGAGGATCGGCGCGTCGACCAGGCTCCACAGCCGCGCCATCTGCGCTTCGGTCAGCGCGGTGCCGAGCGGGGCCATCGCCTCGCCGATGCCCGCCTGGTCGAGCGCGATCACGTCCAGATAGCCTTCGACCACAATCGCGCGGCCGCTCTTGCGCGCGATCGGCCCCGCGCGATCGAGGTTGAAGAGGGTGCGCCCCTTGTCGAACAGAGGCGTGTCGGGCGAATTCAGATATTTCGGCTCGCCGGCGTCGAGGATGCGCCCGCCGAACGCGATCGTGCGTCCGCGCGCGTCGCGGATCGGGATCATCAGCCGCCCGCGAAAGCGGTCATAGGCGCGGCCGCCATCCTCGGGCTTGATCAGCAGCCCGGCCTCGACCAGCTCCGCGTCCTTCGCGCCGTCGAGCGCGGGGGCGATGCGGTTGCGGCCGTCGGGCGCGAAACCGATCCCGAACGTGTCGCGCGCATGCGCGCCGATGCCGCGCCGGTCGAGATAGGCGCGCGCGTTCGCCCCCTCGATCCCGTCGAGCTGCTTGCGGAACCAGCCGGCCGCCGCCTCGGTCACGCCGATCAGCCCGCTCGCCCGCTCGGCGCGTGCGCGTGCCGCAGGATCGGGCGAGGGCAGGTCCATGCCGGCGGCGGACGCCAGTTCCTTGACCGCGTCCATGAAGGGTAGGCCCCTGCTTTCGGTCAGGAAACGGATCGCGTCGCCATGCGCGCCGCAGCCGAAGCAGTGATAGAAGCCCTTCTCGTCATTGACGTAGAAGCTCGGGCTCTTCTCGTCGTGGAAGGGGCAGCACGCCTTGAACTCGCGTCCGGCCTTCTGGAGCCGGACCGATCGGCCGATCAGCGTCGACAGCGTCGTGCGATTGCGCAGCTCGTCGATGAACGCCGGGGACAGCAGCCCGCCCCCGCCCGAACGACGGGGCGCGATCGCATCGGTTCGGTGGGCCTGAGCGGCGGACGCCATGGCCGCATTATACCTAGCATGAAGTGCGGTGACCGGGAAGGGGGAGCGCCTGTCGATCAACCCCCGTTCGTGCTGAGCGCAGTCGAAGCACGGGCTGCGGACGATTTCGCCAGGTCATGCAGGCGTGTCAAATCGCCGACGATGAGCGCTTCCTTCTTGGCACGCGACCACCCTTTGATCCTGCGTTCGGCTTCCAAAGCTTCTAGACGGCTCGGAAAACTCTCCGACCAAACCAGCTCGACTGGTTGCCGCCGGGCGGTGAAATCGCAGAAGCCGCCATGCCTGTGCTGCGCGATCCTGCGCTCCAGATCGTCCGTGTGGCCGGTGTAATACCGTCCGTCCGAACAGCGGAGGATGTATGTCCAGAACCATAGCCCTATTCAACACATGGCACCGCGTGGGGCACGTCCTTCGACTTTGCTCAGGACGAGCGGAGCTAAGATCGGAAAAGAAGGTTCGACGGCTGGCAACCCCAACCAAACCGTTCGTTCTGAGCGAAGTCGAAGCACGGGTCTCCCCACAACGCCGAGATGCAGGCCCGCTCCCCTTGTGGGACCCGCCCTATCCCCCCGCCAGCCGCGCCTTCACCAGCGCGCTGGCCTTGCTCATGTCCATGCTGCCGGCGTGGCGTTCCTTCAGCGCCGCCATCACCCGGCCCATGTCCTTGACCGATGCGGCGCCCAGTTCGGTCGCGATCGCGTCGATCGCGGCGGCGGCTTCGGCCTCGCTCATCTGCGCGGGGAGGAAGCGCTCGATCACCGCGACTTCGGCCTTTTCCGCGTCGGCCAGTTCCTGGCGGCCGCCCTTTTCGTACAGCTCGATCGATTCGCGGCGCTGCTTGATCATCTTCTGCAGCACCTCGGTCACCACCACGTCGTCGTCGGGTGTCGAGGAGGCGGTGCGCAATTCGATGTCGCGATTCTTGATCGCGGCCTGGATCAGGCGGGTCGCGTTCACCGTCGGCTTGTCGCCGGCCTTCATCGCGGCGATCTGCGCCGTCTTCACCTCGTCTCGGATCATCATGCTCTCTGCGGAATCGGAAACCGCAATCGTAGCCGGGGCGGACGAGACTTGGTAGAGTTGACCCGCGCGCGGATGGGGCTTAGCGGGCGGCGCTTAGCGACATTGCTGCCAACCCCACGAGGAGTGCCTGCCCATCATGGCCGACGCCACGCCAACACGCGCGCCGGAAGGAGCCACGGGCGTTCTCGTCCTGGCCGACGGCACCGTCCTCTGGGGTCGCGGCTTCGGCGCGGAGGGCGCGTCGGTGGGCGAGGTGTGCTTCAACACCGCCATGACCGGCTATCAGGAGGTGATGACCGATCCGTCCTATGCCGGGCAGATCGTAACCTTCACCTTCCCGCATATCGGCAATGTCGGCGCGAACCCTGAGGATATCGAGGCGATCAACCCCCACGCGCTCGGCTGCATCGTGCGGGAGGACGTGACCGATCCGTCCAACTTCCGCGCGACGCAGGGGTTCGACGCGTGGCTGCGCAACAACGGCCGGATCGGCCTGTCGGGCGTCGACACGCGCGCCCTGACCCGCGCGATCCGCATCCAGGGCGCGCCCAACGGCGTGATCGCGCACAATGCGGCTGGCGAGTTCGACATCGACGCGCTGCGCGCGCGGGCGGCCGGATGGCCGGGGCTGGAGGGCATGGACCTCGCCAAGGAGGTTTCGACCACGCAGAGCTTCAAGTGGGACGATGGCCTGTGGACGCTGGGCGAAGGCTATGCCGCGCATTCGGCCAACCCCGACGGCCCGCACGTCGTCGCGATCGACTATGGCTTGAAGCGCAACATCCTGCGCAACCTCGTCGCCGCCGGCGCGCGCGTGACGGTGGTGCCCGCGACCGCGACCTTCGACGAGGTGATGGCGCACGCGCCCGACGGCGTGTTCCTCTCGAACGGCCCGGGCGATCCCGCCGCGACCGGCGCCTATGCCGTCCCGGTGATCCGCGACCTGCTGGAGGTCGGCAAACCGATCTTCGGCATCTGCCTCGGCCACCAATTGCTCGCGCTGGCGGTGGGGGCGCGGACGACCAAGATGTTCCAAGGTCACCGCGGCGCCAACCACCCGGTCAAGCGGCTGAGCGACGGCGCGGTCGAGATCACCAGCATGAACCACGGCTTCGCGGTCGAGCGCGCGACGC
>NZ_JBMDXG010000174.1:0-3100 GCF_048594985.1 Sphingomonas sp. | reverse complement strand
GACGGAAAAGGGGCGCCGGGCAACCGCTCGCGCGCCCCTTTTTTCTTGTCCGCTGTTCAAGGAGAATACCCCATGTCGCTCAAGACCTTTGCCGATGCACTGCCGGACTATGCCAAGGACATCCGCCTCAATCTCAACAGTCTCGCCGGCGATCAGACGCTCGGCGACCAGCGCAAGTACGGCCTTCTGCTGACTACCGCGCATGGATCCGGCTACAAGCCGCTGGTCGATGCGGCCGAGGCCGAGTGCGCGCCCAAGCTCTCGCCCGAGGCGGCCAATGCAGCCCGCGCGGCGGCGGCGGTGATGGCGATGAACAACGTCTATTACCGCTTCACGCACCTCGCCTCGAACAAGGAATATGGCACGCTGCCGGCCAAGCTGCGCATGAACGTGCTCGCCTCGCCCGGCATCGACAAGGCCGATTTCGAACTGTTCAGCCTCGCCGTGTCCGCGCAGAACGGCTGCGGCATGTGCATCGACGCGCATGAAAAGGTTCTGAAGAGCCACGGCGTCACCGCCGACGTCATCCAGGCGGCCGCCCGTTTCGGCGCGGTGATGACCGCCGCCGCGACGGTCCACGCCACGCGCGTCTGACCGGAAGCGCGCGCCGCCCGGGCGGCGCGCGCTCAGCCCTCGTCCAGCCGCCTCCGGCGCAAAGGCGGTTCGCGCGTTATCGCCGCCATCTCCATGATCTTGGCGCGGAGTTGCGCGCGCTTTTCATGGATCGACGCGATCACCGGCCCCATCGCGAGGCCGAGGTCGACCAGCACCACCTCCGACAATTGCAGCGAGGATTCGAGCGTCTCGGGTACGGCGTCGGTCGCGCCCGCGCGGTAGAGTTCGGCCGCATGGTTCGGGTCACGCGCGCGCGCAACGATCGTCAGGTCGGGAAACTGATCCCGGATCCGCCGCGTCATCCGCACGACCTGCACCGGATCGTCCATCGTCAGCACGACCGCGCTCGCCTGGCCCAGATGAAGCTTGTCGATCATGCCCGGGCGGGTGATGTCGCCGAAGGTCGCGCTGTAGCCCCGCCGCCGCGCATGCGCGACCGTGTCGGCGTCGGCGTCGACCGCGAGGTAGGGCAGGCGGTGCGCCTGCATCATCTGCGCGACCAGCCGGCCGACGCGGCCCAGGCCGACGATATAGGCGCGTTGTACGCCCTCCTCGGGCACTTCCTCCACCGGCCCGGCCGAACGTCTCTCGACACGGCGGGCGATGTCGCGCCCGACGCTCGCCAGCAGTGGCGTGATGGTCAGGCCGAGCGCGGTGACGATTTGCCAGAAAGCCGCGGTGTCGCGGGAGATGAGCTGCGCCTGCACCGCCGTCGCCAGCACGATCAGCGTCGTTTCCGACGGGCTCGCCATCAGGATGCCCGTTTCGGTGGCGACGCCGCGACGCGCGCCGCTGAACCGCAGGATCGCGGCGGTGATCAGCGCCTTGACCAGCACGACGCCCACTACCGCCGTCGTCAGCGACAGCCAGTCGGCGGCGATGACGCGCACGTCGACGCTCATGCCGACCGTGATCAGGAACACGCCGAGCGCCAGTCCCTTGAACGGTGCGGTGATCAATTCGACCTCCGCATGATAATCGGTCTCGGCGATCAGGATGCCGGCCAGGAGCGCGCCGACGATCGGCGACAGGCCGACCGCCGACGTGGCAATCGAGGCGAGGATCACGATCAGCAGGCTGACCGCAAGAAACAGTTCGGGGCTCTTGGTCCGCGCCGCCTGCGCGAACAGGCGCGGGAGCAGCACGCGACCGAGGATCAACATGGCCGCGATGGTGAGCGTTCCGAAGCCGATCGTACGCGCCAGCCCGTCCCACCGGTCCTGCGCGCCGAACGGGGCGAGTGCGCCGAGCGTGAAGATGATCGGCACCAGCGCCACGTCCTCGAACAGCAGCATGCTGAAGGCGCGCCGGCCGACCGCGCCGGTCATGCCCGTCATCGGCAGCACCAGCGCGGTCGACGACAAAGCGAGCGCCGTGCCCAACCCCAGCGCGCCGGGCCAGCTCAGGCCCAGCAGGAGGCGGAAAGCGAGCCCCAGCACCAGGCCGGACAGAAACAGCTCGGCCGCACCCAGCCCGAACACCATGCTGCGCATTGCCCACAGGCGCCTGAACGAAAGTTCGAGCCCGATCGAGAACAGCAGCAGCACGACGCCAAGCTCGGCGAATGGCTCGATCGAGCTCACGTCGGTAATGGTGAAATGAAACAGCCATGGCGCCTGACCGACCAGACTGCCCAGCCCCGATGGCCCGACCAGCAGCCCGACCAGGATGAAACCGATGACCGGATTGATCCGGAAGCGCGCGAAGGCCGGGATGACGAGCCCCGCTGCTCCCAGCACGACCAAGGTGTCGGAAAAGGCCGTGGAATGTACCGGGAGCGCCATGATCCTTTCTTCCCGCGTCGAAGGGACATTGTCACCCCCTCCGTAACTATCGGACGGAAAGGCGCATCTATCTGATTGCAACTGGGTTAGGTTCAGACGGACACCGCAACGGCAAGGGGAGACAATGCCGCATCATACGCCCCTCATCGGAACGATCGTCGCCGGCATCGTCCTCGCTTTCCTGCTCGGAACGCTGGCCAGCCGGCTGCGCCTGCCGCCGCTGATCGGCTATCTGCTGGCGGGCGTCGCGATCGGGCCGTTCACCCCGGGTTATGTGGCCGACCAGCGTCTCGCCAACGAGCTGGCCGAGATCGGCGTCATCCTGCTGATGTTCGGCGTGGGGCTGCACTTCTCGCTCAAGGATCTGATGGCGGTCCGGCGCATCGCCATTCCCGGGGCCGTCGTACAGATCGCGGCGGCGACCTTGATGGGGATGGCGCTGGCCGCCGCACTCGGCTGGTCGCTCGCGGGCGGCTTCGTCTTCGGACTGGCCTTGTCCGTGGCCAGCACGGTGGTGCTGCTGAAGGCGCTGCAGGAATTGCGGCTGATCGATACCGACCGCGGCCGCATCGCGGTCGGTTGGCTGATCGTCGAGGATCTGGTGATGGTGCTGGCGCTGGTGCTGCTTCCGGCGATGGCGGGCGCAAGCGGCGGCGGCGGGCTTGCGCTCACGCTTGTCGTCACGATCGGCAAGGTGGCGG
>NZ_JBMDXG010000173.1:0-4124 GCF_048594985.1 Sphingomonas sp. | reverse complement strand
GGCGGGCCGACGGCGTGGCTGGACGATCGCCGCAGCGCGCTGACCGCGCATATCCAGCACCGCCTTTCCGGAAGCGTCGGGGGCATCGCCGCCGCCTTCGTCACCGGCGACACGGGCGCGATCACCGACGAGGATGCGGATGCGATGCGCCGTTCGGGGCTGGCGCATCTCCTGTCGATCAGCGGATTGCATGTGACCGCGGTGGTGGCGGGAACGATGCTGCTGACGCTCCGCCTGCTGGCGCTGTCGCCGTGGCTCGCGCTGCGTGCGCCGTTGCTGCTGATCGCGGTGGGGGCAGGCGCGCTCGCGGGGCTGGCTTATACGTTGCTGTCGGGCGCGGAGGTGCCGACGGTGCGGTCATGCGTTGCCGCGTTGCTGGTGCTGGCGGGAATCGCGCTCGGCCGCGAAGCGCTGACGCTGCGGCTGGTCGCGGCGGGCGCGCTGGTGGTGATGTTGTTTCGGCCGGAGGCGGTGGCGGGCCCCAGCTTCCAGCTCAGCTTCACCGCCGTGATCGCGATCATCGCGTTTCACGAGCATCCCGCCGTGCGGCGTTTCACCCGCCCGCGCGAAGAAGGCTGGGTTCACCGGACGGGACGGGGGCTGGCCATCCTGCTCGCCACCGGCCTGTTGGTCGAAGGCGCGCTGGCGCCGATCGCGGCCTATCATTTTCATCGCGCCGGCCTGTACGGCGCGCTCGCCAACGTGATCGCGATTCCGCTCACGACCTTCGTCGTCATGCCGCTGGAAGCGCTGGCGCTGCTCCTCGATGTGATGGGGCTGGGCGCGCCGTTCTGGTGGCTGGCGGGGCAAGGGCTCACGCTGCTGCTCGCGCTGGCCCGGATGGTGGCGGAGGCGCCGGGCGCCGTGGCCGCGCTTCCGTCGATGCCGCGCGGGGCGTTCCTGTCGATGGTCGGCGGCGGGCTATGGGTGGCTCTGTGGCGCACTCGCGTGCGGCGGCTGGGGATCGCGCCGATTGTCGTCGGCGCCGCCTGGGTGCTGCTGACCCCCGCGCCCGACCTGCTGGTGACGGGGGACGGCAAGCACCTCGCCATCCGGACAGCGGACGGGCTGCACCTCCTCCGCCCGCGCGCCGGGGATTATGTGCGCGAGCAGATGTCCGAAGGATCGGGCATCCAGGCGGCGGCGCTCGACCTCGACGCCATGCCGGGCGCGCGGTGCACCGCCGATGCGTGCGTCGCGGTGGTCCAGCGTGGCGACCGCGCGTGGCGCCTGCTCGCGACGCGCAGCCCATACTTCCTCGATTGGGCGGGGTTCGTTACCGCGTGTCGCTGGGCGGATATCGTCGTGAGTGACCGCCGCCTGCCGCATGCCTGCACGCCGCGCTGGCTGCGGCTCGACCGATCGGTGCTGGCGCGGACGGGCGGGGTGGCGGTTACGCTGACGAACGGGGCAGTGCGGAGTGTGTTCGACCGTGACCAGCACCCGTGGATCGCAAGGGCGGCGGCGCCGGTCAGTTCATCCGCCGCGCGGTCAGGATCCTGATCTCGGGCTCCAGCATCTGGCCACGCATCACGCCTTCGCCCTTGGTCGCAGACTTGGGCGCGACCAGGATGCGCTTCACGACATCCATCCCCTCGACGACGTGGCCGAACACGGCAAAGCCCTGATTGTCGCCTGGCTTGGTCGGGTCCGCGTCCATCGAGACGAGATCGCCGACCACGATGAAGAACTCGCTCGCCGCCGTGCCGGGGGCCAGCCGCGCCATCGCGATCGCGCCGTCGGTGTGGCTCAGCCCGGTCTGGCTGGTCGGTTCGTGCGCGATCGGTTTGAGCTGCTTCTTGGGATCGTTCTGGATCCCGCCCTGCACCAGCCCATAGCCCTCGCCGATCGGCACCGCGCGGTAGAAGGTCGCGCCGTCGAGCCGCTTCTGGTCGACATAGGTGAGGAAATTTCCGGCCGTGATCGGCGCTCGCCCGGTTTCCAGCTCCAGCACGATCGGACCCTCGGGCGTGGTGAGCGCGACCCGCGCCGTGGCCGGCCTGGGCTGCGTGGGCGGCGGTGGCGCGGCGGGGGGCTCGGTCTGGGCGACGGCCGGTGTTGCAAGCAGCAAGAGGGCGGCGAGAAGGAATCGGCGGGTGGTCATGCCTCTGTTCAACCCCGAAAGGGCATCCGCTTCAACAGCCGAGCGCCTGTACGTGCCGGTCCCTTGACTCCGTCGGTTAACGATCCGGTCGCGCCGCTGGCGCGCCGATCAGGCGCAGCGTCGCCGCGTCCGGTTCGCCGAACCAGCGACTGAGCGCTTCGCCGAATAGTTGCTCACCGGGGGCGGCGTGAGCGAACAGCGTGAGCGACGAGCGCAGCTTCGTGGAGTCGACCGAGCCGAACACCGCCTCCGCGTCGGCAGCGGGGAGCGCCTGGAGCGCCGATACGCTCTCGCGCAGCCGCGCACCGAGGAGCGGGTGGGCAAGATAGGCGCGCGCTTCGTCGAGCGACGTGATCGAGTAGTGGATCGCGGTCGGGCTGCGCCCGAGGCCGGCGATCTGGGGGAAGACGAACCACATCCAGTGGCTGCGTTTGTGTCCGCGCCTGATCTCGTCGAGCGCGGATGGATAGGTGGCCGCTTGTGCGGTGACGAAGCGGTCGAGGTCATACGGATCGGTCATGCCGGGAGAACGGCCGGCTGAGGTAAGGCGATCCCTTCGCGCCGAAGCGCCAGGGCTGCGCGACCGCCTTGCTGATCCCGATGCGCGCGCCGGCGACCACCTCCACCGGCTGACCGGTGCGCAACGCGAACGGCGGCCGATCGAGGGGAAGTCCGTCGAACGCGCCCGTGACCGCCAAAGCCTGGGCGAGCTTGCCCGGGCCCGAACAGAGCGCGCGCCTGTCCGTCAGGCCGCGCCGCTGCGCCATCACGTCGATTCCGTGCGTCGGTTCCAGCGCGCGGATCAGCACCGCGCCCCCCGCGCGCGCGCCGCCGACCAGATTGAGGCACCAGTGGATGCCGTAGATCCGATAGACATAGGCGTGACCGCCGGGCCCGAACATCGCGGCATTGCGGGCGCGCGGGCCGCCGAAGCTGTGCGAGGCGGGGTCGTCCACATCGTAGGCCTCGGTTTCGACAATGATCCCGCCGACCCCCTCGATCAGCAATTCGGCACCGATCAGAGTGCGCGCAAGTATGTCAACCGGCTGGGTCCAGAATGTCGGCGAGAAAAGATCAGGCATCGTCGCGTCATAACGCGTCGGAAATGAATGACGACATCCTGGGGGCGCTTGATCTGACTAATCTGGATTAGCTCCAGTCATTTTTCTTCGTGCGTGCGGCCCGCCTCGCCGCAGTCAAGGAACTTGCAGCCGCGCCGTTCGATTGAACGCTCAACCGCAACAGCTTGAAAATCCGGAGCGATCATGACTGATCTCACCTTGACCGGCGCGCCGGCGACCGCCGCGCGCGATGGCGACGTGCGCGCTTCCGAGGCTCCGCGTGACGAGCGAAGCGTGTCCGCGTCGATCGTCACGATCGCCCGGCCTGCGCAGGACCTGTACGATTTCTGGCGCGATTTTTCGAATCTGCCCAAGGTGATGGAAAATGTCGCCCGGATCGACGTGCTGGACGATGTCCGCTCGCACTGGGTGGTCAAGGCGCCCGGTGGCCGCACCGTGGAATGGGACGCCGTGGTGACCGAGGATCGCCCCGGTGCGCTGATCGCATGGGAATCGGTCGAAGGATCGGATGTCCGGCATTCCGGCAAGCTGGAGTTTCACGAGGTCGAGGGCAGGGGAACGGTCGTCCGCGCCGTGATTGCCTACGACCCGCCCGGCGGCCTGATCGGCGAGCTGTTGGCCAAGCTGTTTCAGCGCGAGCCCGCCTTACAGGCGCGCCGCGACCTGCGCCGCTTCAAGCAATTCATCGAAACGGGCGAGATCAGCACGTCCGCGCGGACGCGTGCCGAGGCGACCGACCTTCCCACCGCCGCCTGACCCGCTTTCAAGGAGCCGAAACCATGCGCGCCCTCACCTGGCACGGCAAGCACGACGTCCGCATCGAGACCGTCGACGATCCCGAGATCATCAACCCGCGCGACGCGATCATTCGCGTTACGTCGACCGCGATCTGCGGGTCGGATCTTCACCTGTACGACCATTACATCCCGACGATGCAG